>JAFGFX010000189.1 GCA_016930855.1 Sedimentisphaerales bacterium | reverse complement strand
CGGCATTGCCTTCGGCCTGGCCGTCCGGCCGCGTCAAGGGCCTGCGGGGGCGGGGGGGATTCACCCTGGATATCGAATGGCGCGACGGCCGCCTGAGCCAGGCGGTCATTCATTCGCAGTTGGGCAATCCCTGCGCGGTGCGTTACGGTGAAACCGTGGTCACCCTCCAGACCCAGCCGGGCCAGACGTATCGCCTGGACGGCAGCCTGCATTGACCCGGGATATCGGGCGGCCGGTTCGCGGCTCGGCGGCGGGCGCAAAAGAAAAACGGCGGATCCGGGGACGAGGAAAGAGACAACCATGGAACCGCAATGGCTGATCAGGGCCAAACGGCTGGCGGCGCTGGCGCAGAACGGATTGGCCTACACGCGGGATGACTATGACCGCCAGCGGTACGAGCAGATCCGCCAAATCGCGGTCGAGTGGATCGCGGATGCGTCAAACCTGACGGCGGCGGAGTTGCTGGAGATCTATCGGCGCGAGGACGGCTACGCCACGCCCAAGGTGGACGTGCGGGCGGTGATTTTCCGGCAGGAACGGATTCTGCTGGTCCGCGAGCGCAGCGACGGCAAGTGGTCGCTGCCGGGCGGCTGGGCGGACGTGGGCGAATCCGCCCGCCAGTGCGTCCAGCGGGAGGCGGCCGAGGAATCCGGCTTCGAGGTCCGGGCCCGAAAGCTGCTCGCCGTGTACGATCGCAGTCTGCACCCCCATCGGCCGGCGTTTGCCTTTCACGTGTACAAGTTGTTCTTCCGGTGCGATATCTGCGGGGGGCGGGCGGCCGAGACCCTGGAGACCAGCGCCGTGGAATTTTTCGCCGAGGACCGCCTGCCGGAATTGTCCGAGACGAAGATCACCGCCCAACAGATCGCGCGGATGTTCGAGCATCTAAGACATCCCGACTGGCCCGCGGATTTTGACTAGGGGCCGTTATTGAGATCTCGGAACATGGCCCAGAGAGTAATGCTGACGCCATGGTGACCGGTGGCCAAGTCGCCTTCAACATCTTCCGGCAAACCTTCTGGTTTGATACCCCAGCGAACACAAAGCCATCCATCGAAAGGAAAGATCATGAATCGCAGCCGGCGTCGGTTGTATCTTGGGATCCTGGTCCTTTTCTGTGTAGTCGGTGTGCATCCGCGGGCTCAGTCGGCGCCGGAATCATCCGGCGACGCGCTGACGCTCTGGTACCGTCAACCGGCGGGCCAATGGCTCGAGGCCCTGCCGGTGGGCAACGGCCGATTGGGCGGGATGGTGTTCGGCCAGGTCCGCCGGGAGCGGATCCAGTTGAATGAGGATACCGTCTGGGCCGGCCCGCCGGTGCCCGAAGACCGCCTGGAGGCGTATCCCCATCTGGTCGAGGCCCGAAAGCTGTTCTTCGCCGGCCAGTACGCCGAGGGCCAGAGCCTCGTCCAGCGGCAGGTGATGGCGCCGCGGATCTCGCCGCGCAGCTACCAGACGCTGGGGGATCTGCATCTGCTGTTCGATCATCCGCAGGAGGCCGGCCGCTATCGCCGCCAACTGGACCTGGATACGGCCATCGCCACGACCCGCTACGCCATCGGCCAGACCACCTATGTGCGGGAGGTATTCAGCTCGCCGGTGGACCAGGTCCTGGTGGTGCATCTGGCGGCGGATAGCCCCAAGAGTTTGTCGCTGACCGTGGCACTGGACCGGCCGGCGGATTTCGAGGTTTCAGCGGTCTCGCCCAACCGTCTAATAATGACCGGCCAGGCCACCCACGACGGCAAGCAAAAGGGCGTGCATTTTGCCTGCCGCCTCGCGGCGCAGATCCAGGCGGGACACATTACCGTCCAGGATAAAATCCTGCGGATTGCGGAGGCCGACGAGGTGACGCTGCTGCTGGCGGCGGCGACGGATTACAATCCAACGAATCCCTATGCCCCCCGGCAGGTCAATTGGCAGGCCGACTGCGACCGGCAACTCGCCGCGGCGGCCGCGAAACCCTATGAGCAGCTTCGGCGGGAGCATATCCAGGAGCATCAGCGGCTGTTCCGGCGGGTCCATCTTGATCTGGGCGGCTGGACGGCCGCCGACCGGCCGACCGACGAGCGCCTGGAGGCCCTCAAGGCCGGCGGCGCGGACCCGGCCCTGGTGGCCTTGTATTTTCAGTACGGCCGGTATCTGCTGATCAGTTCCTCGCGGCCGGGGGATCTGCCGGCCAACCTGCAGGGCATCTGGTGCGATCAGTTGGAGGCGCCCTGGAACAGCGATTACCACATCAACATCAATCTGCAGATGAACTACTGGCCGGCCGAGGTGACCAATCTGTCCGAGTGTCACGAGCCGTTTTTCGCCTTCGTCGAGGGCCTGCTGCGGGCCGGCCGCGCCACGGCGCGGGACGTCTATCACTGCCGCGGCTTTACGGCCCATCACACCACGGACGCCTGGCGGTTCACCGCGCCGCTGGGCAACGTCCAGTACGGCATGTGGCCGATGGGCGCCGCCTGGTGCACGCAGCATTTCATGGAGCATTACCGCTTCACCGGCGACCGGGAGTTTTTGCGGCGGCGGGCCTATCCGATCCTTAGGGAGGCGGCCCTGTTTTTCCTCGACTGGCTGGTGGTCGATCCCGAAACCGGAAAGCTCGTCTCGGGGCCGTCCACCTCGCCGGAAAACGTCTATATCGCCCCCGACGGCCAGAAGGCCACGCTGTCGATGGGCTGTTCGATGGACCAGCAGATCGTCTGGGATACGTTCACCAACTGCATCGAGGCGGCCGAGGCGCTGGGCATCGATGATGAGTTTGTGGCCCAGGTCAAGGCCGCTCGGGCGAATCTGGCGGCCCCGAGGATCGGCTCGGACGGGCGGCTGCTGGAATGGGCGCGGGAATTCAAGGAGGGCGAGCCCGGCCATCGCCATCTGTCGCACCTGTTCGGCCTGCATCCGGGCCGCCAGTACACCCGGCAGGAGACGCCGCAGATGGTGGCCGCCGCCCGTCGGTCGATCGAGTTTCGCCTGGCCCACGGCGGCGGGCACACCGGCTGGAGCCGCGCCTGGATCATCAATTTCTGGGCCCGGCTGCGGGAGGGCTCCCAGGCCGGCGACAACGTGATGATGCTGTTGCAAAAATCCACGCTGTCGAACCTGTTCGACACCCACCCGCCGTATCAGATCGACGGCAACTTCGGGGGGACGGCGGGCATCGCCGAGATGCTGCTACAGTCCCATGCCGGCCAGATCGATCTGCTAGTGGCGCTGCCCGAGGCCTGGCCGGACGGCCGCGTCAGCGGCCTGCGGGCCCGCGGCGGCTTCGCGGTGGATATCCAATGGCGCGGCGGCGAACTGCAGGAGACCCGCATCACCTCGCTGGCCGGCAATCCCTGCGCGGTGCGCTACGGCGAGAAGGAAGTCGAATTCCCCACGGACAAGGGCGGGGTCTATTGCCTGACGGGCGACCTGGAGATGAAAAAGTAATTTGGGAACCTCTAAAAACTCATTTTGGTTGCGAACGGCTGCGATGTCCTCCGGCTGCGTTGTCGGCCATAAAATTCGTCCTCGACGTAGCTAAGGCTACGTCTGCGGCGATTTTAGGCCTTCGCCTTGCCGGCGAACATCTCGCTCGTTCTCGCTCTAAAAGCAATTTTTAGAGGTCCCCATTTTTCATTCAGCCGGCGCCGCGGATAGGGGCGTAGCGCATCAGCGGTCACGGATCAGGCTCATGATCTCGGCCCGGCTGCGGGCGTCGCTGCGAAATCGGCCCAGCATCGCCGAGGTCACCATGATGCTGCCCGGTTTTTTCACCCCCCGGATGGTCATGCAGGTGTGCGAGGCCTCCATCACCACGGCGACGCCCTGGGCGTCGATCTCCCGGATGAGGAACTCGGCGATCTGGGTGGTCAGCCGTTCCTGCACCTGCGGCCGGCGGGCGAAGCTGGAGACGATCCGGGCCAGCTTGCTGACGCCGATCACCTTTCCCCGCGGGATGTATCCGACGTGGGCCTGGCCGATGAACGGCAGCAGATGGTGCTCGCACATGCTGTGGAAGGGGATGTCCTTCAAGAGCACGATCTCGTCGTAGTTCTCGGTGAACACCTTTTCCAGGTGCCGCCGGGGATCCTCGTTCGGCCCGTTGAACAGCTCGGCGTACATTCGGGCGATCCGGGCGGGGGTGTCCTTGATGCCCTCCCGGCCGGGGTCCTCCCCGATGGCGTAGAGGATTTCCCGGACCGCCTTTTCGATGCGGTCCAGGTCGATGCCGTTGGGTTCCGGTTTCGGTTTCATCCTGTATCCTGTGGTCCCGTTGGGTCAGACGGTTCGTAAATATTCCAGCACCAGCCGCACGGCAAAGCCGGTGGCGCCGATGGCCCGGTACGGCTGGGGCTTGTCGGTATCGGACACGGCGGCGATGTCGATATGGGCCCAGGGCACGTCCTCGACGAAGGCCCCCAGAAAGGCCGCCGCCGTGCACGCCCCGCCCTCGCGGCCGCTGACGTTCTTCAGGTCGGCGATCTTGCTCTTCATCTGCTCGAGGTATTCCGCACCGCAGGGCAGCAGCCAGACCGGCTCGCCACTGCCCTCGGCGGCCTTTTGGATCTGCCGGCCGAGCTCGTCGCGGTTGCTGAACAGGCCCGCGTGATGCGGGCCCAGGGCCACGACGCAGGCCCCGGTCAGGGTGGCCATGTCCACGATCGCCTTGGGCCTCATCCGGGCCGCATAGTGCAGGGCGTCGCAGAGGATCAGGCGGCCCTCGGCGTCGGTGTTCTGGATCTCCACCGTCTTGCCGCTGTAGGTGCGGACGATGTCGCCCGGCCGGTAGCTGGTATGGCTGGGCAGATTCTCCGCCGCCGGGATCAATCCGACAACGTGGAGGGGCCGCTTGAGCCGGGCCAGGCCCGCCAGGATGCCGATCACGTTGCAGCCGCCGGATTTGTCGAATTTCATGGCCTCCATATTGGCCGACGGCTTGATGCTGATGCCGCCGCTGTCGAAGGTGATCGCCTTGCCGACCACCACCGCGTCGGGTCGCCCGCCGGAGGCAGGCCGCCTGCCGTTGTATTCCAGCATGATCAGCCGCGGCTTGGAGGCCGATCCGGAGCCGACCGCCAAGAGGGCGTTCATTTTCATTTTGGCCAATTGCCTGTCATCAAAGACCTTGCAGCGAATCCCGTACTGGCGGGCCACCTTTTGCGCCTGGCGGGCCAGGCTGGGCGGATTGATCTCGTTGCCGGGCATGTTGTCGATGGAGCGGCTGAGGTTCTGGGCCTCTCCGAGTATGGCTCCCACCTTGCTACCGGTGTTCATCCGGCGGCAAAAGGCGGGGCGATGATCGATCAGGATGACACGTAAATGGTTTATCTCGCTGGAGCCGTCTTCTTGTTTGGGCAGGTGGTCCCGGTAGTCGAAATTCCCGACGATCGCCCCTTCGGCCAGCGCCTGGCCGATGAGCTCCGGTTTGAGCGTATCGGGCGCCAGGTTGTGCAGGGCCAGGGCCATCCGGGCCGCCGAGAGCTTGACGGCCATCCGCGCCGCCGTGCCGGCCGCCTTCCGCAAGACGTTGTAGTCGAAGGATTTTTTGTCGCCCAGGCCGACCAGCAGCAGGCGTTTGGCGGCCTGCTTGCCCTGGGGGTAGAGGATAGCGGTCTCCTGGGCCTTGGCCGGGAAATCCCCCAGCTTGAGCAGGTGGTCGATGGCGCCATTCGCCGCCTGATCGAGTTTTTTCCAGGCCTCGGGCAAACGTCTCGTTTTGGCAAAAAGCCCCAAGACCAGCAGATCCGCTCGTACGGTTTCAAGGGCGCTTGTCTGATTGGTCAGACTGGTTTGGGATTGCCGGGCCATGATCTCGACTCCTTTCCGCGAAAAAACATACCATCAGGCAAAACGAATCTGCATTCGGGATGCAACTATAAACGACTGTCGCTAAAAGGAAAGCAAAAATCCGGCCGCCAGTGTCCGCGGCAGTCTTGGCCCAGGTGTTTGCGGATCTGTCGGCTTCTGCCGGCGGGGCAGATCCCGGGTATGCCTAAATGCCAAGGGGCGGGTGATCCAAATTTTTTCATTGAAAAACGGCGGCCAGATCCCTATCATAACAGGTTCTATATACGAGGCAGATTGATCTAACTTCTGCCTGGACAAAGAATTAGGAACCGCGGGCTCCGAGGCGAGCCGGCGGTGAAGGAGTACTATGTTTGTTTGATTCTCTGACCGGCAAACTGAATAGCGTTTTTCGCGGCCTCAGCGGCCGCGGCCGGATCACGGAGAAGAACATCCGCGAGGCCATGCGGCAGGTCCGCACCGCCCTGCTGGAGGCGGATGTCAACTACCAGGTCGTCAGGCAGTTCTGCGACAAGGTCGTGGAGACGGCGCTGGGGGCCAAGGTGATCGAGAGCCTGCATCCCGGCCAAGTGATGATCAAGATCGTCAACGACGAGCTGACCAACCTGATGGGGCCGGTGGACAGCCAGATCTTTTACGTCTCGCCGGGCCCGACGATCGTCCTGCTGGCGGGCTTGCAGGGCTCCGGCAAGACGACCACGGCGGCGAAACTGGCCCGCCTGCTGCTCAAGAAGGGCAAGCAGCCGATGCTGGTGGCCGATGACCTGCAGCGTCCGGCGGCGATTGAACAGCTCGAGACCCTGGGTGCCCAGCTGAACATCCCCGTCTATAGCGAGGCCGGCAAGGACCCCGTCAAGGTGGCGCGAAACGGCATCCGCCAGGCGAAGGAGATCGGCCGGGACGTGGTGATCCTGGATACGGCCGGCCGGCTGCACATCGACGCGGAGCTGATGGCCGAGATCCGCCAGGTGTGCCAGGCCGTCGAGCCGCACCAGATCTTCCTGGTCTGCGACTCGATGACCGGCCAGGATGCCGTCAACAGCGCCAAGGAGTTCAACGACCAACTGGAGCTCGACGGTGTGATCCTGACCAAGCTGGACGGCGACGCCCGCGGCGGGGCGGCCCTGTCGGTCAAGGCCGTGACCGGCAAGCCCATCAAGTTCGTGGGCGTGGGCGAGAAGCTGGATCAGTTGGAGGAGTTTCACCCCGACCGGATGGCCAGCCGCATCCTGGGCATGGGCGACGTGGTGACGCTGGTGGAGAAGGCCCAGGAGCAGTTCGACGAGCAGGAGGCCGTCAAGCTGCAGCAGAAAATGGCCAAGGGGGAGTTCAGCTTCGACGATTTTCTCAAGCAGATGCAGTCGATGCGCAACATGGGCGGGATCAAGGACATGCTCAAGCTGATCCCCGGCGTGGGCAGCCAGATGGCCGGGCTGGACATCGACGAGAAGGAGATCGCCCAGATGGAGGCGATCGTGCATTCGATGACGAAGGACGAACGGCGCCACCCGGACATCATCGACGGCTCGCGGCGGCGGCGGATCGCCCGCGGCAGCGGCACCGAGCCCCAGGACGTCTCCAGCCTGGTCAAGACCTTCAACCAGTCGCGGCAGATGATGAAGGCCATGAGCGGCATGGGCATGATGGGCCGGATGAAGGCCATGAAGCAGTTGTCCAACATGGATCTGTTCTCCGGCAAGATGCCCGGCATGAAGATCAAGCAGCGCTCCAAGCGCAAGCGGGTGGACCGGCGAAAAAAGAAACGGAGCCGATAAGGGCTTTGTCTTGAACGGCGCCTTGGGCCAAACCGGGGCGCATGTTCCGGTGGATCGAAGGTGGTTTATGCCTTCCGGCGGGAGGGACCGCGGCGTCTTGAGTTTGCCGGAGGCGTTGAGAATGGATACGACGAGGGGGCCACAGCCGATGGACCAGGGATGCGACAGTATAGACGAGTATCTGGCCTGCGTGGGCCGGGGCCGGGGCAATGCCTTCGGCGAGCGATACCGCAAGCAGTTCCGGGATGAGCGGGGGACGGCGGAACTGGCGATGCTGGCGGCGCCAAGCGAAGAAGAATACGAAGATTTCCGCCGGGCGGTGGAGGCAATGACCCCGGCGGAAAAGACATACGCCGAGCAGTTGAATGATGAACAGATACGCCAGATCGCTCGGCGCGCCGGCGCGAACGAGGCGAACGTGGCCCTGTTTGTGAATGGATATATTCTGGCGAAAAAACGAGCCGCCACCAGCCGGGCAAAACGCTGCCGGTAGATCGGGCGGAGCAAAACCGAACAGGAGAAATCATCGGTGGTAAAAATCAGACTGAAACGGATGGGTCGTCGGCATCGGCCGTTCTATCGCATCAGCGCCATGGATAGCCGCAGCCCGCGGGACGGCCGGGTGATCGAGGAACTGGGCCACTACGATCCGCTCGCCAAGGAGGGAACCCAGGACATCAAGCTCATCAAGGAACGGATCGAGTACTGGCTCAGCCAGGGGGCGCAAACGTCCCCGACCGTGCGGGACATCCTCAAGCGTCAGGGCATTGCCCTCCGGGCTAACTAGAAGCTGTTTCATAACTGGCTACACTGGCGTTTTCATTACATGAATCGCCAGGTACCGAGGTTGTGAAATGGCCTCCAGCCCGTCATAGACGCCGCCGATGGCGCCGAGACGTGCGGGGCCCGAAAGGATCCACGGTCCATGCTGATAGATATTCTGACCCTGTTTGCCGAGATGTTCACCGGCGTGTGCGGCGGATCCATCCTGAAACGGGCCCAGGAGAAGGGATTGCTCGAGATCCACCTGACGGACATCCGCCAATACGCCCGTGACAAGCATCGCAGCGTGGATGACAGCCCCTACGGCGGCGGGGCGGGCATGGTGATGATGTGCGAGCCGGTGTTCGCCGCCGTCGAGGACGTGCAGCGGCGGCGGGGGCCGTTCGACGAGGTGATCCTGTTGACGCCCCAGGGCCGCCGGCTCGATCAACCGCTCGTGCGGCAGCTGGCCCAACACCGGCGGTTGATGCTGCTGGCCGGCCGCTACGAGGGATTCGACGAGCGGATCCGCGAGCACCTGGCCACGATGGAGATTTCCATCGGGGATTACGTGCTCAGCGGGGGGGAACTGGCCGCCATGGTCCTGGCGGATGCCGTGGCCCGCCTGCTGCCGGGCGTGTTGGGCGACGATCAGTCGAGCGAGGAGGACTCCTTCAGCGCCGGCCTGCTGGAGTATCCGCACTACACCCGGCCGGCGGACTTTCGCGGCTGGAAGGTGCCGGACGTGCTGCTGAGCGGCAACCACCAGCAGGTGCAGCAGTGGCGCCAACAGCAGGCCCTCCGTCGCACGCAGCAGCGCCGGCCGGATTTGCTGGGGTAAGCGTACCCCCCTGGCGCGGTTTGGAACAAACAGAGCCGGGCCCGGGGATACAACCTTGGAAATAGCGGAACAGGCGATGATTCGAACATCGAATCTTCGCCATCAGTAGGAGTTATAGGATGACAACGAAGGCGTTGGACCAGGTGGTCGCCAATCAACTGAAGAAAACGGTGCCGTCTTTTCGCGTGGGCGACACGGTGGACGTGCACGTCAAGATCGTGGAAGGCGAGCGGGAGCGGGTGCAGGTGTTCAACGGAACGGTGATCGCCCGCAAGGGCCGCGGCATCAACGAGTCGTTCACCGTCCGGCGGATCGTCAACAACGAGGGCGTGGAACGCGTCTTTCCGATCCATTCGCCCAACGTGGTGGACATCGAGGTGAAGCGGTCCGGCTTCACCCGGCGCAGCAAGCTGTATTTCCTGCGAGATCGGGTCGGCAAGGCCACCCGCCTGCGGGAAAAATGGGTCGGGAAGGCCAAAAAGACCGATACATCCCAATAGCCGCGTCGATCGGGGCGAGAGGCTCCAAGAGGTGCTGGTGTGGATACGACGTCGATCTCGCAATCTCACCGCTGGGGACGCAGAGGTGAGCTGCTGGCCCGGAAATACCTGCAAAAGCAGGGGTATCGGCACTGGACGAGCAATTATGCCACCGAGCGCGGCGAGATCGACTTGATCATGCAGGACGGTCAGACCATCGTGTTTGTGGAGGTGAAGGCCTTGCAGCGGGAAACGTTCGTGGCGGGCGAGCAGCTGGTCAACGTCCGCAAGCAGAGCCGCATCGCCCGGGCGGCGCGGCATTTCCTGGCCCGGCACCGTCTGGGAGACTATCCCTGCCGGTTCGACGTGGTGATTGTCCACCGGGAAGGGAAAAAGACGGTCTGCCGTCATTGGCCGCATGCGTTTTCACCCGCGGTCTGATCCGGCGGGCGCCGCCGGGGGGGCGTCCTATAAAATCGAGGCGATAGGACCAAGCGAGGGTGGTTTTGCCCGGCGACCGACAGAGGTGTTGGCGTACCTATGTATCCAATGAGGCGGGGAGAAGGAACAATCCAGATGTGATGTCGTGCAAGGTTGGGGACATGATACCTCATGAAGGCAAGACCGACAAAAACATTATGGATTCCCAACGCCACGGTGTTTATCTCCAGCTTTTGCATCATGGTGCTGGAGCTGGTGGCCAGCCGCCTGATCGCCCGCTTTCTGGGCTCCTCGCTGTATACCTGGACCGCGGTGATCGGGGTGGTGCTGGCGGGCATCACCGTCGGGAATTTCCTGGGGGGGCGCATCGCGGACAAATCGACGTCACGAAAATCCCTGGCGGTCCTGTTCATTCTGGCCTCCGTGTCCTGCCTGGCGACGATCGTCGCCAATCATCTGACAGGCCAGTGGGAATTTCTGTGGTATTTCAGCTGGCAGGCCCGGACCTTTCTGCACGTGGGGATCGTGTTCTTTTTGCCTTCCCTGCTGCTGGGGACCATCAGCCCGGTCGTGGCCAAGATGGCCCTGGATTACGGATTGCCGCCGGGCCGGACCGTCGGCAATATCTACGCCTGGGGGGCGGCTGGCAGCATCGCCGGAACCTTCGCCTGCGGCTATTATCTCATCGCCGTTCTGGGGACCACGCAGATCGTCCTGGCGGTGGCCCTGGTGCTGCTGGTCATGGCGCTGCTGTATTATTGGCGGCTCGGGGGGGCGTATCTCTGGATGGGCCTGTTTCTGCTGGCGCTGGCGATAACCTACGGCCCCTGGGGATTTGCCCGAACGATCGGAATCGCCCTGGGCCTGCGCCCGCCGGCGGCGCCCGAGATCCTCTACGACAAGGAGGGACGCTACTGTCACATTCAGGTCAAGCGGAAACAAACCAACCCGGAGATCCGCTCCTTTATCCAGGACAAGCTCGATCACAGCATCATCAACATGGATGATCCGTCGGATTTGCAGTATTTCTATATCCGGATCTACGGCGCCCTCACCTCGCATATCGCCCGGAACAAACCGGTGTTGTCCACCCTGACGATCGGCGGCGGCGGCTACGTGTTTCCCCGTTACATCGAGCAGCACTGGCCGGGCAGCCGGGTGGATGTCGCGGAGATCGATCCGGATGTCACGCGGGCGGCCCGGGAGGCGTTCGGGCTCGCCCCGGAGACCACCATCCGGACCATTACCCTGGACGGGCGGAATTATATCGACGAACTGGATCATCGCCGGCGGAAAGGCGAAGAGGCGCCAGTATATGATATTATCTATGAAGATGCCATTAATCATTTCAACGTGCCCTTTCAACTTACCACGCGGCAATTCAACCAAAAAATATACGATTCCCTCGCACCCGACGGAGTGTACCTGGTCAACATCATCGACCTGTACGAGTCCGGCAAATTCCTGGGGGCCCTGATCCAGACCCTGGAGCAGACCTTTCCCTGCCTGGAGGTGCTGGCCAGGGAGCAGGACAAGCAGTTGTTGTGGGCCCGCACCACGTTTGTGCTGGTGGCGGCCAAAAAGCCCCTGCCGGTCAAGCAGTGGCTGGCGGAATACCTCATGGATCTGCCGTTGTGGTTTTTGGACGCCGGCCAGCGGGAACGACTCAAGCGACGGGCGAACTATCTGATTCTCACCGACAATTACGCCCCCGTCGAGCAGTTGCTGGCCCCCGTGGCGAGGGAGAGCGGGACCAACGATCTGGCCGAGAGATTTCTGGGCCAGGCCAGAACCCTCTGCCAGCGGGGGCTCTACGAACAGAGCATCGCCCAATACCAGAACCTGCTGTATGCCAATCCCTCGACGGCAGTCATGGTCAATAACGACATCGCCGTCATCCGCACCCGGCAAAACCAGTTGCCCCAGGCCGTGGAGTGTTTCCGGCAGGCCCTGCAATACAACGAGCAGGCGGACGGCATCTACGATATGACCCTCGTGCATCTGAATCTGGGCAACACCCTGCGGCGGCTGGGCCGGTCCGCTGAGGCGAAGCGACACCTGGACGCGGCCCGGCGGGGATTGCAGCAGGCCCTGCGGAACAATCCCTATTCGTTTTCCACCCTGGTGATGTGTGCCGAGCTGGCGGTCCAGGACGGCAACCCGCCGGCGGCGATCGACTATTACGAACGAGCCCTGCGGCTCCAGCCGCTTTACGGCCTCGGCGTATTGGAACTGGGCCGTTTGTACCACCGGCAGGGGCAGGGCGATCGGGCGCTCCGGATCGTCCAGGCCATTCTGGAGAATCCCAATGCGCGGCTGTCGCCCGAACTCAAGAGCGAGTTGACGACGCTGCTCGAGCAATTGCGGCGCGAAAACACCGCACCGGCGCGCCTGCCGGACGAATCCGAGACCTGATCCAATCCCTTCCGCCGGCGGGGATGCCGGATTCGGCCCCGTGAATCGTTCTTGACATCCCTGATCGACCCCGTAAGCTGGGCGGCATGAACCGTCCGGCCCGACTCATCGATACGCATACGCATTTGACGATGGAGGACTACGCCGACTGTCTCGACGCCGTCCTGGCCCGGGCGCGTCAGGCGGGCGTTTGGCCCTGGATCACCATCGGCACCGACCTTGAGGACAGTCGTCGCGGCGTGGCGCTGGGGCGCGAACACGAAGGCGTGTTTTGCACCGTCGGCATCCACCCGCACGAGGCCCGGGGGGCCGAAGCCGGGTATCTCCAGGAGCTGCGGGATCTGGCCCGGGCGCCGAGCGTACGGGCCATCGGCGAGATCGGCCTGGATTACCACTATGACTATTCGCCGCGGCCGCGTCAGCAGCGGGTGTTTTGTGAGCAGTTGGAACTGGCCGGCGCGCTGCGCCTGCCGGTCGTGATCCATTGCCGCGAGGCGCTGGCGGATTGCCTGGCGATCCTCAAGGAAAGCAGGCCGGACGATGTCCCCCTGGTGTTCCATTGCTTCGGCGGAGGCAGGCAGCAAGCCGATCCGGTGCTGGATCTGGGCGGTTTTCTCTCGTTTACCGGCGTCCTGACCTTTCGCAATGCCGTGGCCTGCCGGGAATCCGCCGGCTACGCTCCGCTCGAGAGGATCATGCTCGAAACCGATTGCCCGTATCTGTCGCCGGAGCCGAAACGAAACGTGCGGCCCAACGAACCGAGCCTGCTGTGGCACGTGGCCGAGACCCTGGCCGAATTGCGGAACATGTCCACCGCGGATCTGGCCGATATAACCACAGCCAACGCCGAACGCTTCTTCGACCTGCCGTGCGGCGGATCGTCCGATAATCAGCCGGAGCAACTGTAGAGACAGTAGCGGCAGCAGCGGCCCCGGGGCGCCTTTGGTCGGGCAGCTCCGGTGCCAGATAACCCGGGAAACCGGCCAGCGAGATATCCCGCCGGAGGTTCAATCGCGATGGCCCGAAAGAATGCATCCAAAAGCAACGATGGTGCCCTGCCGGCCGAGTCCCGCAAAGAGCCCCGGCGCAAACCGGCGGAGAAAAAGAGCGCCTCCGCCAAAGGTCCGCCGCAGGCGTCCTCCCTCAGTGCGGTGATGTTGCACGCCGGCCTGGAGGTGGTACAACAATGCCGCTTGCGGGCCATGCTGCTCTATGTGGACGGCCTGGTCGATGCGGATGAGCTCCAGCAAATCCCGTTTGACGGCCCCTTCACCGTGATCCTGATCGTCCGCTCCGAGTCGTGTGATCAGCAGGCCCGGAACTATACCGAAAAAGTGGTCCGGGTGCCGCCCATCCAACTGACCCGCAACGGTCAGATCAAGATGGCCGTCATGCTGGCCTTTTCCAAGCGGCTTCTTCGTCCCGGCGACCGCTTCGTGTTTCTCACGGGCCTGAGCCAGGGCAAGCTGGATACCATGATCGTCATGGAAGTCGGCCGGGAGTACGAGATGTTCCAGTCCGTGGACCAGCCGCCGCTGACCGAGCACATCCGCCGGGCGGTGTTCGAGCGGGTCCTGAACCTGGCCCTGGAGCTGGCCGCGGAGGGCCGCGAGGGCAAGCCGAGCGGGGCCATTTTCGTGCTGGGCGACTCGGCGCATGTCCTGGAGAATACCCGGCAGAATATCATCAATCCCTTCAAGGGCTATCCGGAGCAGCAGCGCAACATCCTCGACGACGCCATGACGGAAACCGTGAAGGAATTTTCCTCGATCGACGGCGCCTTTGTGATCAAGGGCACCGGCACCATCGTGTCGGCGGGAACCTATCTGCTGCCCAAGCTCGTGCCGGAGGAACTGCCCCAAGGGCTGGGAGCGCGGCATGCCGCCGCCGCCGCCATCACCGCCGCCACCAAGAGCATCGCCATCACCATCAGCGAATCGACCGGCACCGTGCGGATCTGGCGCCAGGGCAAGCTGATTACCGAGATCGAGAAGGCCAAGCCCAGCAGCACCGACATGGTCAAGCCCGAGTCTCCCTGAACGAGCGGGCGCGCCAAGGGCGTCTGCTGGAGCCGACTTGACCAACCAAGGGAGGCAGGATAACGCCCGAACGGCGGTTGACGTTGATGCGGAAAGACAGGCCGCGTAAAACAGACTGTTCAGGTCGCCAATCCAGCCCAATGTGCGTAACGCACCGTGGATGCTATAGTGACATGCCTCCGCGCCAACACGACGTGAAATGACCCCCCTGGAGCAGGTGAACTAACCGGCTTAGAGGTCCCCGATGGTTTGATCCTGCAGCATGCGGGCCCGTTGGATCAACTGCTCGGCCTCGGCCGGCGTCTGCGGCATCAGGGTGAAATCCCATTCGTGCCGGTCGGTCAGGGTGAACGGCAGCAGGCATTCCGCGACCAGGTCCACGCCCGGCCATTGATAAAACGGCTCCGGCGCCCGCCGGGCGGTCTTGACGGTCTCGTAGCCCGACTTGCGCAGGATCACCTCGTATTGACCGTACCAGGTGAACGAGGTCGACATCGGGGTGGTGCCGATCTCCTCGCCGTTGAGCCAGACGATCGCGCCCGGCGGCTCGCTGCGCACGGTGATCAGCCGCTCGACGCAGCCGCCGGCCAGCAGGGCGCAAGCCAGGACGACGGCCCCGAGCACGGTAAAACGTTTACGCTGGTGCATCATTCATCATCCGGCAACTGCTCGTCGCCGCTGCTGTTGGTCGCCTTCAAGGCCCGGTAGAAACACCACGACAGGCCGCCCAGGATCAGCAGGACCATGCCGGTCAGGATGGTGTAGGCCGCCGCCGAAAGCTGCCCGTTATATTCGATTTCCGCCAAAAGCATCCCGGAGCTCCTTGCCGGCCCGATGCCGGAAGGCGTCAACTGTCAAACTCGACGATCTGACCGGTCCGGCGGGGCCGCCAGAGGCCCAGTATCACCGCCACTAAAAATACCATGCCCATCAGACACATGCCAAGCACATTTTTCCCGATCAGGCGGCCGCGGGCATCGATGAGAAATCCGCCCACGTTCGCCGTAGCCTTCAGTTCGGCGGGAAAGGCATCCTGCAGGAGATAGCGGTTGATCCGGAGCCGATCCTGCCCTTGGGCCTTCGGATCAAGCAGGGCGAGGGTGTCGTCGGACAGTCTGACCCTCTTGAACCGCCCGGGTTCATACAGACAGGGTCCTTCAATCGCCTTGTTGAGCTCGTCGACGAGTGCCGTCTTCAATCCCTTGGGGATCGGTTGATTCGGATCGTCGTACGCGTTTAATTGGTCCAGCGTCTGGCGGCCAGCTCCCTGCCGGAGGTATTCGCTCAGGGGATCGTCACTGCGGCGCAGGCGGGCGGCCAGCAGCGAGGGATCCTTCAATTCGGCCGCGTCGAATCGCAGGGACGGCCCCCGGATGTCGCCGATCAGCGACCAGGCGACCAGCGCGGCCAGAATCACCGGAATGATCAGGCGGATCGACCAGTCCCACCAACGCCCCAGTTTCCAATCGCTGTGCTTATTCGCATGGCGGCGCAGCTTGCCCACGTCGAACGCCCAGCCCAGCACCAGGCACTCGACCAGGCCGACAAACATGATCCCCCAGGTGCCCTCGTTGACAAAGCCGTCAACGGTGTCCAGCCAGGTCAGACCCCCGCGGGTCGTGAAAAGCAATCCGACGCCGAATCCGGCCAGCGACAACAGCAGGAGGATGGACGTCCGTTTCCGGCCGGTTTTGTCCATCATGCTGGCCAGGGCGGCTTCGGTGATCGAGAACGCCGAATCGATGCCGAGCAGCAGCAGGGCGACAAAGAAGATGACCGAGAACACGTTGGACAGGGGCAGGGCCGCCAATGCCTTGGGAAAGGCCACAAACGCCAGGCCGACGGACTTGGTGGATTCCAGGACCTCGTGAACCGGCTCGCCCCGGGAAAACGCCATGGCGCCCAGGGTGGAAAAGACGGCGATCCCGGCGATGAAGCTGGTGGCCAGGTCCGCCAGGCCGATGATGAGGGCGTTGTTGTTCAGGTCGCTTTTTCGATGCAGGAAACTGGCGTAGGTCACCATCACGCCGAAGGCGATCGTCATGGAAAAGAACACCTGTCCGAAGGCGGCCCGCCAGACGTGCGGCTCCTTGAGCACCGACCAGTTCGGCTCTAGGTAGTATTCCAGCCCCTGCACGGCCCCTTCCAGCGTCAAGCCGCGGACGGTCAGGATGACCAGCATCAACCAGGGGATCGGAACCGTCCAGAGGACGATCTTGCTTACCAGCCTCACCCCTTTGAAGATGCACAAAAACATGCCCGTCCAGATGACGGCCAGGCTCAGCAGGATCGGCCAGCGCACGCCTCCCAGCCGGTGCGATTCGGTGTCCTGGAGGAATTCATTGAAGAAAAAGCCCTTGGCGTCCCCGGCCCAGGGCAGGGGATCCGTAAAGCTGTAAAGCAGGTAGCTCAGGCACCAGGCCAGGACGGCGGCGTAGTAGGTCACGATGATGAAGCTCAGCACGATCGGCCACCAGCCGACGAACTCCCAGCGCCGCCCCACCCGGCCAAAGGCGTTGGGCGCGGCCTGCTGGGTCAGATGGCCCAGGGAGAATTCCATGATCAGCAGGGGGATGCCGATGACGATCATGGCGATAATGTAGGGGATCAGGAACGCCGAACCGCCGTTGCTGTAGCATTCGTGGGGGAACCGCCAGACGTTGCCGAGCCCCACGGCCGATCCGATGGCCGCCAGGATGAATCCGGAACGGGACCCCCAGTTCTCTCGACCGTTTGTGGCGTCCGACATGGTTGCTGGTCTTCCTCGCTGGCGTTGGGTGTCGCTCCACCCGGCGGCGGTTCACAACCCCGGTGCCGTCTGGCCGCCTGTCGCGCCGGATGGCAACCCTGCTATGATCCGCCGAGCGGCCCGCCCGGACGCGGCTCCGGGAGCCGGCGGATTTTCTCTTCCAGGATCTCCTGGAATCGCCCGACGTTCGCCGGATCGTAGGTGCACCGCGCCGAACCGGTCAGATGCACCTGTGTGAAGGTGATCGGAAAGGTGGGGCTGGAACGGTGGATCTGCAGCAGCGAGTTGGTCAGATCCACTTTCTGGTCGCCCCCGGAACGTTTGCCGGCAAACCGGGCGAAGCCGCTGCCCCGATACCAGGCGATCTGCCCGTCGATATCCACGATATATTCCAGATTGACATTGGTGGCGCTTTGCCGGGAAACCATGCGATTTCCCCCCGGCAGCCAGAAGCTGCGGATGACCAGCATCTGTCGCACCGGGCGGGATTCGTCCCCACGCCGAACCGCACCCGGCGGATCGGCCACCCAAATGGCGTAGAGTTGTCCGTCGGGTTCCCGCCGGCAGTACCCCTGGTGGAAATCCTGCTCCAGACGCTGGCCGGCGCGTTGGGTGTCGGACTGAGGGATCTGGAATTGGAACCGCCCGGAATGGCCGTCGGAACAGCCCGCCATGGACCAAAATACCAGGCAGGCAGCCGCCCCCAGGGCCAGCGAAACGCATTTCCCGGCGGCAGGCAGCCGGGCCAAATCAGACCGTCGTTCGTTCGAGCGGATGGATTGTTTCTGCATGGTCCTTCCTGGTCGGTTCTCGGGAACTCACGTCCTGGCCGAGGGTTTGTTCGAGACGGATGTTGGTTCCCCCACGGTCGGTTTGGCCGGTTTGACGTGGTGGGACAGTTCCAGTATCTCCAGCGTATCTCGTTCCACAATGCCCCGAAGCTGCTCGCGGGGCACGGCCGGCAGCACGGAATCCAGGGTGATCTTGTTCAGGTTATACAGGGATTCGACGGCATTCTTGACGGTATCGACGGGGAAATCACTGGCGAAAAACAGCTTCTCGATGACCCCGCATTCGTACGCCAGGGTCAGACTGCGGTAGGCCAGCCAGGGCCGCAGGGACAATCCCGCCACGTCGGCATAGACGTTCGGATGCTTGGCCAGCAGGCTGATCAACTGCTCGACCCAGGGAAAGCCCAGGTGGGACAGGATGATTTTCAGGCGGGGAAAACTCCGCGCCACCTCGTCCAGGGCCAGCGGCTGGGCGTATTCCAGGCAGGCCGCCTCCGGCAGGGTCATCCCGCATAAAAAGTAGACCGGCATCTGCAGTTCCTGCGCCCGTTCATAGAGCCGCATCGCCCGGGTGTCGCAGGGATGAATGCCCTGGCAGGCGGGACTGAGGGTAAAGCCCAAAAAGCCCTCCTCCGTATGGAGCTGCTCGAGCTGTTCGGCCGCCTGCCGCTCGGTCGGATCGATCCCGGCAAATCCGACGATGTGCCGGGGATTTTCCCGGCGGTACTTGGCGATATACGCATTGGGGATCTCGGCGGCCAGCAGCCGGCTGGCGAATCCCAGGACGATACTGATACTGGCCGGATGCATCGAGGCCTGGTGGGCATCGGCGTGGGCCCGTTCCACCCTGGGGATCGTCAGGCAGGATAATTGCTCGGCCCGACCCAGACACTCAGGATTGGGCCAGATATGGCTGTGGCTGTCTATGATCATAAGCAGTTATCCAAAAAACACTTGTGCATCACCCCTGCTCGGGATACGGTTGACAGCCGTCTGAGGCCGACGGGGCGGATGCCATGATTGCGGCAAGTATAGGGCGCCGCGGCGGGGTGGGTCAAGTAGATAATGGCTTTCGTGGGCGTTCGCTGACATCGGGCGGTATTATAACAATAATTTCTTTGCATGAAATGATTTATATGCCCTGTGGTTTGGTGGCAAAGCCCGCGGGCGCGGGCCGGCTGTCGCTCGGGCGTGAATCGACGCCGGTCAGACGAGGGGGGATTCTTCGTAACTCGTTGCGCCGACTGAGATTTTCGGCGGTCCCGCGCTAAAACAAATCCCTGGCCCTGGCTTTGTCATGGCCCGATGTAACCGGCTCAATCGTTTTGATGGACACCCGAAGGGATATGGGGCTCCTTGGCCGGCCGGGGATGTAAAACTCCGGCAAATCGTACAGATTAACTATTGAGACTTTCACGGCCTTGGGATATATTATTGCAGCGGCCGCCCGGGGATCCGAAAGCGGCCATAGAATGGTAAGCCTTTGCAAGAAAAGGACTTATGTTTATAGGCGCGACGGCCTGCCCTGCCGGATGCGGCAGGGGGCCTGATCGTGGGGGATTCTTTGGCCGGTCGTGCGTACTGGGGTATGGTGTAATGGTAGCACGAATGACTCTGGATCATTTAGTCTAGGTTCGAATCCTAGTACCCCAGGTTTTCCAAGCCGGCCGTCCAAGGCCGGCTGTAGCCAAGGAGGGTGGGCGTTATCGGGGGCATCCAAAGAGTTCTTAACCCGGCCGTCTCAGGTCGGGTGCCCGTCAGCACCCAGTAACGGCATCGGTAACCGCCAAGTGTTCGGGATTTGACCTTCCTCAGGTCGTAGCGGCGCAATTCAACCGATGGCGGTACCTTCCGGGAGAAACGCCCGCCCAGCGCTTGAAGGCGTTGCTGAAGGCCGACGCGGAGGCGTACCCCAGTCTTTGGGCGATGGTTTTCATGCCCTCATTCGTTTGCTGCAGCAGGGCGGTGGCCTTCTGCATGCGGTAGGCGAACAGGTAGGCGATCGGCGAGCGTCCGGTGGCCTCCTTGAAGTGCTCGGCGAAGGACGAGCGGGAGATCCCGATCGTGTCCGCCAGCGACTGCACCGACCAGTCGGCCTGGGGCTGGCTGTGGATGAGCCGTAGGGCGGGGGTAATGACCGGATTGGTCAAAAAGGAAAGATCGCGGTCCGCGGTCCGGGCCAGTTCCGACAGGTAGTGACGTATCGCCCGCACCAGGATCACCCCCACCAGGTTATTGACGATCGCCTGGGATCCGTCACAGCGGTGGTGGGTTTCGTCATCGATCAGGGCCAGGATTTCGTTCAGCCAGGGCTGCGTCTGGCCCGACCGGCCGGACAGGAGGATATAATCGGGCAGGGCGTCCAGGAACGGATAGGTCAGGTTGTGATCGAAAATAAAACCGCCGAAGATCAGGGTGGTCGCGGCGCCGCCCCCGCCGTACTCCATTCCCGGATGCCGGCTGATGTCCAGTCCCGACAGGATCGAATAGATGGAAGTCGCCTCGCTATCGCGGCTGTCGCGCAGCACCCGCGCCGTGCAGCGGGGCAGGACGATCAAATCCCCTTCCGTCAACGACACCGCTTCGTCGTGGCCGTCTATTTCGATCAGGCATCGACCCTGCCGCACGGCGTAAAAACTGCAACTGGTGGCGGGGGCGGCGATGCCCCAGGGGGCGGTCAGGCGGCTGGGTCGGGCCACAAAGGCATGCAGGCTTAGCTCCTGGATCAGCAGGCTCAGGGGATCGCCCGGGCCGAAGGGCAGCGAAATCCGCGGCGCCGTATCGGGCCCGTTGCACGTACAGGTCTGCGGACCGCCGGCCGGGTCCGGCCGTGGTCCGTTACCGTGGCTGTTCGGAACATTCGGCGATTTCATGTCAATTCACTTTCTCGTTTGTCACCAGGCAGGATATCTGTATGTTCTTGCTCCTTTGTTGCCAGGTAAGGTGTCTGTTGAGGCGTGCTCCTCAGGTCGAACCAGGCGTCTTGAACCTCCGCACGGCGACGTTTGCGCTATGGGGGTTAGAGGTCTTGCCAGCCTCCACCCAGGGCCTTGTACAGGCTGACCAGATCCAGGGAGATCGCGCCGGTACTTTGAACGAGGGCATCCTGCGAGGAATACAGCGACCGCTGGGCGCTGAGCACGTTCAGGAAGTCCGTATCGCCCCCGACGTACAGCTTCGTGGCCAGGTCGGCCGCCTTGCGGTTGGCCGAGACGGCCTGGAGCAGTGCTTGGCGGTACTCCTGCTCCCGCGCGGACGCCGTAAGGGCGTCCTCCACCTCCCGAATGGTCGTGAGCACCGTTTGGCGGTAGGTCAGCAGCGCCTGGTCCTCGAGCGCTTTTTGCAATTCGATGTTGGACAGCGTCCGGCCGGTCTCGAATACCCGCCAGCTTACCGAGGGGCCCAGCGACCAGAAACGGCTCATGGAGGTAAACCAGGGATCGGCCCGGCTGGCCTGCCAGCCGAGCGAGCCGCCGATGCTGAACTGGGGAAACAGATCGGCCGTGGCCACGCCGATGCGGGCGGTGGCGGCGTGGATGTCGGCCTCCGCGCCGCGGATGTCCGGCCGCCGACGCAGCAGGTCGGACGGGATCCCGACCGGCACGGCGGGCGGGGCCAGCGGAATCTCGGACGCCGGCGACAATTCCTGCACCAACGGCTCGATGGGGCGGTCGAGCAGAACGCTCAGGGCATGGATCGTCTGGCGGGCGGACGATTCCAGCAGGGGAATCTGGGCCGCCGTGGTGGCGACCTGGGCGTCGGCGTTGGCCACGTCCAGGCCGCTGACCAGGCCGCCGTCGAACCGCTGGACGGTGAGTTTGGCGCTGTGTTTCTGGGCCTCGAGGTTCTTTTCGGCGATGGCGATCCGCTGCTGGTAGGTGCGCAGTTCGATGTAGTTGCGGGCGACCTCGGCCGCCAGCGTTATCCGTACGTCCCGCTGGTTCTCGACGGCGGATTGCAGCTCGGCATCGGCGGCCTCCCACTCGCGCCGCACGCCGCCGAAGATATCGATCTCCCAGCCGGCATCAAAACCGGCCTGGTATTGGTTGACGGTGGGATTCTGGGAGCCGCCGGTCTGACTGCGCCGGTAGGAGCCCGAGACATCCACGGTCGGCCCCAGGCCGGATGCCGCCATGGCCCGGCTGGCCCGCGCCTGGCGGATCCGCGCGGCGGCGATCTGCAGATCGAGATTCGACCGGAAGGCCTCTTCCACCAGACCGGTCAGCACCGGGTCGTTGAACAGGGTCCACCAGCACTTGAGGTCCTCCGCGCTGGTGGCGCCGGCGTCCACCGGCGCCGCCTGACGGGAGGACGACCACCCGGCCGGAACGTCCGGCGTCAGTGGTACAAAATCGGGGCCGACCGTACAACCGGAAATTCCCGCCAGATATAGAAACAAAATGATATACCTGACGGATGCCAGACGGCCCCTCGATAGAATAAACGGCTTGATCATATCCACATCTCTTGGTTTATCGTGCATTGCGTGATCGCTTTCGAAGGATTCATCCGGTTCATTCGTAGCGCAGGGCCTCGATCGGATCGAGCCTAGACGCCTTCCAGGCCGGGTAGAAGCCAAACACCATGCCCACGCTGGCGGAAACGAGCACGGCCGCCGCGATGGCGGTCGGCGAGGTCTGGACCGGCCAGCGCAGGACTATCCGGACCAGCGACGAGCCCCCGTGGCCCAGCAGGATGCCCATGCCCCCGCCGGCCAGGCACAACAGGACCGCCTCGGCCAGGAACTGCCGCAGGATGTCGCGGGCCCGGGCGCCCACCGCCATCCGCAGGCCGATCTCCCGGATCCGCTCCGTCACGGAGACCAGCATGATGTTCATGATCCCCACGCCGCCGACCACCAGCGAGATCAGGGCCACGCACAGCAGCAGGTTGCTCATGAGTTTCGTGGTGCTCGAGAGGGTGTTGGTCATCTCGGCCATGTCGCGGATCTCGAAATCGTCCTCCTTGCCCTCCCGGAGATTGTGCTGGCGGCGCAGGATCTCGGTCATCTGCTTTATGGCCGTGGGGATCTGCCCGGAACTGGTGGCGGCGGCCATGATCGAATCCACGCTGCCGAAGCGCACCAGCATGGGGCTGTTCTGGGTCTGGGTCTCCGACCGGTCGGGATAGAGTTCGGGCGGATTGCTGGGATAGAGGCTGCTCAGCGTGCTCGTTGAGTTGCTCGAGGTGGAGCTGGCGCTTTGATTGGTCGAGGTCAATGTCGAGCCGGCAATCCGGTACTTGACCACCGTCCAGGGCGCGATCAGGACGTCGTCCTGGTCCATTCCCATCATGTTGGCGCCCTTGCGGCCTAGGACGCCCACCACCCGCAGAGGCACGTTATTGACGCGGATCTCCTTGCCGAGGGGGGATTGGCCCTCGAACAACTCCCGGACGATGGTCTGGCCCAGGAGGCAGACATGGCTGGAGGCCAGGACGTCGTGGTCGCTGAAGGCCCGCCCGGCCGCCAGTTGGGTCCAGTCGCGGATCTCCAAAAACGCCGCGGTTGTGCCGAACATCTGGCCGGGTACCCAGTTGCGGTTGCCGTAGATCACCTGGGTCCGGGCGCGGACCATCGGGGCCACCGCCCGCAGGGCCAAACACCCTTGGGCAAGGGCCGCACAATCGCTCGGCGTCAGGGTGGCCACGCTGCCGGTGCCCTGGCTTGCCCCGCTGGTGGAACTCGAGCCCGGTATCACCAGCAGCACGTTGGCGCCCATGCTGGCGATGCTCTTTTGAAGCGAGGCGGAGGAGCCCGAGCCGATCTCCATCATGGCGATGACGGCCCCGATGCCGATGACGATGCCGAGGGTGGTCAGCATGGCCCGCATCGGGTTGCGGCGCAGGGCCTTCAGGGCCGTGCGAAAGGTGCGGTAGATCTTCATGGCACGCCCCCCCCGGTATTGCCCCCGACGGTATCTGCCTTGGCGGCCCCGACGGCCGGACGTCTCGGCAATTCCGGGACGCCGTCCAGAATCAGGCCGTCACGGATGTGGATAACGCGGTTGGCATAGAGGGCCACATCCGCCTCGTGCGTGACCAAAACGATGGTAATTTCGTCCTGGCGATTGAGCTGCCGGAACATCGCCAGGATTTCCTGGCTGGTGTGGGAATCCAGGTTGCCGGTCGGTTCGTCCGCCAGCAGGATGGGGGGCTTGTTGATCAGGGCCCGGGCGATCGCCACTCGCTGCTGTTCGCCGCCGGAGATCTGCGTCGGCTCATGGTGCAGTCGGCCGGCCAGGCCCACTCGGATGAGCATCTCTTCGGCCCGACGGCGGGCCTGCCGATCGGAGAGATGCTCGGCGGTGTAGCTTAGCGGCATGGCGACGTTGTCCAGGGCGCTGGTGCGGGCCAGCAGGTTGAAGCTCTGGAAGACGAATCCCAGCTTGCGGTTGCGGATAAGGGCCCGGCGGTCGGCCGAGAACCGCGAGATATCGACGCCCTCCAGCCAGTATTGGCCGCGGGTGGGCCGATCGAGACAGCCCAGGATGTTCATCAAGGTGGTCTTGCCCGATCCGGATGCCCCCATCAGGGCCACGAATTCCCCCCGCTCGATCGTCAGGGATACCCCCTTGAGAACGGGCACGTCGATCTCGCCCATATGGTAGGTTTTATGGATGTCACACAGGGTTATAAATGCCATCGCCGGTTCCTCGCTGCCCGGATTGCGCATGTATCGCATCATGTCGCAGTATTATGCCGGCGGCGGTCCGCCCTTGCCAGGCGGCTTGGGCAGTTTGGGCGTAAAGGGATTGCTGACGTCCGTCTGGCTGGCCGCGGCCGCGGCGCTCTGGGTGCCCGTGACGACCTCCAGTCCCTCGCTAAGGCCCTCGCCGATCACCTGGGTGACCGTCCCGTCGCTTAGGCCCGCCAGGACCGCTATCGGACGAACGTATCGGCCCTGGGCAATCCACAGGATCGCCGGTTTCAGATCGTGGTTGCCGCCGTCGGCGGTCTGATCCACCGGCGTCTGATCTGATGCCGGTTGACCGGCTGTCGCCCGATCGGCTGAGGGTTGATCCACCGGCGGTTGGCCGGCGGCCGGGGCCTGTTCGTCCTGGCGGTATTCCGGGGCGACCTGGTCGATGGTCGGCGTCCAGTGGAGGCTGGCGGCGGGAACCAGAAAAACGTCGTCGCGGCGGTCAACCTCGAACTGGACATTGGCGGTAAGGTAGGGCAACAGCCGGCCGCTGTCGTTGTCCGTGGCGATCTCCACGATATAGGTGACCACGTTCTGGGTCATCGAGGCGTTCAGACGGACCTTGATGACCTCGCCGTGGAAGGTTTCGTCGGGAAGGGCATCGACGGTGAAGGTCACCGCCTGCTTCGGGTGGATCCGGGCGATGTCCGCCTCGTTGACGGCCACCCACACCTGCATCCGCCGGAGATCCTTGGCGATCAGGAACAGGCTGGGCGCGTTGAGGCCTGCCACGACGGTCTGGCCGATGCTGACCCGGCGGTCGATGATCACGCCGTCGACCGGTGAAACGATGGTGCAGTAGCCCAGGTTTCTCTTGGCCCGTTCCAATCCGGCCTGGGCCTGGCTGATGGCGGCCTGGGCCTTGGCGATGGCCGCCTCGCCGACGGCGATGTTGGCCACCGCGATTTTGTAGGCGGCCTCGTAGGAGTCGTAACTGCTCTGGGCCAGCGCCTCGGAGGACCCGATCTTCTGGGCCCGCTGCCAATCCCGCTGGGCCTGATCGTGCCGGGCCTGCAACTGGAGCAGATCCGCCTGGGCGCCTTTGAGTGACGCCTCGGCCTGCTGGAGCTGGGCGGTGGCCTCGACCAGTTCCGCCTGGTAAACCGAATCGTCGATCCGGGCCAGGACGGCGCCGGCCTCGACGACGGAGCGAAAATCGACCGTCTGGCCGTCGCGGTCCGTGCCGAGGGTGCGGATCTGGCCGGCGATCTGGGCCCCGACATCGATGACCTCTTCCGGTTCCAGGGTGCCGGATGCCGAGATCGACACCAGCACGCTGCCGCGGGTCACCTTGGCGGTTTTGAAGGTCAGCACTTCGTCGTGGTTGCCGTGGAAGTACCAGCCCGCGGCGGCGCCGAGGATCGACAAGACAATCAGACAAATCACGATTCGTTTGATCCAGCGTTTCATCAGGAACCTCTATTTGTCCATATTAGGTATTGGCAAACCGGATACGCCCAAACGGCGGCCGGTGAGCCCCTTGTCACCCGGACGATATGCAAAGCGCATGCCACCTGGGCGGTTGAACCCTGACGAAGACCGAGGCCCCCCGCTCGCCCCGGTGGGCATCACGGCCGGGTGGCGGCAGAGGAAAAATAATCGCTGCCGGTGTGAAAAGTTTTCACGGCAGCGCGGCGCCGTGAAAATCGTTCACATGAAAATATGTATCGGATCCGTTCGTTGCGGGCGAATGCGGATGCGGAAAGGATGGAATGCGGCCGGGGCGAAAGTGCCGAAAATGCGCCGTGCGTCAGTCCATGCCCAGGCGTTTGAGCTTGTAGATCAGTCCGCGCCGGGTGATGCCCAGGATCGCCGCGGCCCGGGTGCGGTTGCCGCCGGTTTGGGCCAGGGCCCGGCGGATGGTCTTCAGTTCGCTTTCTTCCAAACTCGTCGGCTCGGCCGGCTCGGCCGGCCCGGTCGGCTCGTCGGGCTTGTCGGGTGTTGTTTGGGATCGCTCTGCCAGGCCGCGGGCGGCCGCCTCGCGGATGACGGGCGGCAGATGTTCCGGAAGGATCAGGTCCGTCTGGCAGAGCAGCCGGGCGTGCTCCATGGCGTTGGCCAGTTCACGGACATTGCCGGGCCAGTTGTGGGCTCTTAGCGCCCGGACGGCCGCGCGGGACAGTCGCTTGCCTGGGGAGGGCTCTGACCGCAGAAAGAAGCGGGCCAGCGGCAGGATGTCGTCCGGGCGCTGCCGCAGGGGCGGGATCTCGATGGTAATGACATTCAGTCGGTAGTATAGATCCTGCCGGAAGCGGCCCCGATGCACGTCGTCCCGGAGATCGCGGTTGGTGGCCGCGATCAGGCGGTAGTCCACCTCGATCTCGCGGTCGCCGCCGACGGGTCGGATGCGGCCGGACTCGATGGCCCGCAGCAGGGCCGCCTGCAGATCGGTGGGCATCTCGCCGATCTCGTCCAGGAACAGGGTCCCGCCGTCCGCCTCACGGAAGCGTCCCCGCCGTTTCTCCACCGCGCCGGTAAAGGCGCCCCTCTCATGGCCGAACAGCTCGCTGGCCAGCAGCGCCGCCGGGATGGCGGCGCAGTTGACCGCGACCAGCGATTGGTGGTGCCGGGCGCTGTTCCGGTGGATGAAGACCGCCAGCACCTCCTTGCCGCTGCCGCTTTCCCCGACGAGCAGGACGTTGGCGTCGCTGCGGGCGACGCGGTAGGCGTCCCGCAGCACCGCCCGCATGGCGGGGCTCTCGGCCACGATGTTTTTCATCGCCTCGGGGGGAATGCCCGGCTCACCGGTCGGGGTCTGAACGCCCAGGGCATCGCGGACGGCCGCCAGCAGCTCGTCCAGGTCCACCGGCTTGGGCAGGTAATCGACGGCGCCGAGCTTCATGGCCTCGACCGCGCCGTGCACGTCCGCGTAGGCGGTCACCAGCAGGAAGGGCAGGGCGGGGTGTTTGTCGCGGGCGATCCGCAGCAGCACGATCCCGTCGGCGCCGGGCATGCGGACGTCGCTGACGACCAGGGCCGGCCGGCGGCTTTCGATGAGGGCCAGCGCCTCCTCGGTGGAACCGGCGGTCAGCGTCTCGAAACCCGCCGCGGCCAGCGTCTGGACATAGAGCTGGCGATAGCGGATCTCGTCATCCACGACCAAAATGCATTGGCTCATTCGGGTTGCTCCGGGTGGGCGGACAACGTTATCTGCGCGATCGTCACCGTCGTGCCCCGGCCGGGGAGGGAATCGGCCTGGATGGTCCAGTCGTGCTCCTCGATGAACCGCTTGACGATGGCCAGTCCCAGGCCGTGGCCGTTGGCACTGCCGGCGACATAGGGCTTGAAGATGTTCGCCAGCAGCTCCGGCGGGATGCCGCCACCCTGGTCCGCGACGGTCAGCACCGCCTGATCCGCCCGTTTCTCCAGGCGGACCGTCACGGTGGTGCCCGCCGGGCTGGCGTGCAGGCTGTTGAGCAGCAGATTCATGAGGATCTGCCGCAACATCTCGGCGTCGGCCAGGATCGAGATCGTCGGGCAGTCCACCGTCAGTTTCACACCGGCCGCGTCGAAATCGGGGCGCAGGATCGCCGCCATCTTGAGGCCCAGCTCGCGGGCGTTGACCGGCCGGATGGTCGCCCGGCGCTGGCGGGCGAAGGCCATGAAGTTGCCCAGTCGGGCGGTGGCCTTGTCCACCTCGTCCAGGATGTGTTCGACCATCGTCCGGCGATTCTGGGGCTCGGCGGGATCGGCCAGGATCTGCTGGGCGAGGCCCGAGATGATACCCAGCGGATTCTTGGTCTCATGGGCCAGGCCGGCGGCGGCCAGCCCCAGTTCCTCCAGGTGGGCGCGGCGGGTCCGTTCCGCCTTGAGCTGCTCGGTCAACAGGCGGCCGCGGATCGCCATGATCCAGGCGGCCAGACTGGCCAGCACGAACAGAAGCGCCACAAACACCGTCAACAGCAGGCCCTGCAGGGGCCGCTTGGCGCCTTCGGGATTCGGGGGGGGCTGCATGCCTACGATCAGGATCTGCTCGCCGGCGCCGAGCACGATCTCCGCGGCGCTGCTCCGGGCGGCGATCCGGCCGTTCGGGCCGTCCAACAGCGCGGAGACCTTTTGCCGGTACACATTGCGTCCCTCGCCATGTATTCGTTCGTTGGCATCCGCCGGCCCCGGCTGGCAGGGGATGGCTTGGACCTGCAGGATGCGGCGTTGGTCCTCTTCCAGGATGATGAAACGGACGGGCGTATGGCGGATCGTGGTCTCCAGCACCCGTCGGG
>JAFGFX010000188.1 GCA_016930855.1 Sedimentisphaerales bacterium | reverse complement strand
GTACTGCCGGGTGCCCTTGGTGCTCAGTTGAGCCATCAGGTTGGATATGCCGTTGTTCTCGTCGGTCTCCTGCATCAGGCCGCCCAGGATAAACAGGCGGACGTCGACCAGCGGCACCGAGGGATTCCGCTTGATCAACACCCGCAGGCCGTTGTCCAGGGTGATTTTCTTGATCGCCCCGGCGACGCTCGGCTCGGCGGCCTTCGTACCGGCCGCCGGCAGCGGGCGCGGCGTGACGATCAGGCGGATCTGCCGATCCGCCCGCAGATATTTTCGCGCCGCCAGCTGCACCTGCTCGGCAGTCACTTGCTGGATCCTATCAACGTAGGCCTCGGAGAAATGCGGATCTCCGGTCGCCAGGTAATCCTGGCCCAGGCTGGCGGCCTGTTGTTCGGCCGTCTGGTTGGCACGGACGTGATCGACCTGTAGTTGTTTTTTCACCCGGGCCAGTTCCTCCGGCTGCACCGGCTCGGTCTGGATGCGTTCCATCTCCCGCCAGATCGCCGCCTGCGCCGGGGCCACCTGCTCGCCCGCCAGCTCACAGACGATCGCGAAGGTCCCTTCGGCCCAGGCGGGCGTGTCGCTGTAGGCGCTGATCGATAGTACCAACTGCTCCTTCTCGTGCAGCGCCTGGTAGAGACGGCTGTTCTGGCCCGAACCCAGTATCGCCGCCAGCGTGTCCAGCGGATACAGGTCCGCGTCCTCCAGCTTGATCGAGGGAAATCCCAACACCATCTTGACCGGGCCCTGCATGGAGGGCATTACCTTGACCATCTCCCGCGGCGCCAGGACCGCCGGCTCGGCCGGCAGGACGATCGCGGCCACCGGCCGGCGGGAAAAATCGGCGAACTCCTTCTGGACCGCCTGCAGCATCCCCTCGGCGTTGATGTCACCGACGATGCACAGCACGGTTCGATCCGGAACGTACATCCGCTGATAATATGACAGGACGTCCTGGCGGGTGAGCGTTTGCAGGATCGGTTGATACCCGATCACGGGATAGCGGGCCGGATGCTCCCGGTAGCGCAGGTCGGCCAGCAGGGTGGAGAGCTGAAAATCGGGATTGCTGTAATACATCTCCAGCTCCCGCTGCACCACGCCCCACTCCCGCTCGAATGCCTCCGGGGGAAAGGCCGGCCGGGTCACCCAATCGGCGATCAGGTTCAGGGCCGTACCGATATGACGGGCCGGCACCGTCATGTGGTAGCAGGTATGATCCTTGGTCGTATAGGCGTTCCACTGCGCCCCGATCTGCTGCAGCAGGTTGAGCGAGTCCGCCTCCGTGCGGGTCTTCGTCTGGCCGCCGACCAGCAGATGCTCGAACAGATGACTCAACCCGGCGCCCAGGTACTCCTGCTCGTAGATGCTGCCGGTGCGGACGTACATGCGGATCTCCGCCACCGGGGCGACCTTGTTTTCCTTGACGATGGCCACCATGCCGTTGGCCAGACGCACCGCCAGTTCGCCCGGCCGGCGGTAGAGTTCCTCCGGCTGCGCCGTCCAGGGCGCCGCCGCCGGGGCCGCCGGGGGCTTCTGGCTCGGCTCCTCCTGGGCACCAAGAGTCCCCGGCATCCACGGTAGAACCAACCAGGCCAGAAGCACCGATCCGAGGAGTCGTTTGTTCATCATCCTGTCCCAATCTCTCGCGGCGCGGAACAAGCCGCCGCAAGCTGCTTCAAACCGGAATCACCGTTCGACGTTATAATCCAATAACGGATCACCGTGCATTCCGGCGGTCCGTAAAACCTGATGAGAAACGCGGGTTAGGAGTCAATATAGCGCTTTTCCTCTCCCTCGATCTCGGCCAGATAGGAAAGCGTTCGCTCCAGCTCGCTCTTCAGGTGGCGGACCCGCAGCAGGCTCTTGACCCGCGTGAGCAGTTCGAGCTTGTTGATCGGCTTGCTGAGAAAATCGTCCGCGCCGCTGTCCACCCCCCGCTCGACGTCCGCCAGTTCGTTCAGCGCCGTAACGATCACGATGGGGATATCCCGGGTCTCCGGCTGGCTCTTGAGCCGGCGGCACACCTCAAAGCCGCTCATCCGGGGCATCATGATATCCAGCAGGATGATGTCCGGGTGTTTTTTTTCGACTTGGTCGAGCGCCTCCTGGCCGTCCGAGGCGATCCGGACCGTCCCTTCCAGCGGCTCCAGGTAGGCCTCCAACAGCTCGGCGTTCTGGGCGTTGTCGTCCACGATCAGTATGTCGCTGGCGGGAACCGCTTCTTGTGATTTTTTATCCATTGTGCACCTGTCGTTTCGTATATCGCCCGCTCGGGAAACCGGTCTTCCGGCGACTCCTATATACCACGCCAAGCCCCGTTCGTCCAGGGCCGTTATTCGCCCGGCCCGCCTGGTCCGGCCAGGGCGGCCAGCAGGGCCCGGCAAAAGGCCGGCAGGTCGTCCGGTTTCCGGGCGGTGATCAGATTGCCATCGACGACGCACTCGGCATCCAGGTATTCGGCCCCGGCATTGCGGACGTCGTCCCGGATAGCCATAAAACAGGTCGCCCGCCGGCCCCGCAGGCCGCTGGTACTGCACAACAGCCAGGGGCCGTGGCAGATCGCGGCGATCGGCAGACGGGCATCCACCGCCGCCTGGGCAAAATCGATCATCGCCTGGCAGCGGCGCATATAATCGGGGGCATAGCCGCCTGGGATCACGATCGCGTCATATTGCTGCGCCGAAACCCGACCGGCCGCCCGGTCGGCACGCGCCGGGTAGCCCAGCTTGGAGGGATAGGTAACGCCCGCCTCTGGTCCTACCAGATCCACCTGGACGCCGGCCTCCCGTAGCCGGTAATACGGATACCAGACTTCCAACTCCTGGTACATCTGCTCGACTAGCACCGCCGCCTTTTTGCCCGCCAAATCCATGGCAAATCCCTCACGAATCGCCCGGGGGGCGATATTTTTCCAATTCCCGGCGGACCTGGGGAACCAGGTAGCGATCCTCCAGCTCATCCAGACCGGCCAGGGCCGCTGCCGTGCGGGCCACCTGTTCGGCCGGAACCGCCGACTGATCCACGAAAAGGATATTTTTACCGCGCAGCCGGCACAGACCGCCGCCTTCCCCGCCCAGGGGGACCTGGCGGACCTCCAGACCGACCTGCTCGGCCAGTTCCAACAACGCGCTTAAAAGTGCCGGATCATTCACGGGTTCAAGTATTTGCGGGTTACCTGACGATACCAATAATGTGTCCCGGCATCCCCGCCGGATCGGCCAGGATAAATACCTAATATCACTAACAGGACCTATCGTCCGGGTGTTCCAAAGTCCAGGGTGGACCCGGACAGGTCGGTTTTGCTCGACGCCCTGAACCGTACATATTAAGTAGGCCAAGAACCGGTTCGAGTCAAGCCAACCTTTCATCCGGAACGAAACGGATAGGCAAAACCAGGCAGGTTATGGCCCCGGGTCAATCCCGACCGTCTGCCCGGCACAGCCAGGACAAATCACCCCCCAGGAAAGGATCAACGAGGACGCCAACTTGACCAGTCCGATAAAACGCAGGCAGTCCCTCCACCGCCAATTGGAGGAAAATGAATCCCGGCTCCAGCGGCTGCAAGACCAGATCGAGGCGACCCACCGGCTGGCCCTGGTCGGCACCACCACCGCCCAGGTGGCCCACGAGTTCAACAACATCTTGATGCTCATGTCGAACTACGCCGAGCAGGCGCTCGCCCGGCCGGACGACGTGGCCGCCATGCGGAAGGCCCTCGAAAAAACCATCCACCACTGCAACCAGGCCGCGCTGATCATCAACGGCATGCTGGGCCTGCTGCGAAACCACTCCCAGGAAAAACAGCCAGTCCAACTGGATAAACTAGTCAAGGAGTGCTTTGTCTGCCTGGGCCGCAACCTGCGCAAGGACCAGATCGAGGTCCACATCGACATCCCGCCGGAGTTGACCTGCCGGGTGGTGCCCTGCCAGTTGGAGCAGGTCCTCTTAAACCTGATCATCAACGCCCGCCAGGCCATGCAGGACGCCGGCGGCCGCCTGGAAATCGAAGCAAGGGCCGAATCCGAGAACCAGATCCTCATCCGTATCAGCGATACCGGCTGCGGGATCGATCCGGATCATCTGGACCACGTCTTCGAGCCCTTCTTCTCCACCAAGACCCAACAGGAAGATATCGATCGGCGGGGCACCGGCCTGGGCCTGGCGATTTGCAAGGACCTGATCGAGGCCCACGGCGGCGCTATCTCGGTAACCAGCACGCCGGGCGAGGGCACCCAATTCTGCATCCGCCTGCCCGCCTCTTAGGGAATTCCTCGGCCATCAGTCCCGAATGTCCCTATCCCTCCGGGGGAGAATACTACTTTTCGGTATATTTTCCCCGACGATAAGCATATGCAAACTCAGGTATTTATACTGAATCGCACTTGTAAAACGGTCGAAAGATAGATATAATATTGTAACAGGCTAACCCGCAAGGCTTTATATGCTCCGACGCCCTGTGGCCAGACTGAGCGGCCGGCTGTCATCCAGGTGCGATTCGATCCAGATATTGGCCGGACAGCGGGGCGAGCCGGCCAATAACGCGGGGCCAGCGTCCGGAGGAGACATGAACTGGATTTGCCGGTCATCTCGAGGAATTCCCTTCTGGACGGGTCTTGCCATCGGCCTGGTCTTGGCGGTCCTGGTTATGCCCGGCAGCGTTTGGGCGGTTCTGCCCGGCCAGACGGCGCCCGATTTCACCCTGACGGGCCTGGACGGGCTTTCCTATCACCTGGCGGCTGAGCCCTCCCAGGATCGGCTGCTGATCTTCGGCTCGCTGGACTGCGATCACTGCCAAAAGGTCCTATCCGCCCTGGAAAACCCCGTACAGTTGACCGGCGGATCGCCGATAGCCATCTGGTTTGTCGCCGTGCGGCAGACCGCCGCCGAATTGAAAGCCCGCGCGGATCTGCCGGCAGGAGAGCTGACCATTCTGCCCGATCCGACCGGCCGTGTCGCCGAGCAATACCGCATCAACCGGACACCTGCGGTGGTCTTTGTCGATGCCGACGGGATCGTCCGCTACCAGGGCAACTCGTCGGCGCGGAGCCTGTTCGCCCTGCTGCGGGGCGAACGGCCGGAACTGCCGGCCCTGCCGGCGGACCGCTTTGCCGAGGACGTCCGGAACCAGGCGAATCCGGCCGGCGCCCCGGCGAGAAAGACCGAGCGGCTGATCGTCGAGCTGGATGAACCGGAGTGGTTCTCCCAAACGTTGGTCCGAGGCCGGATCCTGGCCCGCCAGCGCCAATTGGACGAGATGGTATCCATCCTGAACGGCCGCATCATTCACAACTATGGCAAATGGAAGAACCGCATCGTAGTGGAGATGCCGGCGGAGTCTGCCGATCAACTGGCCCAGCTTCCCGGCCTGAAACGATTCTACCGGGATACCCCCGTCCATGCCCTGCTGGAGGACTCCATCCCCCAGATCCACGCCGATTACGCCTGGAACAACGCCATCACCGGCCAGGGTGTCACCATCTGCGTGGTCGATACCGGCGTCGATTACAACCACCCCGATCTGCAGAACAAGGTCGTCGCCCAGTATGACTTCACCAGCGACGTCGCCGACGCCATGGACGACAACGGCCACGGCACCCACTGCGCCGGGATCATCGCCTCGACTGGACCGGTCTACCGGGGCGTCAGCTACGACGTCTCGCTCATGGCGGCCAAGGTCCTGGACTTCCAGGGCTCCGGCTTCGCCTCGGACGTGATCCTGGGCATCCAGTGGGCCGTCGCCCAGGGCGCCGACGTGATCAGCCTGAGCCTCGGCGAGGGCCAGTACGCCGATACCTGCGACCTGAACGACATGGCCCAGGCGGTCAACGAGGCCGTGGCGGCCGGGGTCGTGGTCGTCTGCGCCTCCGGCAACGACGAAAACCACAACGCCCTCGTCGCGCCCGCCTGCGCCTCCCAGGCGATCGCCGTCGGCGCGGTGGATAAGAACGATCACTACGCCTCCTACACCAACGGCGGTGCCGAACTGGACCTGGTCGCCCCCGGCGGCGACGGCTACACCGGTGGTACCAATTTCCCCGAGATCATCTCCACCTACAGCACCGCGGTGGCCAACGATCCGCTGTACTGCCTGTATTACCTGCTGGATGAATGCTACGATCCGCTGTTCGTGGTGGACGGCACCCGCTACATCCGGGCGGTGGGCACCTCCATGGCCACCCCCCACGTTGCCGGCGCGGCCGCCCTGCTGCTGGAAAAGAATCCCTATCTGAGCCCCGCCCAGATTCGATCCGTCCTCCAGGACAACGCCGACGACCTGGGTGATATCGGCTGGGACAATATCTACGGCTGGGGGCGGATCAACCTGGAACGGGCGCTCGACAACCTGCCGGTCCAGCCGTCCGAACTGCGGCTGACAATCACCGATCCGAATGTCTCCCGGATGTTCTACGTGGATCAGCCGTTCCCGCTGGAGGCCCTCGTGTCATGCTACGGCCAGTCCGGCTGCGGCACGGTCCAGGCCATCGCCGAATTCGGCCCGGATACGCCCGGCGAGACGGCAGAGTACCAGTTGATCACCGGCCAGACCGACCTGGCCACGCTGGACGCCAACCCGGCCGACCTGGGCATCCTCAGCGGCTTGACCATCCAGACCGTCGCCGGCCGGACCTTCGACGTCCAGACGAGCCGGGATATCTCGCTCGACGCCTACAGCAAGATCCCATCCCCGTTGGCCGCCGAGGTCGGCTCCACCATGCCCACCAGTTATGACTCCGGCGACCTGGAACCGCTCGACGGCATCGGCGCCATCGGCGCAGACGCCCAGAAGCTGTATTCCTTCTTCCTGCCGGCCGGCTCGATCGAATCCCTGCAAGTCCGGCTGGAACATTATCTGGTCCTCCAGCTCGATTGGCCCGGCTCCGGCTGGTACCTGTACACCTCCAACGCCGCCGGCGAGCCGCTGCATTTAGTCGGCGACTGCCAGCCCGAGGATGGCGGCGGCGGAACCCCGGCACCGCCCGACTGCTGGTTCGTCAGTCAGGACCCCGACATCCTGGCGGACCTACAGCCCGGTCAGATGAACTACCTGCTGCTGAGCTCGCACGACGTCGGGCCGGAAGACTGGCTGACCTTCAACGATCTGCAGGTGCTGGTGGATTACCAGCTCGATCCCGACAACGACCAGGTCCACCGCTATACCGTGCAGTTCGACCTGGCCGGCGTCGACCCGGCAGCCCAGGTCACCGCCGCCTACCTGGAATTGACCCTGAACCAGGCCGCCGCCGGCGGTTTGGGAGAGATCTACCTGGCCGATCCGGCCGCCGGCCCCGCCGACGCGGCCGAATCGCTCTACCTCGCCGAGCCGCCCACCTATACCAACCTGATCAATCCCATTAAGACCTTCGCCGCCGATACGGTCCAGTCTCTTAGCGTCAATCTCAAGACAGCCGTCGCCGAGGCCCTGCAGGCCGGCCAGGATCGTCTCACCCTGCAGATCCGCCAGCACAACGAGGACCGGATCTTTCACCTGGACGCCGGTGCCGCGCCGCTGGCGGCCGTGTTGACCATCCACCAGAAGGACACCGGCGAATCCGTCAAGGCGCCTGGTCCGGACCCAGCGACGCCGCCAACCGCACCAAGCTGGGATGGGGATACCGCCTATCCGCCGGACTTCGACGCCCTGTGCGTCCGCGAAACGCTGGACGACACCTACAGTTCCTTCGTCGCGCCCGCCGCCGCGCCCGTCGGGGCCGAATACCCCAGCGAATACAGCACCGGCGACCTGGAGCCCGAAAACGCCATCGGCGCCATCGGCGCAGACGCCCAAAAGCTCTATTCCTTCGAGATCCCCGCCGGCAGCATCCAGACCCTCAAGGTCCGCCTGGCCCACTACCTTGTCCTCCATATGGATAATCCCAACGCCGCCTGGTCGGTCTACACCTCCAACGCCACCGGCGACATGCTGCACCTGGTCGATACGATCATCCCCGCCGATGGCGGCGGCGGGGCCACGCCCCCGCCGGACAGCTGGTTCATCAGCCAGAATCCCACGATCCTGGCCGATATTGCCGGCGGCCAGACCAACTATCTCCTGCTGCGCTCCCAGAACGTCGGGGCCAACGACTGGCTGACCTTCAACGAGTTCGAGGTCTTAATCGACTACCAGATCGGGCCGGAACAGGACAGCGTCCATCGGTACTATCTGCGGTTCGACATCTCCGACCTGTCGCCGGACAGCCAGATCGACACGGCCCGACTCTTCCTGTACGTCCGGGACGCCGGCGCCGAGGCCGTCGGACAGGTCCGGCTGGTCGATCCGTCCTACGACGCCGGCACCGGTGCCTTGACGTTGTTTAATGCCGAGGATGCTCCCTTCTCCAACCTGATCAATCCAATCGCCTCCTTTGCCGCCGGCCAAGCGGGCTGGCGGTATCCGGCCGTCAAGGCGGCCCTGGAGGACGCCGTCGCCAGCGGCGCCGGCCGGATCGCCTTCCAGGTCACCGAGGCCATGGAGGATCAGCTCTTCAGCCTGGATGGGGCCGGCGGCGAATTTCCGCCCTCCCTGGAGGTCCTGATTTCTTCCGGTGTCACGGGCGGTACGGCTCACTGGCAGATCGTGCCCGGTAAACCCGGCCGCTACCGTATCCGCGTCCGCGCTGAATCCTCCCTCGACGTCGATCCGGCCGAGGACACCATCACGCTGACCATCCTGGATCCCAACGTCCCGTTCCTGGGCACCGTGGACTGCCTGATTAACGGCCAATGGCAGGACTGCCGCCAGGCCGGTTACGGCGACACCCTGGAGGTGATCCGGATCGAGGCGACCGATCAGCAGGAGATCCCGCAGGTGCAGGTCAAACTCACCAACCTGCCCGACGACCGCGTCGTCCTGGCGGAATCGGCCGCCTATGACGGCGGCGTCTTTGTCAGCGAGCCCAACTTGACCATCACCGATTCCGGTGACTGGCGGTTGGAGGTCACCGCCGGCGATTCGGACAACCACCAGACTAGCTCGCTGCTGACCTGGCTGGTCCCCTGGGGCCGGCTCAGCAGCCAACTGCTCGAGCCCGCCGGTCCGGTCAGCGCCGCCAAGTCGTCCCTGCTGGATGTGACCACCCGCGTGGACTGCCTGGAGGCCGAATGCCCGCCGGCCGGGATCTATCCGGCCGCCAATCCGTCGCGGCAGCGGGTTTACGACAACGGCACCGCCGAAAGCTACGGCGATATCGGCGATGCCCAGGGGTATATCGCCGCCAAGATCAAACCCCAGCAGTATCCCGCCCGGCTGCAAACCGCCCGCTTCTACGTCTATGACGAGACCACCTACCCCTTTGAGCTGCACGTCTGGGATGACAACGGTTCGGCGGGTAAACCCGGAACGGAATTGATGGCCCCCCGCGTCGTCGATCCGGTCGTCCCCTCCCGTACCGGCAGCGCCAGCGACGGGCATCCGGAAACGGCCATCCCCCAGGTCGCCTGGTTCGACGTCGATCTATCCGATCAGAATATCGTTATTACCGACGGCAGCTTTTACATCGGCTGGCGGCAGATCCTGACCGGCCAGAACAATCAGGTCGGCTTCGACATGGACGGCCAGCTGGAACGCAATACCTGGGGCTACCTGCCCGACCAGGGCTGGTTCGCCCTGGAAGACTACTGCCAGTTCTGCTTCTGGTTCCCGGAGTTCTGCGAATTCTGCGGCAACATCATGATCCGGGCCCTGCTGGCCGAACCGGGCACCTACGCCGGCCTGCTGCCCGAGACGGCTCAACAAGGAGCCCCCCTGTACGCCGACCGGCAGCCGGCGGCCGTCACCGCCAACCTGAAGGCCGGCCAGGGCGAAACCGCCTCCTTCGCCGTCCGCTGTGTCGGGGCCGTCGGCGATCACAGCCCGCTCTACACCATCAGCCAGAATCCCTACAGCCGCAGCGAGTCCTCGGCCGTGACCGTGACCATTACCGAGGCGGCGTCGCCCTGCCGGGCCGCCAATCTGGACGCCCGCGATCTGGTGGATATGGCCGATTACGCCGTCCTGGCGAGCCAGTGGCTCTCCAGCCCCATGCACCGTGTCGCCGATATCGACGACGACGGGGATATCGATCTGGGCGACCTGCAGCTCCTGCTGGAACACTGGCTGGAGGATTGCCCGCCCTAGTTCGCCGTTCTTGGGGCGTCTAAGAACAGGTAACCCTTCCGTCTAGCACCATCAGACAGCCTCTTCGGGCCTTTTTCGGCCATATTTCCCGCGCTGCTGACTGATTCGGCACGCGATTTTGCCGATACTATTGCATAAGCGCATCGCCGACGGCCG
>JAFGFX010000187.1 GCA_016930855.1 Sedimentisphaerales bacterium | reverse complement strand
TTCCGCCAGGCGCGGTCGCCGGGTTCACCGCAATAGAGAACGATCTTGCGCAATATCGAATCCAGGTCGGCGTACTTGCCGTAGAATGGAATCCGACCCACGTGAAGCTCACAATAGCGGTCCGCACCGCCGGAACCAAAGTCTCCGTAATACTCACCAAATATATTGTCGCCGTCCTTGTCCCAGTTGCCGCTCAATTCGGCATAAAACATATCTGACGGAGTATCAGGATAGGTTGGCCAGATAGTTTGTGGATGGCACATCTTCATGGGAACGGAAGTAGCAGGAGTAAACTCCGTGGGATGGGGATTGCCGATCAACAGGACGTACTCAATTCCCCCCGCGGACCAGCGGGACTGCAACCAGGAGCGGATATTCAGCGCCCGTTCATCCGTCGTTGTGCCTGAAGCATAATGCGTATCATCCGCCGTCTCTGCTTCCGTCACCACCCGCACGGCATTGCCGCACGCCTGGCGGCAGGTGATAAATTCCGCCAGGGCGGTACTGGTATTGCGAATCTCGTTGGTGGTAATGATCACATAATCCGATACCGGAGCATCCGGATCCTTAACGGGGGCGGCTTCAGTCGCGGCATCCTCGGCATTCACGCAGGCAGACAGCAGTTCCCGGGCAAATTTCCCCCTTCCGCCCCGGTCGATCAGTCCGGCCCGACCTGCCGCCTGCCGATCAATACCATTTCCCATTACGGATGTCGTAACGTTTACCCCTGTCTGTTTCAGTATCCGCAGCCGCTTTTGTACGGGATTGTAAACCGCCCGCTGGATGATCACCTCCGCCAGCTTCCAATTCCGGTATTGGCCCACGGATTCAATGCGGATCGTCTGCTCCGGGAAAAACGCATCCTGGCCGTAAATGGCCATATCCCGACCGGCGATAATTCGCGCCGGGTCCTTGCCGCCCCAGTCGATCAGCGGCTTATGCTCGTCCCACGTCACCGCCGGCGGGGCCGGGGCGAGGTCATATCTGTCGGGCAACTCCTGCCAATCGCCCCGGACCAACGCGACCCGCACGGATTCCAGGTCGGCATTCGCCGGCAGCAGGACCCGGACCTTGGAATAGGGCAGCAAGGGATCGCCCGACTCTCCCCCCAGCGGCAACCCTCCCAGATCCAGCAGTGTGTTCTCTCGGTCCTCAACGCGAAGCTGCGCCTCCGCCACCCCGAGCAATTCAAAGGCAATCTCGGCACCTTCGCTGGTAAGTACCGTTTTCGCCGACGCCCAACTCGCAAGTAAACCGATTCCCATAAAACAAACAACGAAGAAAGGATGAATAGATCGCGGTTCAGAGACCAGACTGTCGAACCGGCTTTCACTGTTCATACCATGAATCCTCCCAAAATCATTTCTGCCCGGAAACCTGCTGTTCTGACATTTCCCCTTAACTTCCTAAACGGCATCTCTGCACGCTTTGGCACGAGCTTTCATTGGCGGTCAAGATCGAGCCTCAGGGCGTCCTTGCGTACTTAATCCCTTGGGTTCTCCCGTATCAGACGGCCGAAACTGGCTTGAATGGTCTCTATAAACTCCATAATATCAAAATCCTATCGATTTGTCACGAACTATCTGGGGAGAGATCCTGGTTCATAACTATTTGTGAATAATGTATTTGTGATTTTTTTAAGGCTCCGGGTCCCTTTGGTTTCCAGGTGGATGGCCGCTGTTGTGGGTGCTTCTGAGCGGTCTGGGCCCGGGCGAGAGGGCTTAAGGTATGACCAGTAGCCCCGGGCGTTTGATACCCCGCTCCTTCGCGACGGCTGCACGGCTGCACGGCAGCACGGCAGCACGGCAGCACGGCTGCAATGCTCAAAAGAGGGAATATCCCTTATGCCGCCGGAAACAACGGGTCCCTGGGCGCCGAACCGCCCGGCCTGGACCATCGGCAACATTTTTCAGACGTCCTGACAGCATATGCCATTTGCCTAAACGGGCCGGTAGGATACAATTAGGTAAAGCGGCGTGCGGATGGCGGCCCGGATGTCCAACAACCAGGTAAAGGGGGTCATCTCCGGCGGGGGGCCGGAAAGACCGAGCAGCCTAATTCCATACTCCAAGGCGGTAGGGGGCGGCCTTCGAGAAGGAGTCATGTTCGATGAGGCGCAAGTTCGCAACGGCCAGTCGAATCCGAAACACAGCGAGAGCAGGCAAGGCGTCCTTGGTGCTGGAGCCCTTGGAATGCCGGGTCATGTTGTCGTCGTCTGGCTGGTCGGCAATGACGGATGACATCGGGGACAGTTTCCGGACCGCACAGGTCCTCACGCTGGACGACGATCTCAGCGCCGTCGTCCAGAGCCAGATCGACGGCCGCCGCGACAAGGACATGTTCGTGTTCACCGCGCCCGCGGACGGCCAACTGCAGATCGACATGACCACACCGGGCTCCGAGCTGGATTCCTACCTGTACCTGTACGACAGCCGGGGACATCGGCTCGCCGAGGACGACGACTCCGGCGAGGGGACCGACGCCCGCATCGTCTTTACCATGGAGGCGGGCAGCCAGTACTATATCCGGGCCGACGCCTTCCGCCGAAGCACCGGCAGTTACACCCTGAAACTGCAGGAACTCACGCAGGAGACCAGCGCCGTCGACGACTTCGGCAATTCGCTGGCCGAGGCAGCCGTCCTGGTCTTCGCTGCGGATGGATCAACCAGCCAGACCGGCCGGATCGACTGGCCGAACGATCAGGACATGTTCGTCTTCACCGCGGTGGCTTCCGGCCTCATGCAGATCGACATGACCACGC
>JAFGFX010000186.1 GCA_016930855.1 Sedimentisphaerales bacterium | reverse complement strand
TTCGAGACCTCGGTCGCCCTGGCGCTGTACGCCGAGCTGGTGGAAGCCGAACACGCCGGCCGCGGCCGGCCGCGGCCGTTTCGCCTGGAGGCCCTGCAACAGGGCTGGGTCAAGACCAGCCGCCGGTTCTCGCGCCTGAACGACCACTGTGCCGCCGGCGATCCCGCGGCGGCCTCGGCCCAAAAGGGCAGGCAATATCTCAACCTGGTCTGTGAACGGATCAGCCGATTCCTGGTCGAGCTGGCGGAATCCAGCCTCGATGAGAATTTTCCCCACGTTCCCTGACGACATACCGCCACGATCCGCAGACCCGCAGGAGACGACATTATGAAGATTATCCGTTTTCTCACGACACAAAACGAGCCGCTGGCCGGCGTCCTGCAAGACGACGGGACCATCGAGCGGCTCCGGGGCGATCTGTTCGGCCAACTCGAAACGACCGGCCAGATCCTTCGGCCCGAGCAGATCCAATACCTCCTGCCGCCGGTGATCCCGCCGAACATCTTCGCCCTGGGCCTGAACTACCGCGAGCACGCCCGGGAAACCGACGCGGCGATCCCCAAGGCGCCGCTCATCTTCATCAAGGCCACCACCAGCCTGACGGCCCACCGCTGTCCGATTCTCCTGCCGCAGGCGGCGCCGGACGAGGTGGACTACGAGGCGGAGCTGGTCATCGTGATCAAGAAGACGGCGCGCCGGGTATCGCTCAACGAGGCGCCGAACTACATCCTGGGCTATACCTGCGGCAACGACGTGACGGCGCGGGACTGCCAGAAACGGATCGACAGGCAGTGGGCCCGGTCCAAATCGTTCGACACCTTCGCGCCGACGGGGCCGGTGCTGGAAACCGAGCTGGATCCCGGCAACCTGCGGATCCGCTCGTTTCGCAACGGCCAACTCATGCAGGATTCGACCACGGCGGACCTGATCTTCTCGGTGCCCCAGATCGTCAGCACCCTCTCGCACAATTTCACCCTGCTGCCGGGGACGCTGATCTTCACCGGGACGCCGCCGGGCGTGGGGGCGGCGCGGAGGCCCCCCGTTTTCCTGCGTTCCGGCGACACGATCGCCGTGGAGATCGAAGGGATCGGCCGGCTGGAAAACACCGTCCGGACGGACCAGCCGACGGCAACCGATTGAGGGCCAAACAATTATGAACATCGGCTATATCGGGATGGGGATCATGGGCCGGCCCATGGCGCACAACCTGCTCAAGGCCGGCCACGCGCTGTATGTCCACAACCGCTCGCCGGAAAAGTGCGCCCCCCTGGTCAAGGCCGGGGCGACGGCGCTGGACCACGCCGCGGCGGTGACGCGGGCGGCGGCGGTGGTCTTTATCAACGTGCCGGACACCGGCGACGTGGAGGAGGTGATCTTCGGGGACCACGGCATCGCGCAGGAGGCGTCAGAGTCGCTGGTCGTCATCGACAATTCCACCATCAGCCCGGACGCCACGCGCGAATTCGCCCGGCGCCTGAAACGCCAGCGCGGCAGCCGCTATCTGGACGCCCCGGTCTCCGGCGGGGACGTCGGGGCGAAGGCCGGGACGCTGGCCATCATGGTCGGCGGGGACAAGGAGGTGTTCGAACGCTGCCGGGGCCTGCTGGAGGTGCTGGGCTCGACCGTCGTGCACGTCGGGGCGGTGGGGATGGGCCAGACCTGCAAGGCGTGCAACCAACTGTTCTGCGCGCTGCACCTGCTGGCCTGCTGCGAGGGCATCACGCTGGCCCGCCGGGCCGGCCTGGATCCGAAGACCATGATCGAGGTGGTCTCCCGCGGCGCCGGCGGCTCCTGGTCGCTGGCGAACCTGGGCCCGAAGATCCTGCGGCGGGATTTCGCCCCCGGTTTCATGATCGACCTGTTGAGCAAGGATCTGCGCCTGGGGATGGAACTGGCCGGCCGGTTGCAGACCTGCCTGCCGGGGGCGGCCCTGGCCCGGCAGTTGTTCACCGCCGCCCAGGCCCACGGCCTCGGCCGCCAGGGCACCCAGGCCCTGGCGCGGATCTACGAGCACCTGAATCAGCCGGAAACGCAGATGTAGCCGTTTCCTGGCCTAACGCACCGGCGATATCACTGGGAAAGCTCCTGATGCCAAGGCAGGCAAACGGTCTTGGGCGGCAGGATTCCCGCCGGCAGGTTCACAACCCGCCGGATGTCTCGAGGGCGGCCGTCACGTCTGGGCGGAGACCGGCTCCAGGACCTTTTCCTCTTTCTTGACCTCGTCGGGCACCTCGTCCCAGCGGATCAGGCCGGCGTCGTACATGCTGACCATGTCGGGGTGGTAGGGCACCACCCGCACGGTAAAGCCGCACTGGCCGCTGAGCCGGCAGGGGATGTAGCCCTTGAAGATCTGGAAGTCGTCGCTGCCGATGCCGATATGCTCCATGGGCACCGCCTCGGCGGCACAGATGCTGCCCTCGCTGTCCACCGGACCGAAATACAATTCCAGCGTGACGTCCTGGGGGCTGATGCTGCCCAGGTGCACCTGGCAGCGGACCTCCAGCTTGCCGCCGACCTGCAGCTCCGGCCGGGAGGTGACCAGGTCCACCTTGCCGATGTTGATTTCCGACCAGCGGTCCCGGATGCCTTCCTTCCAATGCGCCAGGTTCCGGGCCCGCTCCAGGTTGTTCTCCAGGAACGATTCGTAGCGCATCGCCGAGGGCAGGTAGAACGTCTGGGCGTACTCGGCGACCATCCGGGAGGTGGAAAAGTGGCTGCTGAGCTTGCGCATGGAATGCTTCATCATCTCCAGCCAGCCCCGGGGCAGCCGATCCGAGCCGCGGTTGTAAAACAGCGGAATCACGTTCTTTTCCAGCAGATCGTAAATCGCGTGCGACTCCACTTCGTTCTGATACTCCGTATCCTGGTAGCTTTCGCCCTGGCCGATCGCCCAGCCGGTGTCGTGATCGAAGCCCTCGCACCACCAGCCGTCCAGGATGCTCATGTTCAATCCGCCGTTGGCCAGGATCTTCATGCCGCTGGTCCCGGAGGCCTCCATGCCCCGGCGGGGATTGTTCAGCCAGACATCCACGCCCTGGACCATGTAGCGGGCGACGTTGATATCGTAGTTCTCCAGGAACACGATCCGCCGGCGGATGGATTCGTCCCGCGCCAGATGGATGATCTTGCGGACCAGCTCCTTGCCCTCGGTGTCCCGCGGATGGGCCTTGCCGGCGTAGAGGATCTGCACCGGCCGGTCCTTCTGGTTGAGAATCGATTTGAGACGTTCCAGGTCCTGGAACAACAGGGTGCCCCGCTTGTAGGTGGCGAACCGCCGGGCGAAGCCGATGGTCAGCGCCTCGGGATCGAGCACCTCGTCGGCGGCCTGGATCTCGAGGGGACTGGCCCCCCGGCTCTGCATGTGGGCCCGCAGCCGGCGGCGGGCAAAGGCCACCAGCCGTTCCCGCCGGCGCTCGTGCGTCCGCCAGAGCTCCTCGTCCGGGATCTGTTCGATCCGCGTCCAGACGGCGGCGTGGGAGGGCCGATCGCTCCAGCCCGGACCCAGGTACCGGTCGAACAGCTCGGCCATCTCCCGGGAGATCCAGCTGCGGACATGGATGCCGTTGGTGATGGAGGTGATCGGCACCTCATCGACCGGCACGCCGGGCCAGACGTTCTGGCAGAGGCGCCGGGAGACCTCCCCGTGCAACTGGCTGACCGCGTTCCGCTGGCTCGAGAGCCGCAGCGCCAAATGGGTCATGCAGAACGGCTCGTTCTTGTTGGTCGGGTTGTCGCGGCCCAGGCCCATCAAGTCCTCGAACCCGATCCCCAGCTGTTTGATGTAGTCCTCGAAGTACTTCTGCATCATCTCCGTCGCAAACCGATCGTGGCCGGCCGGCACGGGCGTATGCGTGGTGAACACGTTGCCGCTGACCGTCGCCTCGCGGGCCTCGGCAAAACCGACCTGGCGTTCCTGCATCACCCGCCGGATCCGCTCCAGGGACAAAAAGGCCGCGTGCCCCTCGTTCATGTGGCAGACCGACGGCTCGATCCCCAGGGTCTTCAGGGCGGTCAGGCCCCCGATGCCCAGCAGGATTTCCTGCCGGATCCGCATGTCGTTGTCGCCGCCGTAGAGCAGGGAGGTGATCTGGCGGTCCTCGATCCGGTTGCAGCGCAGGTTGGTATCCAGCAGATACAGCTCCACCCGCCCGACCTGCACCTTCCAGATCTGCACCACCACGTCCCGCCCGGAAATCTGGATATGGAAACGGATGGGCCGGCCGTCCTCCCGCATCATCAACGTGACGGGAAGGTTGTAGAAATCGTTGTCGGGATACAGCTCCTGCTGCCAGCCGTCGGCGTTGAGGTATTGCTGAAAATACCCCTGCCGGTACAAGAGCCCCACGCCCACCAGGGGCAGCCCCAGGTCCGAAGCGCTCTTGAGGTGGTCGCCGGCCAGGATCCCCAGGCCGCCCGAGTAGATCGGCAGGGATTCGTGCAGGCCGAACTCGGCGCTGAAGTAGGCGATCGTGCCCGGTTCCTGGGAATGATCGATGGAATCATACCAGCGGGGGCAGCGCATATAGGCGTCCAGCTTCTTGACGACGCGATCCAGATGGGCGAGAAAACTATCGTCCTGGCCGACCTTTTCCAGGCGGTCCTGGGACAAATTGCCCAGCATCTTCACCGGGTTATGCCCGGTCTTCTCCCAAAGCGAATTATCCAGCCGTCGGAACAAATCCACGGCATCATGATCCCAGCTCCACCACAGGTTGTGGGCGATCTCCTTTAACGGCTGCAAATTTTCGGGCAGCGACGGAACCACCACGAAGGTACGAACGGTACGCATGATACCCAAATCCTTTCCCTTATATAGTCTGCCTGGAATTCTCACTCGCCCGAGGGCGTGTAGGAATTAATTCGGCATTTGCGCTATCTCACTCAAATAACTATGGTTAGCCGCACACTTTTTCACCCGGCCGGCGGGTTCTGCGCCCCTGCCCGCCGGTTTGGTCATTATAGGACATGATTATGGTTATCGGTCTTTCCGATAAAATCAAACAGGAAAATTCCGTCCTCGAACTTGGCCCAATTTTGGTAGGCCCATTTCAGGGACTTTCCGCCCGGGCCAGCCAGCCCAGGATCAGTCTTACGATAAAGTCGACCTCGGCCGGGTTCAGGGCCCGGCCCTTGGGGATCTTGTGCCAGCGCTGCAGACAGGTGCGGCAACAGGTCGCCGTGGCGTGCTGGGCCACGAATACCGGATGATTCTTCCAGGGGGTCTGCCGGCCGTCGTTGGCCGGTCGGATTGGGGCGAGGCGCTTCTCGATGAAATTGCGGGCGTGCCGCTCGATCACGGTCCAGCCTTTGCAGTCAAGATAGTCGCGATCCTTAGGGCGCAACCGGAAACGGCGGCGAAACGGCGATCGGGCCAGCCGGGCCAGCGGCCCCTGGATATCGACGTTCCCGGCATTCACGATCGGCCTTTTCCTCCAGACGGCGTTTGACAGCCGCGCGATCCAAACCGCCCCGGCAACAATCCCCCGTCCCGCCCGCCGCCTCGGCCCATCGTCGCGCCGGCTCAGGAGGCGACCTGGCCGTCCTCTTCCGACAGCAGCTTGTATTCAATGCTATCGACAAGGGCCTGCCAGGAGGCGTCGATGATGTTCTCCGAGACGCCGATCGTGCCCCAGTGCCGGTGCTTGTCGCGGCTTTCGATCACCACCCGCACCTTGGCGGCCGTGGCGGCCCGGGCGTTGACCACCCGCACCCGGTAATCCACCAGCTGCACCTGGCGGATGGCGGGAAAATGCGGCTCCACCGCCTTGCGCAGGGCGGCGTCCAGGGCGTTGACCGGACCATCCCCTTCAGCGACCGTATGTTCCATCGTATCCTTGACCAGGATCTTCACGATCGCCTCGGTCACCGGTTCGGCCTGGTGGTTCTTGAGGATCACCGTTCGATAGTGATCCAGCGTGAAAAAGGTGCGATAGTGGCCCAGATGGCGCCGCACGATCAGATCGAAACTGGCCTCGGCGGTCTCGAACTGATAGCCCTGGTTTTCCAGGTCCTGGACCTCCCGCAGGATCTTGCGGACGAGGGCCGGGTCCTTCACCAGGGCCAGCTTCTCGCTCTTGGCCAGCAGGTTGGACGCGCCCGACAATTCGCTGATGATGATCCGCCGGCAGTTGCCGACGGCCTCCGGACGGATGTGCTCATAGGACGCGCTGGTCTTGCCCACGGCGTGGACATGCATGCCGCCCTTGTGGGCGAAACTGGACAATCCCACGTAGGGCTGACTCAAGGGCAGGTTGAGATTGGCGATCTCGTACACGTAGCGCGAGGCCTCGGTCAACTTGTTCAAATGCCTGCCGGCCCGGCAGGAATAGCCCATTTTCAGGATTACGTTGGGCAAGACCGCGCAGAGATCGGCGTTGCCGGCCCGCTCGCCCAGGCCGTTCATCGTCCCCTGGATCTGCCGGGCGCCGCCGCGCACCGCCGCCAGGCTGTTGGCGACCGCCAGGCCGGCGTCGTTGTGGCAGTGAATGCCGAGCATGACGGTCGTTTGCTGGAAAACCTCGGAAACGATCCGCTCGATGTCCGGCTCCAGGCAGCCCCCGTTGGTGTCGCAGAGCACCAGGATCGCGGCGCCGGCGTCCGCGGCGGCGGCCAGGACCTTGAGGGCATAGACCGGATTGGCCTTGTACCCGTCGAAAAAGTGCTCGGCGTCGAAGATCACCTCCTGGCCCTTCTGCCGGCAAAAGGCCACGGACTCGGCCACCATCCGCAGATTTTCCTCCCCGCTGGCCGCCAACACCTTTTTCACCTGCATGTCCCACGCCTTGCCGACCAGCGTCACCACCGGCGCCTGCGACTGCTGGAGGGCCAGCAGGCCGTCGTCCTCGGCGGCCTTGCGGCCCTTGCGGCGGGTCATGCCAAAGGCCGCGATCCTGCTGCGGATCAGCTTGAGATGGCGGACCTCCCGGAAGAAGGCCTCATCCTTGGCGTTGCTGAGGGGATAGCCGCCTTCGATATAGTCCAGCCCCAACTCGTCCAGCTTGGCGGCGATCAGGAGCTTATCCTCCAGGGAGAAGCTGACCCCCTCGGCCTGGGCGCCGTCCCGCAGGGTGGTGTCGTAAATCAGCAGCGAACGTTTGGACGCCGACGGTTTGGTCGTGCTTTTCTTCATGTTCCTGATCCCATCAGTCCGGCCGGTCCCGGACGGTTCCCCGGTCTGCCGCCGGTCGTTCTCGTGACCGCCCCGGTGCGGGCGGGTCCTGCCCGGCGGTCGGTTGCGAAAGGGCGGCCGGAAAAAAAATGCCCCGGAGCAAACGCCCCGAGGCTCTGGCTGCAAAAGGGCCGTCCCCGCGGGGTCATCCCGGAGCAATGATAATACCACGAATCAGATTCAGGATAAACGGCTTCATTCCTGTCCTCACTGGAACCAACCCCATCGTATTGCCATCGTATATAATGTCAAGGGAAATCCGCCGGACGGCCCTGCCGGACGGTCGACCGTGCCCTCGTTATCGGACGAATCCCCGGCCGGCCGGCACCCTTCGGCGGCCCGCGCAAAACGACTAAAAAGCCCTCCCGGCCGCATTTTGTGTATGGATTTTTTGGCCGATGTGTCTTGTAGTATAGAAAGACAGCAGAGGATCGATGATGGGCCCATCGCCACCGCCGAGAAACGAATCCGGGTTGGTTTGCGCGGCCCGACGGGGAGACCGCCGGGGGCTGGAAGAATTGTTCCTGGCCAACGCCCAGTGGCTTAAAGCATTGCTGTTCAGCATCTTAGGAAACGCCGCGGACGCCGAAGACGCCCTGCAAACCGTCTGTGTGCTGCTGCTGGACAAGATTCACAGCGTAAAGGATCCGGAAAGCTTCAAGCCCTGGCTGGCCACCGTGGCCCGCAACGCCGCCCTGACCCAGCGCCAAAAACGCTTCCGCCGGCCGCTGGCGGCCGACGAGACCCTGGAACGCCTCGCCGGCGACCCGGCCGCCGACCCGACCGTCCAGGCGGACCAGCGGGAGCAACATCGCCGGATCCTGGCGGCCTTGTCGTGGCTGCCGGAGAAATACCGCGAGGTCTTTCTGTTGAAATATGCCCAGGATCTCACCTACGCCCAGATCGGCGAGATCCTGAATCTGCCGACCACGACCGTCCAGATCCGACTGGTGCGGGCCCGGCGGATGTTGTTGAACCGACTGACCGGAAAACCCACGGACAAGATACCCAGAACATGAACCAGGAAATGTTGGAAATCCTGATCGGCAAGTATCTCGACAGCGAGATCACGCCGGCCGAAGAAACGCTGCTCGAGCAGGAGTTGCAGCGCAACCCGGCCGCCCGGGAGCTCCTCCAGCAGTATCAACAGATGCACGAGCAGGCCCAGCTCGTCCTGCGGCAGGAGATCGCCGGTGGGCCTGATGCCCAGACCATCTACCAGCGGGCCCTGTCCGGCCAGCAGCAGGGCCGGCGCGGATCGTCGCGGCCGTGGTCCCGGATACTCGCCTTGTTGCGGCAGGGCCTGCCCGGCCGGCCGGCTCACCCGGCCTGGCTGCAAACGGCGGCGACCCTGGCGGCCGGGCTGTTCCTGGGATTTTCCCTGTTCCTCTGGTGGGGTCAAACTGGTCATCGAAACGCCTTTGTCCCGCCTGAGAACCAGCAGGCAGGCGAGCGAACGGCCGCGGCCGGTCCGGACGAGACCCTTGCCGATCCGCCGGCCGACCAAACCGTTGGACGCAAAATCGTCGAGCTGATCCCGCCGACCCGGCGCGACGGGGCCGGTCGCTACGACTACTATATCTATACCGATCCGCAGGGAGCGCGGTACCTGCTCGAAACGCCCTCCTCCAAAGCGGTGCGCCAGGCCTCCTACGCGGGAGACCTGTAGAACTGACAGGACAACTCCTTTGGTCCCTTATCAAGGAGAACCGAACCATGAAATCGTCACAATGGATATCATTGGGTTTGCCCCTGCTGCTGCTGGCCGGATCGGTGTGCCTCCAGGCGGCCGACGACGAACCGGCGAGCGAAAGCCAGCGTCCCTATATCGGCGTGCGGCTGGACCCGAATCCCCTGCCGAACCTGCTGCGCAAGCACCTGCGACTGACCGAAGACCAGGGCCTGCTGATCTACAATATCCTTCTCGACAGCCCCGCCGACAAGGCCGGTCTCGAACCGGACGACATCATCATCGCCTTCCAGGGCAAACCGGTCGGGCAATACGATGAGTTCGTCGACCGGATCCGGCAGGCCGGGGTCAACGCGAACGTCAAACTGGAAATCATCCATGAAGGCGAGCGCCGCACGATCGACCTGACCCTGGAATCCTACCGGCAGACGGGCGAATGGAAATATCCCTTCCGGGAACCAGAATCCACCGCCCCGCGGGTTGCCCGCCGGATCTTCCGCATGAACCCGGGCGATCCGGGCTGGCAGGCCATCCCCTTCGAGAATCTGCCGAAGGACCTCCATCGATACTTCCAACGCCAGGAGACCTACCACATTCAGGACGGCGACCAGGATCTGCAGATCACCATCCACGGCAGCTCCAGCGAGAAGGACACCGAGATCGAGGTGCATGACCTCAAGCAAAACAAGCACTACCGCACCACCATCGGCGACATCGACAAGCTACCCGGGGCCTACCGGGATGCCGTCAAGGACGTGCTGGGCCAGTCCCAACGCCGATCCTACGAGTTTTTCTTCAACTGGCCGCCGAACAACCAGGACAACCCGCTGGGGCGGGACCGGTACTCCCTGCCGCCGTACCAGACCCCGCAGCTCAAGATCCCCGATCTGCTCGAACAATGGGAACAGCACAACAAGGCCATCGAGGAGCTCAACGAGAAGATCCGCCAAATGCAAAAACAGATGGAGCAACTGCTCCAGAAAAAATCCCCCCCGCAAAACGATGTGATCCGACCTGACGACGAGCCCCGGAAAAAAGACGAATCGTCCGACTCCGAGTCGCTCTGACGGCGAAGCAGAGAACAAATAATCGCCAGCCCGCCCGGTCGTGAACATGTGCGGCAGGGTATCGTATCCCCCATGACAGGTGCGATACGATACCCTGCCATGCCGGCGGCCTAAGGCGTCACACTTCATTACACTTGAAAGCCGAATCCGCACCGGGTAAAATTCGACCCCTCGGGTCGTCATGATAATAGCCCGCTCCTTTAGGGGCGGGAAATCGTGCCGGAAAGATGCTTCCGTCCCGTAGGGACGGACGTCGAAAAAAGGGGGGTATCATTATTGATATGGATGCGGTGTCGCCTGCGGCGACGTTTCGTTTCCCTTGGGGCTCTGCCCCAAACCCCGCCCATTTAACCTCCAGCCTTTGGGCGAGGTGGCACCGCCACCATTGTTCGACGCGGGCGCGGTTGGCTATTTGACGCTCCCGCTGGTCGCTGCGCCTTGGCGAGGTGCGA
>JAFGFX010000185.1 GCA_016930855.1 Sedimentisphaerales bacterium | reverse complement strand
GGCCGCGCGGCGCTCCAGGTGCCGTCCGGATCGTTGACGGCATAGGCGTAATGACTGATGCCGCCGCCGGCGACGGTGACGATCGCCTCGGTCCGGCAGGTTTTGACCATCGCGGTGGCGCCGGCGGCGACGGCGGCGCCCATGTCCAGGCCGTTCGGGCCCGTCCGGCGGGCCGGCGACATCGCCCGCAGGCGAAAATCGCCGCCGTCCGGATCAACAAACAGCGGATCGGCGTCGAGATTTCCCCGGCCGAAGGATTGCCACGAGCCGGTCAGCAGGCAGCGGTTCACCGTGATATCCGCGGTGCCCCAGACCGGGTCATCCTGCACCCAGTGGGCCAGCGGCGTCGGTACGTTCCAGAAGATATTGCCGTCGAGACAGCCGCCGCGGCCGGGATCGACGTCCCCTTCCTGCGGCTCGTTGAAATTGATCCCCACCGGGCAGTTGACCAGCGTGTTGTTCTCGAAGCGGATCCAGGAGCGGTCCTTGACCAGCGCCGCCGTGTCGCAGTCGATAAACCAGTTGCGCACGATCACGTGATTGGAGGAGCTCTCGCCGTCGTAGCCGCTGGTCACGCCGTAGGATTCCCCCTCGGTCGGCGTGAAGTTGCGGTGGAAATTCATGAAGAGGTTCCCGGCCACGTAGGCGTTGGTGCCGTCCAGGTCCAGGGCGTCGTCGCCGCCGCCCAGGAACACGTTGTTGATGAACCGCGGCATCGTCGCGGCGCCGCTGGTGCTGAAATCCAGCACGTCCTGCTTGCTGCCCGTATGCACGCCGAAGATGTTCCCCTCCAGCAGCAGGTAGGGATCGGACGCCAGCAGGTAGTGCCCGGAAACGGTCTGGCCGGCGGCGTTGTCGGGAAATTCGCAGTACCGCACGACCGCCGAGGAATGGGAGATCTCCAGGATGGTCTTGTCGGTCTGCGTCCAGGTGACGTGATCCAGCAGGCAGCGGGAATAACTCAAGTTTACGGAGTTGCCCGCCGACGAGGCAAACTCCATGTCCACGTAGGCCAGCACGTTGTCCTCGGTGGTCCCGTCAAAAAGAATGCCGCCCCAGGCGGTGGCGGCCGAGTCCGGGTCCACCGTCAGGCGGATGTGGGCGTATTCGGCGCCGTTGGCCGCCAGGCGGCCGTTGACCGTCAGCCGCGCGGACTGGTCGAAATAGACGGTCGTGCCCGGCTCGATACTCAGGGTAAATCCCGCCGGCACCGTCAGGTTGCCGTCGACGAACCAGGGGCCCGAGGCCGCGTCCAGCGTGAGACTGCTGCCCGTCAGCGGATTGGGCACCGTCGAGCCCAGGCCGTCGTCATACCAGACATCGACCGTCCGGCGCTGCAGAAGCCGACCGCCGCCGTCGGCGCCGTCGAAGGTCTCGACGGCGACGCGGTTGATCCCCGGCTGCAGCTCGATCGCCGGGCCGTCGGCCAGGGACCAGGTGCCGTTTTTCTGCGACCAGTCGGGGACCGTCTGGCCGTTGACCTGGATGGAGAGCACCTCGGCGACGTTCGCCTGGCCGGCCAGGCTGCTCCCGGTCAGAATCGGATTGGAGCTCTTGAGATAGCCGCCGGCCGCCGGCAGGTCGCTGGTCACCGAGAAGTCCTCGTGCGGGACCTGGTCCAGGATGCCGCCGGCGCCGTGGATCCGCTGGACGACGAACTGCTTTATCTGGCTGATGGTGCTCGCCGAGACCAGGCCGCCCAGCACCCGATCGATCAGGGGATCGAAACTCTCGGGCGCGTAGACGGACTCGATGAGTTCCAGGTACTGGCCGAAATAGCCCCGCACCGGTTCGTCGTCGTTCAAGAGCCGGTGCAGCCCCTCGATCTGGTCGCCGTCGTAGATGAAGATGCTGCGGTCGTAATCCGGCGAGTGGTCCCCCTGGCCCAGCACCGTGTCCATGTCGTGCGGCAGCAGCAGGAACCGCGGATCGACCAGGCCGCAGTACATCGCGTAATCGTCACCGATGCCGCTGGTCAGACCCCCTTCCAGGTTGCCGCTGAGGGCATCGACCGCCAGGAAGCGCAGCCACTGGGCCGGGTTCATTTCCCGGGAAATGTTTTCCAGATATTCCTGGTCCGGGGAATTCCTGTCCATCAGGGCGTCGATCAGGTCGAACAGATCGTTCCAGTCGTCCGCCGAGTCGTTGGTCTGCTTGTCGTAGTTGTCGCGATAGTCGTCCGGATCCCGATAGGGAGGATCCCCCTTGTGCTCCAGGTCCGCATAGGTGCGCGGCCCCCCGTTGTATTCCTGATAATAGGTGCAGCGATAGAGGTTGCCGTTATCGTCGTCGGGATAGTGATTGGCCGGCCAGTCGTTGTCGTAGGCCTCGATCGCCGCGTAGGAGCCCTGCATGGCCGAATCGGCCAGCGCCTCGTTCGTGCCGTTGACCCGGACCTGGACCAGCCGGGCGTCGGCCGCCGGCAGGCCCGCCCACTGCCACAGGGCGCTGGCGAACACCTGGTTGAAGGCGTACTTGCTGTTGATGTTGATCGCCGTGACGTCCTTCCAGGTCTCGTCATGGCGGAAATTGACCCGGTAGTTGTTGGGCGGGTCCACCCGGCTGCGGTTGCCGCGGTTGCGGATGCCCACCAGGTAGCGGAGGCGGCTGTCGGTGCCGTCCCACTGGATGAAGGTCCCGTTCATCTGGGCGTTGGAATTGCCCTCGCCGGCGAAGGGATCGCCGTCGTTGCCGATATCCTTGAGCCGCAGCCGCTCGCGGTTGGTCATCACCAGCCAGTAGACCGGCCGGCTGCCCGGCTGCCAGAGGGCCTGCGGATCGAAGAGGGCGTCCGGGGCGTAGACCTGGTAGAGGCAGTTGACCACCTGCTGATCAGTTCCATCCACATCCGCCGGGGCCGGCCAGGTCCGCGTCAAGACCCCATCCGAGGCCTCCAGGAAAAATTCGATGATCGCGCCGGCCGGCTGGGCCGGGATGACGGCGCCGTACACCCCGTCGCCCGCTCGGCCGTTGTCTTGCAGGCCGTCGTCGCGCATGACCAGTTGGGTGTAGCTGGCCGGCTCGAAGACGGGATAGACATCCTGATCGGCCGGATCGGACTCGTCGTAATCGGAGCTGTCCAGGCGGTAATACAATTTAACGGTAAAACCGGCCGGCTGCTCGTCGCGAATCCGGGCCGTGACCGTCACCGCCTGATTCGACCGGGGCATGAGAGGGGTCTGCTCGAGATCCAGGATCATCGGCGCCAGGTTGGCGGCCGCCGCCGAATTGGCCGCGCCCGGCGTGCCGCCGGCGAGCTGGCTGGCGGCCCAGTTCTGGCCGTACTGATTGGCCAGGGCGGCGTTGATCAATTCCAGGGACCTGCCCGCCCCGTCGTGATCGTCTAGCCACTGCCAACCGCGATGCAGATGGTCGACCGGGCCGAGCTGCCGCCGGGACCAGTCGCCCTCGTCGGCGTAGCGGACGCGGTTCATGCTCAACCCGTGCTCGTCCTCCAGCTCGACGGCCTCCCCCCGGTTGCTCAGATGACCGGTCCAGCCGCCGAAGACCACCGTACCCGGCGGCGTCGTGTAGGTCTGATCGAAGATCGCGGCGTCCGCCGCGATCACCAGGTATCCGCCCGGCGCCAGGACGGCCTCGGGCACATCCGGTATGATGAAATCCACCCCGTCGGCGATCCGCCAGCCGCCCAGATCCACCGGCTGGATCCCCCGGTTGTACAACTCGATGTATTCCTCGCCGAGCGGCTCCGGGGTGATAATCCCCTCCTGCGAATGGTAGGGATGATACATGATCTCATTGATCACGATATTGCGGGTGGGATCGGGGACCGGCTCGCCGTTGGGCGCCCCCGGCGTCGCCGGAAAGAAATAGCCCTGGCTGGACAGGTCCTGGGACAGGCCGTAGGACCAGTTTTCATGCTGCGGCAAATACCGTTCGACCTCGGGGTAATCCGTCGGATAGACGAACTCCACCGTATGGCCGTCCGGCAGCACCAGGGCCAGGTAGTCCCCCTCCTTATCCAGCTTGAAATTGGTGTGCAGGGTGCCCAGGTCATCGACGAAGGGAAAGTTGTCCGGATAGTCCTGCTGCTCCTTGCCCGAGGCGAACACCAGCAGATACCCCCCCGGCGGCAGGATGGTATGGGCCGGAAAGGGCCATTGGTCCAGCGTGCCGCTGCTGTCGGTCAGGTAGCAGCCGCCCAGGTCCACCGCGGCGTCCGACGGGTTGTACAGCTCCAGCCAGTCGGGATCATCGCGGCGGCCGTTGACATAGGTCCACAGGAATTCATCGTTGTCGGCCATGAATTCCGAGATGACGATGCTGACACCCGTTTGATGCAGATTCTCGGCCAGGACCGCGTAATCGCCCAGGTCCACGCCGGCGCCGTCGATCAGATCCGCCGGGCAGTCCGGCGCCGCGCAGTCCGGATCCAGCCAAAATCCGACCAGCAACTGCAGGTCCGCCAGGTCGACCTGGCAGTCCCCGTCGAGATCACCCAGGGGGCATACCGCTACGGCCCGAGGGGCAGAAAGAGCGCAACTGATTGCAAACAGGAAGATTACAAAACATCTACTCCGAATGGCCAACATCAGGTTACTCCATACCTCCGAGTGCAGGACCAAGGAAGCCAAAACAGCATTCGCCTGTTAACTATTTATTATATATTAACTTATAACTTCTAACATGATGAGCGTCAGAGGCATTCAACCGCCCACGTTGGACCAATTGCCTTCATTTTGTCAGACGCTCCTAAAAAATCCATCGAGCCGGCCGCCCCGATCCGTACCATGTTGGGCCGCAAGAGAGGATTTCCTCCCACCGTCTGTCCAAGCAGCACCCAAGGTTATCATCGAACGTAAAGTACTGTCAGGTAAGGTCCTTTCGGGAAACTTCCGTTACAAAAAATCTCCCGGCAATCCATCGCAACCTATTTTAAATGGGGCAACAATGCAATGGTGCCATGACGCCGATTATAACACGTCCGCCTTATTCCTACGCCTTTTCTGGGAAAATAAATCATAAAATATTTCATATAAATGACTTACGATCATAGTTCACCTTTGGCCTTTTGGACAGCCTTTTGATTTCGCCGTGCCGGACGGCGGCGGAAAAAATAATCGGCAAAATCGCCGAGAAACCGGAAATCTCTGAAATCGCGCCCGGAAGACTGCGACAAACCCCATGTAGTAAAACGGACAATTCCAACCATGTTTCGAGTTAAGGAGATGATCATGGTGCTCAAATGGACAAAACGAGTGGTGCTGGTAACGCTGGGTGTGGCCCTGCTGGGCGGGCTGATCTTCGGCAGCGAACTGGTCAGCTACGTCAAGACCTCCGGCAAATCGGTGCAGCGGGCCTTCCAGCAGAAGATGCCCATCGAGTTCGAGCTGCAGCGGGCTCAGGATATGCTCGAGGATATCATCCCGGAGATGCAGACCAATATCCGGCTGATCGCCGAGGAGGAGGTGGAAATCAACGCCCTCAAGGCCGACATCGCCGACTCGGGCAACCGGATCGAGGCCGAGCAGGAGAAAATCACCCAGTTGAAAACCATGCTGACCCGGAACCTGGCCAGCTACCAGATCGGCGGCCGTGACTTCAGCCGGGACCGCGTCCGGGACGAACTGGCCCAGCGCTTCGACCGCTTCAAGGAGGCCGAGGTGATCCTGGCCAGTAAGCAGCGAATGCTGGACTCCCGGGAAAAATCGCTCACGGCGGCTATGCAGCTGCTGGAGCGCACCCGCAGCGAAAAGGTTTTGCTGGCGGAAAAAATCAAGTCCCTGGAAAGCCAGCATCGCCTGGTGCAGGCCACCTCGGTCGGGGCCCAGTTCCATCTGGACAACAGCAAGCTGGCCCAGACGGAAAAGCTGATCGCCCAGATCAAGAAGCGCCTGGACGTGGCCGAACGGGTGCTGGCCCATGAAGGCAAATTCGTCGAGACGATCCCGCTGGACACGATCAACGAACAGGATCTGCTCGCCCAAATCGACGCCCACTTTGGGGCACCCGCCGATGAAAACGAATATCAGGTGGCCCGCCAGGATCCCACGCCGGAGAACTGACGCGCCGCCGGCGAGTAGGGGACTTCCCCGGCGCCGCCGCCGAATTCGGATGCGGCGCCGGGTAGCCACCCCCGTGCCTTTCCCGAATTGCCGACCCGAGGCATTTTTGGTAGAATGGTGAACGTGACTGACGGTGATCTTCGATGTGATAAACGCCGCTCCGGACCGTGCTTGCCTGGGAGAATCGTCGTGTTGATGCTGCAACTGAAACAAGCAGAAACCGCCCTACGCGACGGCCGGCTGGACGAGGCCTACGATCTGCTGGCCGCGACGGACGTCCGCCGCCACCGCCGCGGCCAGGACCTGATGGGGCAACTGACCGACGCCCTCCTGCAGCGCGGCCGGATGCACCTGGACCAGGACCGGCCCGAACAGGCGCACGCCGATGGTGCCAAGGCCCGCCAGCTGGGGGGCAATCAGCCGGCGATCGCCGAGCTGCAGACGGCCGCCGCCGAGGCGATCCTCCAACGCCAGCGAAACCAGCGGGAAAAGGCCAAGAACCTGGCCGAGGCCCGCCGCCATATCGAGGACGGACGCCTGTCCGCCGGCGAGGGGATGCTCACCGAAGACATCCTCATCGAACACAAGGGCAAGGAACTCCAGGCCGAGGTGCAGGCCCAGCGGGCCCTGCTGGAGACGATCGCCCAGGAGATCCAGGACGCCTGCGAGCGGGGGGACCTGATCGCGGCGATGGAATCGCTGGCCCAGTGCAGCGACGCCCAGCGCCGCCAGCGGCGGCTGGCCGACGTGCAGGGTCAACTGGAACGGCAGGTCTCCCGGATCGCCTCGGAGGAATTGCAGCGGGGACGGATCGATCTGGCCGGGACGCTGCTGCGCCGCATGCAGCAGCTGGGGCCCTCGCTTCTGGAGTTGCGGGATCTGAGCCGCATGACCTGCCAGTGCCGTCGGGCCGCCCAGGAGATCCGCCGGGGAAAACCGCGGGAGGCCCTGGAGTGCCTGCGACAACTGCGGCTGCTGCTGCCGGGGGCCCAATGGATCGAGCAGGCCATCGGCCTGGCCCAGCAGGCCGCCGACGCCCTGGACAACCTGCAATGCGGACCGCTGGGTCTGATCGATCCGTACGGTTCGAGCGTGGCCGGCGCTCGGCCGCCGGCGAATCCTCCCATCCGTCAGTCCGGACCAGACCGGCAAACGGCGGCGGAGTCACCCGCCGAGCCGACCAGCGAGCGGCCGGCGGGGGCCGGGCCGACGGCGTATCAACTGCCGAGCCGGTTCTGCCTGCAGGTGGACGGCGTGGGCAGCTACCTGGTGGTGCAGTCCGACCAGTTCACCCTGGGCCCGATCAGCTCGACCGAGCCGGTCGATCTGGCCGTGATCGCCGAGCCGAACCTGCCCTCGGTCGAGATCGAGAGAAACGAGGGCGACTACTTCCTGCGGGCCCGGAGCCCCATCCAGGTCAACCGGAAACCGACCCAGGAAAAGCTGCTGCTCGACGGCGATCAGATCGCCCTTTCCGGCCGCTGCCAGATGAAATTTCAACGCCGCAATCCCGCCAGCAGCACGGCGGTGCTGTGCCTGCTGAGCGGCCGGTTCCCCCGGCCGGACATCCGCCAGGCCATCCTGGCCGATAGGGAGATCCTCATCGGATGCGGCCTCAAAAATCATATATGTACCGACCAGACGGACGAAGACGTGGCCCTCCTGCTCCAGGGCGGGCGGATCTATTGCCGCAGCCGCCAGGCGGCCCAGGTCAACGGACACAACCAGACGCGCCAGGCGCCGCTGCCGCTGGATCAGCCAGTGCGGATCGGGCCGCTGTCCCTGGTGATAACCAAACTGACGTAGGGGGTGACTCGGTGGGATGGAACAGGTCGAAAGGGATGTCAATCGGAACGTGACGCGGGGATCAGCCAGGATGCTCGAATACCAGTACAAACACGGGGACCGGCCCCTGGAGGGCTACACCATCGAACGGGCCGCCGGCCGGGGCGGGTTCGGCGAGGTGTATTACGCCGTCAGCGACAGCGGCCGCCAGGTGGCCCTGAAATGCGTGCAGACCTACGAACAGATCGAGCTGCGCGGCATCCGGCAGTGCATGAACCTGAAAAGCCCCCATCTGGTGACGATCTTCGATGTGAAATACAACCAGGAAGGCCGACCTTTCGTGATCATGGAGTACGTCTCCGGGGTCTCGCTGGCCGATCTGCTCAAGGAATCGCCCCAGGGACTGGGAACCCAGAAGACGGCCTTCTTCCTGCGGGAGATCGCCAAGGGCCTGTCCTTCCTGCACGAATGCGGCATCGTGCACCGGGACCTCAAGCCGAGCAACATCTTTTACGAGGACGGCTACGTCAAGATCGGCGACTACGGCCTGAGCAAGGCCATGAGCCCCAGCGTGCACAGCGGCCAGACCATCACCGTGGGGACCGTGCACTACATGGCCCCGGAGATCGGCTCGGGCTGCTACGACCGCTGCATCGACATCTACGCCCTGGGGATCATCCTCTATGAGATGCTGACCGGCCAGGTGCCCTTTTTCGGGTCCTCGCCGGGCGAGATCCTCATGAAGCACATCACCGCCGAGCCGGACCTGACCGGCATCGAGGAGCCCTTCGCCGGCGCGATCCGGCGGGCCCTGACCAAGGACCCGGCCCAACGCTATCAAACCGTTCAGGAGATGGTCGAGGCGGTCTTCGGCTCGGAGCACGTCCGCAACAGCGTATCGCAGTTTTCCCCGGAGGCCCTCTCGCTGGTGGCGGCGCAGGCGGCGGCCCGGCTGCGGGAGACACCCAAAACGCCGACCGCGCCGCGCGAAGAGCGCCTGCAACGGTCGGAAAAAAACGATAGCGACCCCTGGCAAATGCTGGCCGACAAGGTGGAATCATTCCGGCGGCGCACGGGGTCCTGGCGGCTGCTGGCCAATCCCGAGCAGCAGGCCCGGGATCCCATCGAGCCCCGCCAGCGCAAGACCCTGGCCCTGCTGGCCCTGCTGGTGATGTCGCTGGCTACGGGCATCATCAGCGGCCACCGCGCCGACGAATTCATCGGACTGGCCGCCTTTGCCTTTTTGTCCATCCTGGGCGCGTCGGTGGGCATCTTCCGCTCCCGCTGGCATTGGCTCTATCGGCTGGAGAAGGAATCCGGCTGGCTGCGGCGGCTGGCCACGGGATTCATCGCCTCGCTGCTGATGATCCTGTTCTCCCTGGCGGTCCTGCCGGCGGCCCCGCAGGAATTACAGGGCGACCTCAAGGGCATCTGGCTGACCGTGGGATTGGTGATCTGCCTGGAGGACTGGTGGAAACTCACCAGCGCAACCCGCAAGGAACGGGTCTCCCTGGGCAACACCATCGGCCTGGCGGTGCTGGGCCTGATGGGCAGATGGCTGTTTGGGGCCCCGTACCTGTCGGTCATCGGGATCCTGGCCGGTATCAGCCTGGTGGTCCAGATCGTCAGCCCCTATACCCCCCGCGGCATTCGCGGTCTGGATCGACGGGAGCCGGCGGATTCTGCCGCTTCACATCCCGCCGCCGCCCACGCGGACAACCAAACGCGGGCGACGGCCGCTCCGCCTCGGACCGAGCACCCTGAGCGAATCGCCCCCTCGCGAGCGGCGGGCCCGACGCCGCCGGGGATGCTGCGCCAGGTCCCGATAGGCGTGCGGCTCGTCTGGCTGCTGCTGTTCGTGCTGCTGCTGGGGATCGGCCTGATGCTGCTGATCTGGGCCGGCATCGAAAACATGCCGGATGACGAATTCGCCCTGGCGGTCGCCTTCGGGATCAACAGCCTGGTGGTCAGCCTGATGGCCCTGGCCAAGAGCTTCCAGGGGTACTTCACCAGTTGGTATCGCTATCTGATCCGGCCGCTGATTCTGGTGCTGACCACCATGACGATCGTGGTCGCCTCGCTTTGCCTGGGCCTTATGAATCTGCGCGAGGATGAGACGCTGATCGCCCTGGCGTTCATCATCTTTCCCTGCATTCTATTTTTGGTGTTTCTGTGCCTGCCCAGCCGGATGGTCGAGCAGATCGGCTCGGGATACCGCCAGATGCCGGCGGCGGACGGCCCCGCGGCGATCTCGCCATTTAAACGGATATGGGCCCTGGTCCTCTGGGCCGGGATCTTTCTGGGCGCGGGAGGACTGCATCGATTTTACGTGGGCAAGATCGGGACGGGGGTGTTGTGGCTGTTTACCGGCGGCCTGCTGGGCGTCGGCCAGCTCGTCGATATCATCATGATCCTTTCGGGGCATTTTACGGATAAATACGGCCGGAGCCTGCTGATCTGGGCGAACCGCGACGAGCTGCAGGATCATCCCGAGCGCGTGGCCGGCCGATACCCCCCACAGGCGGACTCGCCGCCGGCAGCCGACCGGGCGGGCGATATTCCCGCCGCCGCCGGCGAACCGGCCCAGGGCGCCCAGGCCGCTGCCGGCGACGCCGGCGAGCCGGCATGGTCGCGCGAGCCGCGATATGCGTACGGCTCGGGCGCGCCGCCGTTCTCGTCCAGCCGGACCCGGCCGGTGGAACTGCACCCCGTAAGCTACATGCTGTCGTTCGTGGCGTTTGTGCTGCTGCTGGGGGCGCTGCTTATCGGCCTGGCGATGGCCCTGCATATCCCGGCCCTGATCGCCAGCGGCGCGGTGGACGCGGCGCTGGCCCGGGACATGGAAGAGGCGTTCGGGTATCCCGGCTGGCCGGGCCTGGTGGAAAAGATCGGATTCACGACCTCGGCGGTCTTGCTGATCCTCTCGGCGACGTTCATGATCATGGCCCGCCGCCGCTTCGGGGCCGCCCACATGATCCGGGCGGCGTTCGGACAGATGGCGATGCTGCTGTCGATCTCGGCCCTGTCGGCGAGCCTGCCGGACCGCTATCCCCAGCAGGTGATCGACATGCTCAAGAGCAATCGCATCGGACCCGCCCTGGAAAGCCTCCTGGAGGCGTCGAGCCAGACGCCGGCGGTCTTCGCGGCCATCTTTTTCATCGTGGGGATCATTATCCTGGTCTGGCCGCCCGAGCAGAAGGAGGCGGCGATTGCCCAAGCGCCGGCCAGCGGCTATCGGACCAAAGAGGATTGACGAATCATTCCGAACGGAAGGATCATAAACCGTGAGAACTCAGATGAGCTTTCCCCTGGTCTTCATGTTGTTGGGCCTGCTAATATTCTTTGTTACCATGGCCTGGCTGCGGGGCCGACATCGCGGCCGCTCCGCAAGGCCCTCGCGGTCACTGGCGCACTTCGTGCTGCTTGGTTTCGTCTGTTTGTTGATGCTGTTGGTATTCTTCAGATTCAGTGCTCGGACGCGGACGGATGCGCTGCGGGAGGCCTACTCGGAGTATCCCCGGGCCGTGTTGGAGACACCGACAAGCCCGACGACAGAGGGCACGCCGTTCTGGCAGGTGACCGTGGAGAACGATTTCGAGGCGGACCTGTATCCGTCCCTGAACGCGGCGGCCCGGGCCCTGGCCCGCAAGATCGCCCCCAAGGCGGCGTCCTTTCTGGCGGCCAACGACGCCGACCGCCAGGCGTATATCCAGGCGTCCGGCCGGATGGACACCAAGGGGCGCACCTTGGAAGATCAGGCGTTGGAGGAGGTCCGCCAGGAGCTGCTGGCGATTATCAAGCTGCCCGGCCTGGTTATACGGAATGCCGCAGAGGTCGAATTGTCTACCGGGCCGGTCGGGCCGCCTGACAGGGCGATGGTCGTTACGGTCGGCATCCCCGAGATCCGTTCCGGCTCGGCGCCCTGGTCGCACACGCAGGAAGAGCAACGCGACGGGGAGCTGACCGTGAGCGTCCGGTACGGCGACGAGCACTACCGCGAGTCGGCCCGATTCATCGAGAAGCCGTGGGTGACGGATTACGCGGCGTTCCTGAGCCGCCAGCCGCAGGAGGACTACCTCATCGCCCAATCGACCCGGGTGTGCACCCAGCCGGCGGACGCCCGCGCGGGCGCGCTGGACAACGCCGCCGAGCAGTTGGCGCTCCGCATCCTGCACAACGCCGGGGCCTATCACCGGCAATATCGTCTGGGCAACCAGTCCTGGAACCTGCGCGATCTCCGTGCGCTGGTGCGGGGCGAACTGGAACGACAGCAAGGCGGCGGGCCAAACGCGGCCGCCGTGAAGATGGTCTCGCCGGGCGGCGGCACGCTGAGGGTATCGAAACAATCGGGCCGGGCCAATCCGCTGCTCTGCGACCGGTTCGTGCAGTGCTTTGGCCGTCCCTACGGGCAGATCTGGCGGGAGGCGCTGCTGGTCAGGGCCGATAAGCGCAACCTGGACGAGCTGGCGGGGATGTACGCCGCCACCCTGGAACAGCAGCGGCGCTCGTGGTTCATGATCGCCGTCTCGACCGCGGGGATGCTGCTGCTGGTCTGCCTGCTGTATTTCTTCTTGAACGCGGCGACCAAGGGGTATTATTCCCTGACGCTCAAGGTCCTGGCGGGCATCGTGCTGGGCCTGTTCTTCCTGATCATCTATATGGTGATGCACTGAGAAGGATTTCGAGGGGGGCCGGGTCTTCGGGCGGCCGGATCGCGGATGTTCCAACGGCCGGTCGGGGTGCGAATCTGGTCGTTCTTTTCTTGCATTTTCCGGGATTTTGGAGTAAGTTCAAGGCAGGTGCCATAATCGGACATTGCCGGGTTTGACGAATGAACTCCTTATCCCAGGCAGAAGAATATCTCTTGCAGCAGGTTCGCCGGGGCAGCCCGGACGGCTGGTCGCAGCTGGTCAACCGGTACCAGGGCCGCCTGCTGGCGTTCGCCCAGAGCAAGCTGAAGCGGCGCTCGGACGCGGAGGACATCGTCCAGGAGACCTTCATCGGGTTTCTCAAGGGGCTGGACCGCTTCCGAGGGGAGGCGTCGCTGGAGACGTACCTGTTCACCATCCTGCGGCGCAAGATCGTCGACAGCTACCGCAGCGGCAAGGCCCGCGACGTCTGCCTGCTCCAGGACGTGTACGATTCCCGCCGCTCGGAGGATAGGGACTCCGATCCTTTCCAGAAGATCGCCGGGGACGATCCGACGGCCAGCACCTATCTGCGCCGCGACGAGCAGTTGGACCGGCAGCGCCATGCCCTGGCGGACGCCCTGCTCGAGCTGGCCAACGGCTACAAGCAGTCGTTGAACTTCCGCGACCTGCAGATCGTCGAGCTGCTCTTTTACGCCCAGTTCGGCAACCGGGACGTCGCCCAGGTGGTCGACATCAGCGAAAAGGCGGTGGCGGTGATCAAGCACCGCTGTTTAAAGCAGGTGCGCGAGCACATCCAGCGGCTGAAATTCTCCGACATCGTCCGCCACGAGCAGTTCGAGAGCCTCCTGACGCAGGTCTGGGAGTCGCTGCGGCCGAGTTGTCCCAAGCGGAGCACCATCGGGGCGTTCCTGCTGGAGACGCTGGACGACGCCTGGCAGCAGTACGTGCATTTCCACCTGCATACGCTGGGCTGCCACTTCTGCCGGGCGAACCTGGAAGACCTGCAAAAGCAGACCCGCAGCGACGACACCGTGAAGCTCCGCAACCGGATCATGGAATCGACCGTGGGCTTTTTGCGAAGCTGAAGGGTCGGCAGACGGCGAGGAATCAGGTCACACAAAGTGTATGAAAACAGCAGGGCTGAATCAACATTATTCTTGCTTTGGGTCCGCCTGACATTCTCCGGGCGCGTTTGGCCTTGACAACCGTTGATTGTCTCAATGGAGAAAACTACACGACGGGAAAGCAGAGAAGGAATTTTTGGCAGTGCGATACTACGACATCTCAGATAACTTGGTGGCAAAGTTAGGCATTCAAGAGGAGAGAATAGCATGATCCGAAGCATTGAAGCCTTGCGTTACCGCTGCCTTCGAAACCTGCGACAAAAAATTGACTCCTTTCAGATCTTAGTGGGGCCAAATGCTAGTGGGAAGAGCACGTTTCTTGATGCTGTTCGCTTTCTCTCCCAATTAGTATCTGATGGCTTGGAAGTCGCCATCCGCGAGCGTACTGATAACCTCCAGGATTTACTATGGCAAAGGCAGGGAGATAGCTTCGAACTCGCATTTGAAATGCAGATCCCAGAAGATCGAAAAATACTATTAAAGTCGCCAGATCATAACACATGTCGCTATGAGGTTCGTATAGGCAGCGACTCAGAAACGGGCGAATATGGCATCTTTGCCGAGCGATTCCTTCTCACAACAACGAGCGAAAAAGTGTCCGCGCAAAAGCAATTGTTTCCTGATCTGGAGATGCCTCCTGAAACGATCTTGACTAGTACTCCCAAAAAAGGTGTCAATACTGTCGTTAATAAGGTACAGGGAGGAAATGACAATTTCTATGACGAAACAGGGAAGGGATGGGACCACGCCTTTAAGCTGGGACCGCGAAAATCTGCACTAGCGAATCTGCCGGAGGATGAGACGAAGTTTCCTGTTGCTACGTGGGCCAAAGGTGTTCTCAGCCAAGGGATTGAAACAATCATCCTCAACAGCGCAAGCATGCGCAAGCCTAGCCTTCCAGGGCAGCCAAAGGGATTACGTCCAGACGGTTCGAATCTGCCGTGGGTTATTGAGAATCTTCGTCGAAAGAACGTGGACGAGTTCGGCCGGTGGATTTCTCATGTGCGTACAGCGCTACCCGATGTGAAAACGATCGAAACGATCGAGCGGCCTGAGGATAAACATCGCTATCTACAAGTCGTCTATGATAGCGGTCTAAAGGTTCCTTCCTGGGGTGTTTCGGACGGAACCCTCCGGCTTCTGGCGCTAACATTACTGTCTTATGTTGGAGAACCTGGGAAGGTTTTCCTGATCGAAGAACCGGAGAACGGTATTCATCCCCAAGCGGTAGAGACCGTATTCCAATCCTTTTCTTCTACTTACGACTGCCAGATCCTTTGTGCCTCTCACTCCCCTGTCGTACTGTCTCTTGCTGAGCCTGAACACGTTCTGTGCTTCGCCCGAACAGAAGATGGTGCGACAGACGTGGTGCGCGGTGACGAACATCCAAATCTTCGCGATTGGAAGCGAGGCGCTGACCTCGGCACATTGTTTGCAACCGGAGTATTAGGGTGAACACCACAACTAAGCTTGACTTAATCATGTTAGTCCCTGGGAAAGATGAGCGAGAGACGTTTGAAGGCTTGTTTTCCTCGCGCAGAGAAAGCCTCGGCATCCGCGCAATCTGCCACCAAATTCTCGTCCATCCTCGACGCGACCCTGGGTGTTTTAACGAAGCCCCTGACATTCTGCAACCATTTCAAAATCGCGCACGTTATTCACTGATTGTGCTGGACCACGAGGGATCGGGGCAGGAAAACCGCTCGGTCAAAGAAGTCGCGGCAGATCTCAAAGGAAGGATGGAAAAATCCGGTTGGTTAAGACGGACGGAAGTCCTGGTTCTCCAACCAGAACTGGAGAACTGGGTTTGGAGTGATTCACCGGAGGTTGACCAAACCATCGGATGGCAAGGTCGAAATCCACCATTGCGACAATGGCTATTGAATCAGGGACACTGGCAACCAGGTTCGACAAAGCCCTGCCGACCAAAAGAATGCCTTCAAGCTGCCTTATGGGAAGTTCGAATGAAGCGTTCTTCCGCAATCTATCGACAGTTGGCTAATACGGTGGGATTAAGCCGATGCCAGGATAAGAGTTTCCTTGCTTTTCGGAAGACTGTAAGGAAATGGTTCCCTGCAACGGAGGAGTGATGAGATACGGTGCCTGTAGACTCATTAAGGAAAATCTATACATCGATAACAACAGCAAGAAGGAATCGCGGGAAAGCCATTCTTAAAAGGTATATATCGATCCTGATACCTGTCAGCCATAGCAGCGATATCCGCTATGAATAGGCCTGTATGAGAGCTTTGGCTGATTTTGCCTATGGCAAAGGAGAAGACATGAAACGGCCATATCCGTCACGACGTGAGTTTATGAAAATGGCCGGCTGGGCCGGTGCGGCCGCTTTGATGCCGTCTGTCTTGAAGGGCCAGGGCGGGCGAAGGCCGAATGTCCTGCTGATCTACGCCGACGATCTCGGCTACGGCGACGTGGGCTGCTACGGGGCGACCAGGGTTAAAACGCCGAACATCGACCGCCTGGCGGCCCAGGGCCTGCGCTTCACCAACGCCCACTCGTCCTCGGCCACCTGCACGCCCTCGCGCTACGCCATGCTGACCGGCGAATATCCCTGGCGAAAGAAAGGCACCGGCGTACTGCCCGGCAGCGCCGGTCTGATCATAGAAGCCGGTCGAACCACGCTCGCCTCGATCATGCAGAAGGCGGGATACGCCACCGGCGTCGTGGGCAAATGGCACCTGGGACTGGGCGAGGGCAACGTGGACTGGAACGGCGAGATTAGGCCCGGACCGCTGGAGATCGGGTTCGATTATTCCTTTCTGATCCCCGCCACCGGCGACCGCGTGCCCTGCGTCTTCGTGGAGAACCGGCGGGTGGCGGGGCTCGATCCGGCCGATCCGATCCAGGTCAGCTACGGCAAACCCGTCGGAACCGAGCCGACGGGCCGGGACCATCCCGAACTGCTCAAAATGCACCCCAGCCACGGACACGACCAGACGATCGTCAACGGGATCAGCCGGATCGGCTATATGAGCGGCGGGAAAACCGCCCGCTGGGTCGACGAGGACATGGCGGATACGATCACCCGCAAGGCCGTAGCGTTCATCGAGAACCACCGACAAAAATCCTTCTTCCTCTACTTCGCCACGCACGACATCCACGTGCCGCGGGTCCCCCACCCCCGGTTCGCCGGCCAAAGCGGACTGGGACCCCGCGG
>JAFGFX010000184.1 GCA_016930855.1 Sedimentisphaerales bacterium | reverse complement strand
GCGACAAGGATCTCTATTGGAACTCGCCGTTTCTGGCGGTTTGCCGCGAAACGGCCGGCAATCATCCTAACCGATCCGGCGGAAAAATGCAACCCTTAGGGATGCTGCCTGGGAATAGGGGGCGATTGACGGGCGGGAATGCCGGGACTATACTGGGATACTGTCTGGATGGATATGATTGGTTTGGCTCTCGCAGATGGATAATAATCCTTTGGGCGTCCGACAAAAGGGCCGCCGGGGCGAACCGGGGTGTTTCTTCTCGAAGATGGGGGGTGTCGGGCTATTGTGGAGGAAGGTTCCGCCATGATCGATCAAAAACTCATCGATCTGCTGGTCTGTCCCCTGACGCACGACCGGCTGCGGCTGGAGGGCGACTGGCTGGTCAATGTCCGGTGGGGGATCCGCTACCCGGTCCGAAACGGGATTCCGGTCATGCTGCTGGAGGAGGCCGAATGGCCGGAGGGTATTCACAGCCTGGAAGAGATGAAACAGAAGATCCAGCAGGCGTCGGGAGGGACCGTCCCGCCGATGGCGCCGTGACGACCGAGTGAAGCGCGGCTCGGCCGCGAGGAGAAGGTGTCATGTATCGCGATGATCAGATCGATCCGGGCCATCGGGGATCACGGGGGGTCTTGCGGGTCCTGGGTCCGGTCCTGATGGTGGGGGGCCTGGTCCTGCTGGTGGTCGGATTCGGCAGTGTCCTGGGCCGGATTGCCGGGTTCGGCGATTCGGCCCGCGCGTTCGGGCCGCCGAGGCATATCTGGTGCATCTTTGTGGGGATGCCGATCTTTTTTGTGGGCATGGTCCTCACCAAGTTCGGCTACCTGGGCCGGGTCAGCCGCTATCTGGCCCAGGAGATCGCCCCGGTGGGCAAGGACACCTTCAATTACCTGGCGGAGGGGACCCGGGACGGCGTGGAGACAATCGCCGGCGCCGTCGGTAAAGGATTGGCCAGCGGCATGACCGGCGCGCACGACGCGGTTGTGCGCCGCTGCCCGGCGTGCCATCGGCTGGCCGACGACGATGATCGATTCTGCAGCGAGTGCGGAGCGTCCCTGGAAAAAGACAAGCCCTGCCCCCGCTGCGGCCGGCCGAACGATCCGGACGCGAAGTTCTGCGACAAGTGCGGCAAGGAATTAGGGGACCTCTAAAAATTGCTTTTAGAGCGAGAACGAGCGAGATGTTCGCCGGCAAGACGGAGGCCTAAAATCGCCGCAGGCGTAGTTTAACTACGTCGAGGACGAATTTTATGGCCGACAACGCCGCCGGCGGATATCGCAGCCGTTCGCAGCCAAAATGAGTTTTTAGAGGTTCCCATTATAGGGGCACTAACAAGGTCATTCCCGCGAAGGCGGAAATCCAGGGCATTTCGAGGCGTTCCTGGACCCCCGCTTTCCCGGGGGTGACCTGACTGGGCGGTGTGACCATTCCGGACGAGGCGAAGGAGGCTATGTCACCCCACCCCCAAGCTGCGCTTGGCGGTGCCACCCGTCGCTATGCCTGTAATATGCTTCATAATGGGTGTTACTCGTCTTGCCAACGGGGCAGTCTCAGTATGAGACGTCAACTCGCCAATCGAGATCGCGTCGATCGCCCGTCGCGGCAAGCGATCGCGGCGATCAAGGGGTGGCTTTGCCACCTCAAAATGTAGAATTGCGTTGTCGCCTGCGGCGACATTTCATTTATCTTGGGGCTCTGCCCCAAACCCCGCCCATTTAACCTCCCCCCTTGGGCGAGGTGGCATCGCCACAATTGTTCGACGCGAGCGCGGTTGGCTATTTGACGGCTCGTACCGTGCCTGCCTAGGTGGCGAGATGCGATTAACACTTCGATAAGGCGCAGCGACCAACGGGAGCGTCAAAAGTTACGACAGCCCGCGGCGAACTAACGGTTTTCTAGTTCGGTTTTGATCTCGTGCAGCAGGTTGATGGCCGCCAGCGGCGTCAGGTTGTTCAGGTCGGTTTGGTGGAGTTTTTCGAGCAGGGGGTCGCTCGGGTTCATGTCGAACAGGGTCATTTGATCAGCGGCCGGAGTGGTCCGGCGACCGGCCAGTTGCGGGGCGCGGGCCTCCCGGGCGAAGCTGCTCTCCAGTTCATCGAGGATCTCCTCCGAACGGATCAGGACCGTTTTGGGGATGCCCGCCAGGCGGGCCACGTGGATGCCGTAGCTCTTGTCGGTGCGACCCGGTACGATCTTGTGCAGGAACACCACCTCGTCCTTCCACTCGCGGACGGCGACGTTGAGGTTGGTGACGTTCTTGAGCAGATCGGCCAGCTCGGTGATCTCGTGGTAATGGGTGGCGAACAGCGTGCGGCAGGCCGAGCGGGTGGCCAGGTACTCGGTGATCGCCCAGGCCAGCGCCAGGCCGTCGTAGGTGCTGGTGCCCCGGCCGATCTCGTCCAGGATCACCAGCGACCGCTCGGTGGCGTTGTTCAGGATGTTGGCCGTCTCGATCATCTCGACCATGAAGGTGGACTGGCCCCGGGTCAGCTCGTCCGAGGCGCCCACGCGGGTGAAGATGCGGTCGACCAGGCCGATCGAGGCCGAGCGGGCGGGGATGAACGAGCCCGTCTGGGCCAGGACCACCAGCAGGGCCGTCTGGCGGATGTAGGTGCTCTTGCCGGACATGTTCGGCCCGGTGAGGATCGCCAGGTCCGCGGCGCCGCCGCCCAGGCTCACGTCGTTGGGCACGAACCGCTCGGCCAGCGTCTGGTCGAGGACGGGGTGGCGGGCCTCGACGATGTGCAGGTCCCGCCCGGCGTGCATCTGCGGCCTACAGTAGTTGCGATGGCGGGCGATGTGGGCCAGGGCCGCCAGCACGTCGATTTGGGCGACGGCGTCGGCCGCCTGCTGGCAGGGGCGGATGCTCTCGGCGATGTGTTGACGGATGTCGCCGAAGATCTGCTCTTCGAGCCGTTTGCAACGATCCTCGCTGGTTAGGGCCTCGCCTTCGTAGCGCTTCAGCTCGTCTGTAATATAGCGTTCGGCGTTTTTGAGGGTCTGCTTGCGGACCAGGCCGGGCGGGACCTTGGCGCGATGGGCGTTGGAGATCTCCACGTAATAGCCGAAGACCTTGTTGAAGCCGACCTTCAGGGTCGGGATCCCCGTCTGTTCGATGAGTTGGTTCTGGTAGTTCGCCAGCCAGCTCTGGCCGTCCCGGCAGAAGCCCCGCAGCCGGTCCACCTCGTCGTGGTAGCCGGCCCGGATGACGCCGCCATCCCGGATGCTCAGGCCGGCCTGCGGATCGATCGCCGCCTCGATCAGGTCCGCCAGCTTTTCAAGCTCGTCATCGCCGGCGGCCAGCCGCGTCAGCAGCGCCCCCGAGCATTGGGCCAGGAGGGACCGGATCCGCGGCAGTTGGCGCAGGGCCTCTTTTAGGCCCAGCAGGTCGCGGGGGCTGGCCCGGCCGGTGCTGATCCGGGAGGCGATCCGTTCGATGTCCGCCACGGACTGGAGGGCCTGGCGGACCGGCTCGCGGACCATGTCGAGCTGGGCCAGCTCGGCGACCGCGTCCTGGCGGGCCTCGATCCCGGCCAGGTCGTTCAGCGGGTAACACAGCCACAGCCGCAGCAGGCGGGCCCCCATGGCGGTGACCGTCTGGTCAATGCCGTCCAGCAGGGAGCCGGCCCGGCTGTTGTCGCGCAGGGTCCGCAGGATCTCCAGGCTGCGCAGGGTGGTCGGATCCAGTTGCAGGAACCGTTCCGGCCGCACCCGCTGGATCTGTGTGATGTGGCCCAGCGCGGTCTTTTGCGTTTCCCGCAGGTAGTCCAAAATGGCCCCGGCGGCGCCGATCGAGAGATCCGGCCGGTCAAATCCGAATCCCTCCAGGCCGGCGGTGCCGAACTGCTTGGCCAGCTCCCGGGCGGCCGCGGCCGGATCGAATGCCCAGCCCGGCCGCCTGGTCAGCGGGATCGGTCCCGTGGCGGAAAGCTGCCGGGCGAGGGAATCAGGAAGGGCGTCGGCCTCTTCGCTGACCAGGATCTCCGCCGCACCCAGCCGTTGCAGCTCGTCGAGTACCTGGCGCCCCTCCAGCGACTGGGCGAAGAACCGGCCCGTGGACAGGTCCACCCAGGCCAGACCGGCCGCTTCCTGGCGGTTGTTTTGTCGGGGGGGCTTACCTGCCGGTGTCGGTGCGAAGCAGACCGCCGCCAGGTAGTTGCCGCGGCGCTCATCGAGCAGGGAGTCCTCTGTTAGAGTGCCCGGCGTGACCAGCCGGACCACGTCCCGCTTGACGAGGCCCTTGGCCAAGGCGGCGTCCTCGACCTGTTCGCAGATGGCTACCTTGTAGCCGGCCTGGATCATCTTCTTGAGATAGCCGTCCACCGCGTGGTAGGGCACGCCCGCCAGCGGGATGGCGTCGTCGCCCTTCGACCGGCTGGTTAGCGCGATCCCCAAAACGCGGGCACAGGTCCGGGCGTCCTCGTAGAACGTCTCGTAGAAATCGCCCATGCGGAAGAAGAGAATGGCGTCGGGGTATTGGCCCTTGAAGTGGTGATACTGCCGCATGGCCGGCGTAAGCTTCTGATTGTCATTGCGATGCGTCATAATGTCAGGTCGGTTCTGCCGGGGACCGCCATACGGTGCGCATTTGACGAAACGGGTCCAACGACCCACATACGGCCGTATATGGCATCGAGCCGGGCGTCTGGCTATCGGTACCTTTTTTTATTGCCGGAGACGGCGGACGCCGAAAAACGGCATCATAATCCAAGCCGGATCGTTACCCCAGCAAAAAAGCTGGTCGGTCCCTTCGGCGGTCGAGGATGACTCCACTAAACGATTCGTTGCAGGGCTTCGGTCGCGGCTCACCGGCGTGCGTGCCGTCGGCCGGCGGTATCGGGTGGAGGGGCATCCGGGCCGTGACGGCGTGATTGCCTGCGGTATTGGCCCGGGCTCTGCCGATGGATCCGGCGGAATGCCCTAAACAGGTGGTTGACGCTGGAGAAACCGGCCCGCTCGGCGATGGTCGAAACCGTCAGGTCGGTGTTTCGCAGCAGCTCGCACACCTGGTTCATCCGCATGCGGACGATCTCGGCGTGGATGGATCGTCCCAGCTCCCTCTGAAAGGCCTTGAGCAGGCCCCGCGCGCTGAAGCGCGTGATGGCCACGACGCCCGGTACGGACAGTAGGGGATTGGCGTAGTTGGCCCAGATGAACCTCAGCGCCTTGGCGACCTCGACGTCGTCCATCGCCAGGATATCGGTGCTTCGCCGCGTGACGATCCCCTGGGGATCGATCTTGAGCATTTCGGCGGGGGCCGGCCGGCCGGCCATGAGCCCGTCCAGCAGGGCGGCGCCCTCGTAGGCCAACTGCTCCAGGTCGTAGCGGATGCTGGACAGCGCCACCGAGACGGATTCGCATACGATCTCGTCGTTGTCGACGCCCAGCACGGCCACCTGCTCGGGCACCATCAGGCCCGCCTCCTGGCAGGCGTCGATGATCTCGACGCCGATGCCGTCGTTGTAGGCGAAGACCGCCAGCGGCTTGGGCAGCCCCTGGAGGGCCCGGATCAGGCGGGCCCGGGCCTGGCGCCAATCGAACCGCGGCCGTCGCGACGTTACGGTCATGCCGGTGGGCAGCGTCTGGACCGGCCGGCCCTGGGCCCGCACCACCGATTCGAATCCCGCCAGCCGCTGGCGGTTGGGCACGTCGTCGGCAAAGGGGGCCCAGGCGAAGTGGCGGAATCTCCTCTGGAGAAAGTACTCGGCCGCCGTCCGGCCGATCGCGGGATTGTTGCCGACCACCCGCGGCACGTCCAGATCGTCCTGCACGAGGGTGAGTTCCACCCGCGGCAGGGGGCAGGATCTCACGAACCGGGCCAGTTCCCGATGGTGGCCGCAGGCGGAGATGATCCCGTCGCCCTGCCAGCCGAAGGGGATGCGGCCGGAATAGGCCATCTGGGTGTCCAAATGCCAGCCGTGCTGCCGGGCGTACCGGGCAATGCCCCGGAAAAATCCATGATGCGTGCTGGTCAAGGCCATCAATACGGATCGTTTGGACATCACGATAGACCCCAGTTCCCTTTAGTTCCGATTATGCAATCATTATAGTAGCAAAATGACACTTGTATAGCACTTTTTTGCCGCTATGATGGAAACGGAAAGGAGAATTCTCATGAATCATCAAAGGGCGATTTGCTATGCGGCGTGTTTGATTATGGCGGCGGCCGCAACGGGTCTGCCGACGGCAACGGGCCAGGCCTACCGCCCGGATTGGGACTCCCTCGGCAGGCATCCGGTTCCCCAGTGGTTCCAGGACGCCAAGTTCGGGATCTACGCCCACTGGGGGGTCTACAGCGTGCCGGCATTCGACAACGAATGGTATCCCCGCAACATGTATATCGAGGGCAGCAAGGTCCAGAAGCATCACCTGGAAACCTATGGCGATTTATCCAAGTTCGGCTACAAGGACTTCGTCCCGCGGTTCCAGGCCGAGAAGTTCGACGCCGAGGAATGGGCCGACATCTATGCCCGCTCCGGCGCCAAGTTTGCCGGGCCCGTCGCCGAGCATCATGACGGCTTTTCCCTCTGGGCCAGCAAGGTCAACCGCTGGAACGCGGCCGCCATGGGGCCGAAACGGGACGTCACCGGTGAGCTGGTCCGGGCCCTGCGCCAACGGGGGCTGAAGATCATCACCTCCTTCCACCACGCCTACAACATCCAGGGCTACTACACGGCCAAGGACGATTGGGACACCAACGATCCGGCCTACGGCGATCTCTACGGCAAATTCGAGGATCCGAAGGTCGCCCACGACCGCTGGCTCGCCAAGATCGTCGAGGTCATCGACCGGTATCAGCCCGACCAGATCTGGTATGATTTCGGCCTGGCCAAGATCCCGGACGAGTACAAACGGACGATGGCGGCCTATTACTATAACAAGCAGGCCGAGTGGGGCAAGCAGGTCATCATCACCCGCAAGGGCGATCACCTGCCCGCCGGCGTGGGCGTCCTGGACATCGAGCGCGGCAAGATGGAGGGACCCGCCGATTTTCTCTGGCAGACCGACGATTCCGTCGCCACCAACACCTGGTGTTTCACCGCCGGCATCCACCTCAAGACGGCCGAGGAGCTGATCCACGAACTGGTTGACATCGTCAGCAAGAACGGCGTGCTGCTTCTGAACGTTTGTCCCCGCGCCGACGGAATCATCCCGGACGACCAGAAGGATCTTTTGCTCGCCATAGGCAATTGGCTGGGCGTCAACGGCCAGGCCATCTACGCCAGCCGGCCCTGGAAGATCCACGGCGAAGGGCCGAATCTCTACGATCGGGGCCGCGGCCTGGGGGGAAACGCCCAGGGCCAGATCCGCTTTGCCGGCCGGGACATCCGTTACACCTGCAAGGGCGATATCCTCTACGCGATCTGCCTGGGCCGGCCGGAGAAGTCCTTCCCGCTGCGGTTCGTCCAGATCGACACGGCCGCCGCGGATGCAGGCGTGGAGCTGCTCGGCCATGACGGCAAGGTGGATTATCATATTGACGACAACATCCTGACGATCCGACTGGCCTCGATCGATCCGGCGGCGCTGCCCTTTCAATATGCCTACGCCTTCAAGCTGACCGGCTTTGGCATCAGCCCCTCGCCGGAGGCGGCGTTTGCCCGTCCCGGGGCCGTCACCCTGAAGGCCGAGCAGGCGGTCTTGGAGGGAAGCCGCATCAAACTCGAAACCATCCAGGATAGATCCAGCATCGGATACTGGGACGATCCGAGGGAAAAAATCCACTGGCTGGTGAAGATCGCCGCACCGGGGACCTATCGGTTTCGCGGGGAATTCTCCGCCGCCAACGGGGCCAGCCCGCTGCGGTTCGAGATCGACGGGCAATCCCTCCGGTTTGAATCAACCGCCAGCCGGGGCTGGGACGACTTTCGGCAGGTCGACATGGGACGGATTCGCCTTGAGCGGTCCGGAATCTACCACGGCATCCTCCAGGCGGACCGGCCGGACCGCTGGAAGGCCGTCAACGTGCGGCGGATCCAGCTGGCCGAATTCGAGTGAACCGTCCCAGAAATTGTTTGTGCAATCCGCCCCTATCGCGATAATGGTACGGTAATGGAACCGCGTACCATGCCAAGGACAGGTCAAAGGGACGAACCAGGGGGGTCGAGAAATTCCACACCTTGCCGATAGGAGGATTGTATCCATGAACGAACATGCCAAACAGATCACGTCTCGTCGCGAGTTTATGCAGAACACCGGCCGGATCGCCGTCGCCTCGGCGCTGGCGACGGGGCTGGGCCCGAAGCTGTATGCGGCCTCGGACAATACCATCCAACTGGCCCTGATCGGCTGCGGCGGGCGGGGAAGCGGAGCGGCCTCGGACGCCCTGTCAACCAGGCAGGGACCGATGAAGCTGGCGGCAATGGCCGATGTGTTCCAGCATCGACTGGATAGCAGCTTTGCGAATCTGAAAAACCAACTCTCCTCACAGATGGATGTTCCCAAGGATCGTCAGTTCGTCGGATTTGATGCCTATCAAAAAGCGATGGATTGTCTACGGCCGGGCGATATCGCCATCTTTGGGACGCCTCCGGCATTTCGCTGGGTGCATTTCACCTACGCGATCAAGAAGGGCCTGCATGTTTTTATGGAAAAGCCGGTTACGGTGGACGGGCCGACGAGTCGGCGGATGTTCCAGCTCGCCAAAGAAGCGGAGGCCAAGAACCTCAAGGTCGGCGTGGGCTTGATGTCCCGTCACAGCCGGGCGCTTCAACAACTGGCGCAACGTCTCCATGACGGCGAAATCGGCGAGATTATTCTGCAGCGCGGCTACCGGATGCATGATCCCGCCGGGTTCTTCGCCTCGCCGCCGAAGCCGGCCGGCATCAGCGACCTGCTTTACCAGGTGCAGCGCTTCCACAGTTTCATTTGGGCCAGCGGCGGGAACTACAGCGACTTTTACATCCATGTGATCGATCATCTCTGCTGGATGAAGAACGACTGGCCGGTCAAGGCCCAGGCCCTGGGCGGTCGCCACTATAAGCAGAGCCCCGAGGGCGTCACGTACGTGGATCAGAATTTCGACACCTATTCGGTGGAATATACCTATCCCGATGGCACAAAATTCATCATGGACGGGCGCTGCATGACGGGCTGCAAAAACATCTACAACAGCTACGTTCACGGCAGCAAAGGCTCAGCCATCGTCTCCGAGAGCGGCGATTGCGGCTTTCCCTCCAGCACCTACAAGAGCCAGAGCCCGGACAAGTCGAAGATGATCTGGGAATCCAAGGTCAGGCCCGAGGATCGCAATCCGTATCAAAATGAATGGAATGACCTCGTGGACGCCATCCGCAACGATAAACCCTATAACGAAGCGGAGCGTGGTGTCCGGGCGAGCCTGGTGACGAGCCTGGGCCGCATGGCGGCGCACACCGGCCAGGAAATCACCTACGACCAGATCCTCAACAGCGACCACGAGATGGCGCCCGG
>JAFGFX010000018.1 GCA_016930855.1 Sedimentisphaerales bacterium | reverse complement strand
TCGCACGAGAAGGCCGTCCGCCTGGCCCTGAAGGATTATCAGAAGCTGGCCCATCCCCAGGTGCTGCACTTCAGTTATCATTTGCATTGACGCGCCGGCAGGACCGCGACGTCTTTATCGGTCTTGCCGGGGGCTGACTCCACCGACTGCGCCCGGTCGCACGGCGGCCAACGTGCGGATCCCCGCGGCCGGCGGATCAGGTGGTTTTTTCGAACGTGCCGCCGCCCTTGTTGACCAGCTTGGTGAAGCCGTGGTCGCGGAGGTTGCTGTTGGACAGGATGTTCTTGTGGCCGTGGCACCGGGCGGGGATTTTTTTCACCTTGCCGCCGCATTGGGGACACTTCGCCAGAGGCCTGGCGGACATGGACTGCATGGCGTCGAAGCCGTCGCGGCAGTGAGCGCAACCGCCGCCAATCGCTTTGTAGGAATAAATGGGCATCTCGTTCGGTCCTAACTGAACAACGCCTCCACGAACGTTTCCGGGTCGAACGGTTCGATGTCTTCGGGTTTCTCGCCGAGGCCGACGAACTTGACGGGCAGGTTCACCTGGTTGCGGATGGCGATGACGATGCCGCCCTTGGCGGTGCCGTCGAGCTTGGCCAGCATGATGCCGGTGACGTCGACCGCCTCGGTGAACATCTTGGCCTGATTGACGGCGTTCTGGCCGGTGGTGGCGTCCAGGACGAGGATCACCTCGTGGGGGGCGCCCTCGATCTTGCGGCCCACGACGTTGCGGATCTTGGTCAGCTCCCGCATCAGGTTCTGCTGGGTGTGCAGGCGGCCGGCGGTGTCGATCAGCAGGACGTCCGCCTGGCGGGCGACGGCGGCCTCGCAGGCGTCGTAGGCCACCGCGCCGGGATCGCTGCCCTGCCGGTGCTTGACGATCTGCACGCCCGCCCGCTCGCTCCAGATGGACAGTTGCTCCACGGCGGCCGCCCGGAAGGTGTCGCAGGCGGCCAGGACGACCTGTTTGCCCTGGTCGCTGAGGTACCGGGCCAGTTTGCCGACGCTGGTCGTCTTGCCGCAGCCGTTCACGCCGGCGATCATGATCACCGTGGGCGGCGTCTCGACGAAGTGCAGTTGCCGGTCGCGGTGCGGCCAGTACTCGATGAGCCGGCGTTTCAGGTAGGGCACGATCTCCTCGGCGGCGCTGATGTCCTTTTCCTTCCAGGCGGCGCGGAGGTCTTCGATGATCCCCAGCGTGGTTTCCACGCCGATGTCGTCGCTGATGAGCTTTTCCTCGAGTTCGTCCAGGAGGTCCTCGTCGATCTGGCGGCCGAAGGTGAGCACCGTTTTGAGCGACTCGTTGATCTTCTTGCGGCTTTTCGCCAGGCCGCTCTTGAGTTTTTCCAGGGTTTTGCCGAATAGGGCCATGGGGGTCATTCTTCCTTGGCGGATTGGGGTGGGATTGAACGCTGCTGCCGTTTCCAGATCGTATCCAGAATGCCGTTGACGAAGGCCGGGGCGTGGCTGGTGCTGAAGCGCTTGGCCAGCTCGACCGCCTCGTTGAGGATCACTTTGGGCGGAATCTCCGGGCAGAACAGCAGCTGATACAGCGACAGTTCCAGGATGCTGCAGTCGACCTGGCTGATCCGGGACAGGTCCCAGTTGTCGCTGACGGCCTGGATCTGCTCGTCGATCGACGGGCGCTGCTGGTAGGCGCCGATGATCCAGGTCCGGGCCAGGGCCCGAATGGCCGGATCGGGGGCGAACTCGTCCAAAAAGACGTCCATTTGGCCGATGTTTTGGCCATCCTGGACGGCCAGCTGGTAGAGAAACTGCATGGCCAGCTGCCGGGCGGTATGGCGGGGATCGCCGCTCGGATCGGGATGGTCCGCCTCGTCGTTGCCGGAGAATTCGTGTACGGATTTCATGGTACTCTGCCCTGCGTGCGGGCCATGCGTGATGGTTTCGCGGGCGTGGGCCGTCGGGTCGCCGGCCGGCGCCACGGATCGATGATGCCGGCGGCGGATGCCCGCCTCCGGGATCGTTTCTCGCCGGCCGGCACAACGGATCGATGATACCGGTCTCAAAGGCCGGTGCCTGATGATGCCGGGGTTTTATCCGTTGTTGAGCTGGCGCAGGACCTGGACCATCTCGATGGCGGCCGCGGCCGCATGGAAGCCGTGATTGCCGCCCTTGGCGCCGGCCCGGTCGATGGCGCCTTCCAGCGAGTCGCTGGTGATTACGCCGAACAGGGTCGGCACGCCGGTCTTCAATCCGACCTCCCCGACGCCGCGGGTGATCTGCTGGCAGACGTACTCGTAGTGGTCGGTTTGGCCCCGGATCACGGCCGCCAGGCAGAGCACGGCGGCATAGCGGCCGCTGGCGGCCATCCGCTGGGCCGCCAGCGGCACCTCGAACGAGCCCGGCACCCACATCACCGTGACCTGCTCCTGGCTGGCGCCGTGGCGGGTCAGGCAATCCAGCGCCCCGGCCAGCAGCTTCGAGGTGATGAATTCGTTAAAGCGGCTCACGACGATGCCATACTGCTCCTGGCCGACCTGCAACGCTCCGTGTAGTTCTTTGGGCATGGGTCTCTCCCGGAAAACCAGGTCCTGTCCGTATCGGCCTGCCTCGGCGGATGCGGCAACATATAACAGCCATTATAACCGATATCCCCGCCGCCGTCCAACGGCTCCGGGGGCGCTGCCCCCCGCAAGTGTCCGGCCCGAGGGGGACGGGAATTACATCATATCCTGGGCGGCCTTGGCGATATCCGCCGGCGCCAGATGCGCCATCTCCAGGATCTCACCGGGCGTCCGGGCGCTCTTAGGCACCTGCCGGACATACAGGCATTTGACGGTGAGGTTCGGCGCGTGCTCGGCGGCGGCGGCGGCGATTTCGTCGCCGAATCCGCCGAGGTAGTTGTCCTCGACGACGAGGATCCGGCCGCCGCAGGCCTTGGCGGCCTGCAGGATGCCGTCCGTTTCCAGCGGCAGGCAGTAGGCGTCGATCAGGCCCGCCGAGAGGGACGGTTTGGCCTGGAGGAGTGCCAGGGCCTGGCTGGCCACGTGGACCATGTAGCCGCTGGCGACAATCAAGAGGTCCCGGCCCTCGCCGAGCTGCTTGTAGCCGTCGAGGCCGAAGGTCTCGTTCTCGTCGTAGAGCAGCGGGACGTCCGGCCGATGCGTCCGCATATAGCAGAGCCCGTCCAGGTTGGCCATCCGTTCGGTCAGCTTGAAGGCGCTGACGGCGTCGGACGGGCAAAAGACGCGGATCGAGGGGGCGTCATCCACCCAGCGGCGGGCGTGGGCGAAGCTCCGCAGGAACGCCACGTCCGGCAGCGCCATCTGGCTGGGGCCGTCCGCCGCCAGCGAGATCCCCGCGTGCGAGCCGCACAGCTTGATGTTGGCGTTGCTGTTGGAGGCCATCTCCAACTGGTCGTAGCCGCGGATCAGGAACTTGGCGAAGCTGGAGACGAAGGGGATCTTGCCGCCGGCCGCCAGGCCCGCCGCGGCCGAGATGAGGTTCTGCTCGGCGATTCGCCCCTCGAAATACTGCTCGGGGCAGGCCTTGGCCAGCAGGTCGGCGAAGGTGGAGTTCTTGACGTCGCCGTCGAGCGCCACGATGCGCTTATCGGCCTTGCCCAGGGCCGCCAGCGCCGCCCCGTAGGCCCGGCGGGTGGAGAGCTTGTTTTGCCGGAGGGCGCTGTCCCAGCCGACCGCCTTGACCGCCTCGGCGAAGGGGCCGGCGGACACCGCCGCCTTCCCGGCGGATTTCAGCGGCCGGGGGACGGTGAGTTTATCCGCCTTCGCGTCGCCGTCCACGCCGAGCGTCCGGGCGAGCTTGTCGAAATCGGC
>JAFGFX010000183.1 GCA_016930855.1 Sedimentisphaerales bacterium | reverse complement strand
TCCTTCCTTCCTTCCTTCCTTCCTTTTGTCAGCAGTTATAATCCTTTCCCGAACGTTGGTGTCTTTCTATAATGCCGGTATTCGGATGCCGGCCCGGTAAAAATCCTGGAGCCGCGTTCGGGAAACGTTGCTGCGCCGGCATTCGTACCGGCAATCGGATTCAATTTAAGAATGTGCTGAAGGAACCGCCCGAGGCGGACAGGGAAGGAGAGATCCATGAAATCTGGATGGATATTGTTTGGTCGCGGTCTAATCGGTCTGTTGGCGGTCGGCCTGGGTCTCTGCGGATGCGCCAAGACCGAGCACCCCGGCAAGCCGCGGATCGCGCTGGTGATGAAATCGCTGGCGAACGAGTTTTTCAAGACCATGGAACAAGGCGCCCGCGACCACCAGCGGGACCACGCCGAGACCTACGAGCTGATCGTCAACGGCATCAAGAACGAGCAGGATGTCAACCGCCAGATCGAGATCGTCCAACTGATGATCGCCCAGGACGTCGACGCGATCGTGATCGCCCCGGCCGATTCCAAGGCGCTGGTGCCGGTCTGCAAGCAGGCGCTGGACGCCGGCATCTGCGTGATCAACATCGACAACAAGCTGGACGACGCGGTCATGGCGGACAAGGGCATCCGGATCCCCTTCGTCGGGCCGGACAATCGCCAGGGCGCCCGGCAGGCCGGCGACTATCTGGCCGCCCGCCTGCAACCGGGCGATCCGGTCGCCATCCTCGAGGGCATTCACACGGCGATGAATTCCGTGCAGCGCCGGCAGGGATTCCAGGACGCCATGGAGGCCGCCGGCATGGAGGTGGTCGCCGTGCAGTCCGGCCGCTGGGAGATGGACGTGGCCCAGAAGGTCGCCGCCTCGATCCTGACCGAGCACCCGGGGCTAAAGGCCCTGCTCTGCGCCAACGACAATATGGCCTGCGGGGCCTACAACGCCCTGAAGGACGCCGGCAAGGTCGGCCAGGTCCTCATCGTGGGCTATGACAATATCAGCGCCGTTAAGCAACTGCTGCGGGAGGGCAAGATCCTGTGCACCATCGATCAGCACGCCGACCGCCTGGCCGTGTTCGGCATCGAGTACGCCCTGGAGGTGCTTGAAAAGAAGACCACGCCTGCCGACAGGCAGACGCCCGTGGATCTGATCACGGCGGACAATCTCTCATGAGCGCACCAGCCCGGCAAACCGTGTTGGCCGCCCGGGGCATCTGTAAGCGGTTCCCCGGCGTCCAGGCGCTGCGCTCGGTGGATTTCGAGCTGCGGGCCGGCGAGGTCCACGCCCTCGTCGGCGAGAACGGCGCCGGCAAGAGCACCCTGTCGCGGATCGTCGTCGGCCTCGAAACACCCGATAACGGTAGCATGGAACTGTTCGGTGAGGACTATCTCCCCCGCAGCAAGCGCCAGGCCGAGGACCGCGGCATCCGCATGGTGATGCAGGAGCTGAACCTGATCGGACGGCTGTCGGTGGCGGAAAATATCTTTTTGGACAACCTGCCGAGTACGGGGGGCTTCGTCCGCTACGGCCGGCTGCATGCCGCCGCCGCCGCGATCATGGCCCGCGTCGGCCTGGCCGACGTCGATCCGGCCACGCCGGCAGACGCCCTGGGCATCGGCCAACAACAGATGGTCGAGATCGCCGCCGGGCTCAGTCGCGACTGCCGCGTCCTGATCCTGGATGAACCGACCGCCTCGCTGACCGACCGGGAGATCGAACTGCTGTTCATCCAGATCCGCAACCTCCGGGAGCAGGGCGTCGCGATCTGCTATATCTCCCACCGGATGGAGGAGATCCTGCGGATCGCCGACCGGATCACCGTGCTGCGCGACGGGCGGCGGATCGAGACCCTGGCGGCCGCCGAGACCACCATCGACGCCGTCATCCGGTGCATGGTCGGCCGCGATGTTCGGCAGGAGCTGATGTCCCGGGAAAAACCTGCCGGCGAGGTCGCCTTGCGGGCGGAGGGTCTTAGCCGCGGAGCCAAGGTCCGTCAGGTCAGCTTCGAACTGCGCCGGGGGGAGATTTTGGGCCTTGCCGGACTGATGGGCTCGGGGCGGACCGAGACCCTGCGGGCCCTTTTCGCCGCCGATCCGCCGGCCGGCGGCGCGGTCTACCTGTACGGGTCCAACGCCCCCGCGAGATTGCGGCATCCCGGCGATGCGGTGCGGCGCGGCCTGGCGTTCTGCACCGAGGATCGCAAGCAGCAGGGCCTGCTCCTGCCGCTGCCGGTCCGCTGCAACATTACTCTGACACGCCTGCGGGAGGTGTCGCGCTGGGGCTGGATTCGAGCGGCCGACGAGCGGGCGGTCGCCGGCCAGTATGTCGCGGCCCTGGCGGTGCGCTGTCCCTCGATCGAGCAGCCCGTCGGATTCCTCAGCGGCGGCAACCAGCAGAAGGTCGTCATCGCCAAATGGCTTTTCTGCAACTGTGACATCCTGATGTTCGACGAACCGACCCGCGGCATCGACGTGGGGGCCAAGTACGAAATCTATCGCTTGCTTGCCCGTCTGGCCGACCGCGGCAAGGCCGTCCTGGTCGTCTCGTCGGAGTGGGACGAACTGATGGCCGTCTGCGACCGCATCGCCGTAATGTCCGACGGCTACCTGGTGGAGACCTTTACGCCCGACCGGTGGAGCCGCCAGAGGATCTTGGAGGCGGCCTACAGCCAGTACCTACAGCCGACGGCGCGCCCGTCCGGATAGGAGCGTAGGCGGATGATGAAGATGCACGATCTGGCGCGGCGGATGCAAGGCGTCAAGGAATACCTGGGCCTGCTGGTTGTCCTGGCGGCGCTGCTGGTCTTTTTCGGCTTCTGCGCCCGCAATTTCTTTTCCCGCATCAACCTGCTGACCATCGCCAACCAGGTCACCGACATCACGATCATCTCGGTGGGCATGACCTTTGTCCTGATTATCGCCGGCATCGACCTGTCGGTGGGTTCGGTCATGGCCCTCTGCGGGGGCCTGCTGGGGATGTGCCTGGTCCGCTGGCAGCTGCCCCTGGCAGTAGGCGTCGGGGCCTGTCTGGGTGCCGGCTGCCTGTGCGGCCTGCTGAACGGCCTGGTGACCATCCGCTGGAACCTGCCTTCGTTCATCGTCACCCTGGGCATGATGCAGGTGGCCCGCGGCGCCTGCCAGCGGATCATGAACTCCGAGACCCTGTACATCGGCGGCAGCGTGGCCGTTCTGGCCGAGACGAAAGTGGCAGGCGTTCCGCTGCCCATCGTCCTGGCACTGGCCGCCGTGATCCTGGGCCAGGTGACACTTAGCCGCACGGTGTTCGGGCGCTACCTGATTGCCATCGGCACCAACGAGCAGGCGGTCAGACTGTCCGGCATCGATCCGCGCCCGATCAAGCTGGCGGTATTTATACTCTGTTCCGGCCTGACGGGCCTGGCCGCCGTGATCCATACGGCCCGCGCCGAGGCGGCCACGCCCATCGCCGGCGAAGGCCTCGAGCTCGAGGCCATCGCCGCCGTCGTCATCGGGGGCACCAGCCTGATGGGGGGCCGCGGCTCGGTGATCAGCTCGTTTTTCGGGGTGCTGATCATCGCCGTGCTGTCCGCCGGCCTGGTCCAGATGGGCGCCAAGGACCCGACCAAGCAGATCATCATCGGCAGCGTCATCGTCGCCGCGGTGATTCTGGATCATTACCGCCAGCGGCTGCGCGAGTTTAGCCGGCGGGAGAAAGGATAAGTCCGTTGCAGCGCATCATCGTCATCGGCAGTGCCAACACCGACATGATCATCCGGGTGGATCGCATCCCCCGGCCCGGCGAGACGGTGCTGGCCGGCCGTTTCAGCACGGCGCCCGGCGGCAAGGGGGCCAACCAGGCGGTGGCCGCCGCCCGCGCCGGCGGGCAGGTGTTGTTTCTCGCCCGCGTGGGCTCGGACGTGTTCGGCCGGGAGTCGCGCCAGGGCTGGCGCGCCGACGGCATCGATATTAGCTGCGTCGCCGAGGACGATCAGGCCCCCTCCGGCGTGGCGATGATCTTCGTGGAACAGGGCGGCGAGAATTCCATCGCCGTGGCCCCCGGGGCCAACGCCCGCCTGTCGGCGGACGACATCCGCCGGGCCCGGGAGTGCTTCGGCGGGGCCGCCGCCGTACTGATGCAGTTGGAGATCCCGCTGGAGACCGTCTGTTGTGCCGCCGAGTTGGCCGGCAATTATAATGTTCCGGTCATCCTGAATCCCGCGCCGGCCCGCGACCTGCCGGACGAGCTGCTGCGGCGGGTCGCCATCCTGACGCCGAACGAATCGGAGGCCGAACACCTCACGGGCGTCGGCATTCGGGATGCGGCCGACCTGGCCCGGGCCGCCCGCCGGCTCATCCAGCGCGGCGTCGGCGCCGCGATCATCACCTGCGGCGCCCGCGGGGCGTACGTGCTGGCCCCGGATTACGAGGGGTTGATCCCGGCCTACCGCGTCGAGGCGGTGGACGCCACCGCCGCCGGGGACGTGTTTAACGGGGTCCTGGCGGTCGCCCTGGCCGAGGGCAGGCGGATCGTCGAGGCGGTTCGCCTGGCCCAGGCGGCGGCGGCCCTGTCCGTCACGCGCCTGGGGGCGGGCCCTTCCGCCCCGGACCGCCGTCAGATCGAGGCCTTCTATCGACGGCAGGATTCAAACGGAACGGATCGCGCCCGGCCGGGATGAAGGCCGTGACAGGCGGCCCGGATTGTGGTATGAGAGGCGGCACATGGCGAAGATGAGATTCATGGTCACCGCCGGACCGACCCGGGAGTATATCGATCCGGTGCGTTTCCTCAGCAACGCCTCGACCGGCAGGATGGGCTATGCCTGCGCTGCCGCGGCCCGGCGGCGGGGGCACGAAGTGACGCTCATTTCCGGCCCCGTCGCCCGCAAGGTTCCGCCCGGCGTTCGGTTCGTTCCGGTGGTCACCGCCGACCAGATGGACCGGGCCGTCCGGGACGATTACGCGAAATGCGACTGCGTCATCATGACGGCGGCCGTCGGCGATTACCGTCCCCGGCGCACCCGCCGCCGCAAGCTGCAGAAGTCGGATGACAGTCTCCGGCTGGAATTGGTTCGCACGCCGGACATCCTGGCCGGTCTGGGCCGGAGCAAGCGGCGGCAGATCCTGATCGGCTTTGCCGTGCAGGACCGCGCCGCCCGGCAAAACGCCGAGCGAAAATGCCGCGCCAAGAACCTCGACGCCGTGGTGCTCAATTCGCCGGCCGCCTTCGGGGCCGAGCGGATCGATGCCCAGATCCTGGTTGCAGGCAGCGGCTGGCAGAGTCTGCCGGGGATCTCCAAGAGGCAGTTGGCAGGGCGCCTGGTCCGATTGGCCGAGTCCCTCCGGGCGCGGTAGATCCCGGATTCCAGCCGGCGGGTATCGGCAATTGATGACAACATCCGTATCAGAGATGGAGACATCCAAGCGCAGGGATGGGCCATTTTTATCTGCGTTGATCGGCCGCCCTGGGGAGCAGAACGTGATTACCAACTGGCTGGACTATGTCAACCAACATGATGTGGACAAGGTTGTCGAATTGTATGCCGACGATGCCACCTTGTGGGGCACGTTTTCCGAGATCCGCCGGGACGGCAGAACCCTCGTCCGCGAATACTTCCGCCACTTTCTGAACCTGGACTCCCTGGAGGCGGCCGTCACCCAGATCACCCGGCGTCACCTGGGCGACGTAACGCTCTACAGCGGCCAATACGTCTTTCGCTACCGGCAAGACGGCGCCGACCGGCAGGTCCG
>JAFGFX010000001.1 GCA_016930855.1 Sedimentisphaerales bacterium | reverse complement strand
ACTCTGCTCGGCGAACCGGATCGCCTCTTCGGCCGCCTTTTTGCCGGCGTCGTCCATCTGCTTGGCCTGCTCGGGGCTGAGCAATCCCGCCCGCGTCATCCGGTCCTGCAGGATCAGGATCGGATCCTGCTTGCGAAACGACTCGACCTCCTCCTTTGTCCGATAGGTCGCTGGATCGCTCATCGAATGGCCCAGGTATCGATAGGTCCTGGCCTCCAGCAGTGTCGGGATCTTCTCCTGGCGGGCCTGGCGAACCGCGATGTTGACCTGCTCATACACCTCGAGGACATCCATGCCGTCCACCTGCCGGCCCGGCAGGTTGTAGGAGTCGGCCAGTCGGGAAAAGTCCTGCATCGCCGAGACCCGCCTAAAGCTGGTGCCCATGCCGTACTGGTTGTTTTCACAGATGTAGATCACCGGCAGTTCCCAGACCCGCGCCAGATTGAGGCTCTCGTGGAAGGTGCCGGTATGGATCGCCCCGTCCCCAAAGAAGCACAGCACCACGCCGTCCTCGGCCAGGTAGCGTATTTTGAGGGCAACGCCCGCCGCCACCGGCAGGTGCGCCCCCACGATGCCGTTGCCCCCAAAGAAATGCCGCCCGGCGTCGAACAGGTGCATCGAGCCGCCCTTGCCCCGGCAGCAGCCGCTGATCTTGCCGAACAACTCGGCCATGACCACCTTGGGGTCCATCCCCACCGCCAGGGCGTGGCCGTGATCGCGATAGGCCGTCAAGACGTAGTCCCGTCTCAGGTCCAGGCACGCCAGGGCGCCGACGGCCACGGCCTCCTGGCCGATGTAGAGATGGCAGAATCCCTGGATCTTCCGCAGGCCGTACGCCTGCGCCGAGCGCTCCTCGAAGCGCCGGATCCGCATCATCTGCTCGAGCAGCCTGGTCAGGAATGCCGTTTCGTATTGCTTAAGGCGGTCTTCGGACATGGATCGTTCCTTCGGGCGCCTATGGGCGCGGCGTCTGCCGATAGCGCCGCCGGTCAATGTGACGGCGCCGGCTCCTGCAAAACCACGTGCAGCCGCTGGCCCTTCATGGGCTGGAAATAGCTGGCCTCCCGGATCAGGGTCTCGGTGACGATAAAGTCGGACCGATTCGGATTGACCTTCCAAAAGACGTTCAGCCAGGCGCCCAGGACCTCCATGATCTCCGTCTTCAAGGCGGGGTTATCCACCACCTGCATGATCCCCCGCAGGTTGATCACCTCGGTTAGCGCCCGGGTCTGGATCATCCATTCGACCTCGGGCTGGACCTCCAAGTGGAGGATCTTGCCGGTCGCCGGCGTGGTCACGGCAAACAGCAGGCCCTCGCGGCCGCGCAGGATGGTGGGCGTCATCCAGCGCATGTGCGGGCACCCCTGGTTGTCGACGGTGGCCAGAACGGCCGTCTTGGCATCCTCGAGAATCTCTTCCAGACGCAACATGAATTGACGCCGGTCCATGGTGGTCTCTCCTCGCGTTAAAACGCTAACTGTCTGCAAGAAAAGAAATAACAAAAGACACTTCTAAAGCAGCGGCCTTCGTCGCCCTTGGATACAGCCGGATTTCACCCTATGGTAGCCCCGAACGCCTTCCAAGGCAAGCCTCTGGGAAAAAACTCCAAGCCAAGCCGCCTGGCCATTCGGTCCCGTCAGGCCCACGCGGGCCGAAAACTCACAGGGTAAAAGATGGGCGTTTGGGCCACGTTTTTGCCGGGTTCGAAACGGGTCCAAACCGGCCCATCCAGGCAAATTGCCCGGTTCGGCCGGAGGACCTAACTTTTTTATTGACAAGGTATGAGATTCACTTGAGAATGGCTCTGGCGTCCCGAGAGCGGAAGACCTCTTTGCGAACGCTGGGGATGGCACCGGCCCCGAAAGAAGCGCCTCGTTCTGGCCGCTCTTTCGGGCCGGACAGGGAACAAACTTGCCCGCCTGGTTGCCTGGATTTGTAATTACTTGCCATTAAATAACCTACGAATCACAAACCAATCATATAAGGAGGTCACCTTGAACCGTTTATTCCGTAGAAGTCGCCGACGCGGTCTGATCGAACGGGTATCACAACGGTTTCGGTTTCCTAAAACGAAGACCGGCAGGCCGCTGCCGGCCGATAGCGCCGCTGCGCGCCTGGTGGTCGAGTCGCTGGAAAACCGGATGCTGCTGACCACCGTCAGCCTGCCGGCGGGTTCTTTAACGGAAACGACCTTCGTCTATGTGGATCCGGAGGGATTCACCCCGGGCGACGACCCGGCCCAGGCGGACCTGAACATCCTGACGATCGGAACCCTTTCCGGGCTGCCGCCGGAGAAGGATATTATCGTGGAGATCCTGGATTATCAGGGTCGTGATATCGCCGGGGATCTGTCCGTGGCCGGCGGCCCCATCCAGAGCATCGGCGGCGGTCCGGGCGGCTTCGAGATCGTCCAGGAAATCCCCCCGGGCGTCCTGGGCCGTCTGGGCCAGAGCATCAACGCCCTGGCGACCCTGCCCAACGGGGACACCTACGGGATCACGGCGACGGGGTACCTCGTGGAAATCGACACGGCCAACGGGGTGGTGGATAATCTGATCGGGCAGATCGTCGACACGAACAACGTCATCGCCAATTCGGACGTGTACTTCAGCGGCTTCGATGCGGCCTCGTTCGATCCCGTGACCGGCGTATTGTATGCCGTGGTCAACGGCCCGACGTCCTTCAACGCGGTGGGCAGCCCCCTGTCCTACGGCGAGGTGCTCATCACGATCGAGTTGACCGATCCCGACAACGACGGATTCGTGGAGGCCGAGCCCGCCGGCCGCAATCCGCTCAATCAGGCGGATTACAGCTACAGCGATGTCTTCCTGCAGGCGGCCCTGCCGGGCGATCCGGCCCCGATCGTCGATATCACCACCATCGTGTACGATCAATTGTCCGCCCGCCCCAGCGTGACCGAGCCGATCTTCATCGGCTTCGACGCGGGGGTGTATGACGCGCCGAAACAGTTCGTCACCATCTCCCTGCTGGACGTGAGCGGCAGCGACGAGCTCCTGGTCACCACCGTGATCCGCGCCGCGGCGCCCGCCGGCCAGATCATCGAGGGCCTGATGTTCGACAACCAGGCCCCGCCACGACTCTTCGGCTTATGGCATGATGAAATCCTGCCCACTGACAATGATTACCCCTGGGACAACTCCGACCTGGTGATCGTCAACCTGCCGGGCGGGCCGGCGACCTACACGCCGATCGGCGTGGATTACGGAGACGACGACGTCTTTCTGACCGGCATGAGCTTCGATTCGCTCACCGGGGTGGGATACGCCACGGACCCGGTCTCGCGAACCCTTTATCAGATCACCGTGACGGACCTGGTGCTGATCCAGAACGCGTTTGTCATCAACAGCGTCTCCGATATCTACATGATGTACATCGCCTCCTGCACGGCGGACACCTACATATCGCTCGTGCACAACGACGGCGCCCAGGACGGCCAAGTGGCGCTGCTGTTCGTCGACGAAGACAACTCCTCGGTGGAAACCCCGGGCAACGCCGGCGGGGCGATGATCGGCACGATTCCCCAGCTCACCCCCGCCGGCACGGAGATCACCTGGAGCCCGGGATTCCTCACCGGCTTCGGCACCTTCTTTGATTCCAGCGAGGTGGTCCCGGATCTGGGACCCCTGGGCATCTATCCGGGCGGGGCGTATCGGCCCGGCATCCAGGTCGCCGCCGACGCCTACGGCAATCCCCAGCACATCGGCAAGATCCTGATCGGCGGCGGCGTCTTCGGGGACGTCGAGATCAACGGCAGCATGGGCACCTTCTACGCCGGCTTCCTGGGGACCAACCGCTTCCTGGTGGACGGCCAGGTCCAGAACGTGGTCGTCGGCACCCAGGCCGGCGGCATCGAGGAATCCGACGGCAGTTGGACGCCGGTCGGATCGATCAAATACGGCGGGGACGGCTTCGCCCCCGTCCTCGAGGTCCAGGGCGTGGTCAACAGCATCTACAGCAACGACGACTGGGGCCTGCCGGTGCTGGTCCACGGCCGCAGCGACGTGGCGACGTTCCCGGGGATCCTGGACCCGGTCGCCAATCAGTATTATCCCATCCAGCGGGAGATCGAACGGCATTCCTATGCCCTGGCCCTGGGCGGGCTGCGGGACTTCGACGAGGACTTTGGCATCGTCAACACGAACAGCCCCGCCACCGCCCAGTATCTCGGCGCCGCCAACGGCACGATCAACCTGGTGGGGATCGTGGAAGGCGGCCTCGTCGATCCGTCGGATTATTACCAGTTCTCCATCATGGCCGGCCAGACGGTGCGGATCCAGGTGTACTATCCCGAGGGCGAGGGCTTCGGCACCAGCGGCGATCCCTATTTCCCCGGCAGCCAGTTGGTGATGGGCTATCCGTTGAACATACTGGATCCGAACCTGACCCTTGTGGCGACACTGGGGGAGGTGGAAGTCGAGACGGGTGCGCCGCTGGACCTGGAATTCACCGCCGAGCGGGCCGGGACGTACACCGTGGAGATGCTGGCGGGCGGGCATTACCGCCTGGAGATCAGCAACACAACGCCCGCGACACTCGGCGGCATCTCGGCGGTGACCGACACCCGCGACCTGGGCGGCTGGACGGATGCGCGGCCGCTGGTCCAGGTGCTCAACGGCAGCATGGGCGGCATGAACGTCGGCGAGATCCTCCGCTGCGGCCAGATCCGGGTGGATAAGGGCTCGCTGGGCGGGATCCTCGCCGGCAGCGCCGGCAACACGACGGTGGGATTCAACTGGGAAATCGGCGACACCGGCGGCGTGGTCGCCGCCCCCGATCCGTCGGTGGCGGTCTCCGGCCGCATCGGGGAGGTGTTCTGCCCGGTTTCCAGCGTCATCAACGTCACCGCGGGCGGCGACATCCAATCGGTCCGCAGCCTCGGCAACCACGCCGGGATGATCGTCTCCAACCGGAACATCGGAAACGTCTCCATCCTCGGCGGTTACAGTGCCTTCGGGGAAAGCTGGGCGGGCGGCTTTATCGGGCCGACACTGCCGGGGATCTTCGCCAATGCCGACCGCGTAGGCGATCCCGGAATCATCGACCGCATCTATGTCGGGGGCGACATGGGCGCCAATCTGCCGGTCAGCACCGGCCCGCGCGGCGGCAACGTCCGCTTCGTCTATGTGGAAGGTTCGATGTACTATTCCATCGGCGGATGGACCGACGCCGGCGGTTTCGGCCCCTTCATATTCGAGCCGGGCCAGTCGGTAATCGTCACCGACGATTCGGGATCCCAGGTCAAGATCACGCCCGACTTCCAGGTGGCTCCGGTGGAGGATGTCTACTTCTACGTTCCCACCGTCGAGGACGATGACGACGATCAGGATCCCGATGCCCCTGAACCGGTCAGCGGCCAACTGTCCCTGACCATGATGCCCATCTGGGACATCTCCTATCAGGATTATGTCAATACGGACGGCAATACGAACCGGACCCTGCTGGGCTATGCGCTCACCCAGATCGATTCGACGGACGGCCTGCGGGTCAGCTCGCAGGGCGGGCCCGTGGAGATCGGCACGATCACGGTCGCCGGCGTGGAAAGCAACCAGGTGGTCTTCAACGGCCAAGAGGCCATCTCCGTCCTGGAACTGTCCGTCAGCGGCATCATCGACCAGGTAAGGAACAACACGCCCGGCGGCGATCTGGTCTCCATTATCATCGCCGCCGATACCGGCGATCCGGACGCGGGCACCGGCGGGCCGGCCGATCCGGCGGACATCTTCCCCCTGGCGGACCAGCCCTTCGGCCTGATCTATGTGGACGGCAACCTGGGCCTGACCCGCTCGACCACCGGCCAGATCGTCGAGACGACCGAATTCAACAACGTCTTTCCCATCGGCTCCCAGACGACGGGTCTGTTTTCCGAGGTGGGCATCGACCGGATCGTCGTGACCGGCGCCCTGGGCGACGCCCAGGTCACGGCCGACGTCGTCCGCATCGTGATCAACGAGGACAACAGCCGGCAGGTCGGCCAGTTCGACGGGGTCGCCGGCGCGGTCCTGATCGACGCCAATCTGCAGCGCATCGAGCTGGGCGACGGGATCCGCCATCCGGGCACCGGCTTCTATGCCCGGTCGGGCCTCTTCGTGGCGGGGGCGATCCAAACCGCCGAAATCGAGGGGGCCGGCCGCGACATCGCCGGCCCGCTGTTCTCGGCCACCCAGATCGATCGCGTCCTGGTCTCGGACGGGGCCCGCATCCTGGGCTACAACGCCGAGGGCGGCACCGGCGAACGGGTGCGCGGCTCGTTCTACATGGGGCCGACCATCGCCATTACGAGCGGCTTGGACGATTTTCAGTTGTATGATCCCTTCCGGATCATGTCGAACGGCTCGATCGGCCTGATCGAGGTGAAGGGACAGGGCTCGGAGATCCGCGGGGCCGAGATCTCATCGGCCGCCATTGGGACCATTCGGGTGGTCTCCGGCGCCCTGGGTATCTTCGATTCCCGCATTACGGCGATGGGGACCGGCACGCTGGATTACGGCCAGATCGGCCAGATCATCGTCGGGGGCGAGGGGATTCACAATACCGTTATCAAGGGCGATCAGTATATCGACCAGATCAAGCTGCTCAACGGCAGCAGCCTGGCCGATTCGGAAATACGCAGCGCCGTGCATATCAACTCGGTATCGGCCCCGCAGATCAGCCGGACGGACATCGACGCGATCAACCTGCTGGAAAAGGTGTCGGTCAAGGGAGAGATCTTTGACCTGGTCATCGAAACCGGCGAACTCGGCAGCCTGACGGGCAAGCAGGCCATCCTGGGCTCGGCCGTCTTCGTCGCCGGTCCCGTCCGGCAGATCCAGTCCAAGGGCGACATCATCTGCACGATCGAGCTGACCGGCCCCTACGGCGACCTGGGGACGGTCAAGGCCGGCGGCGACATCGGCACCCCCGTCGGCGGCGAGATCATCGTCGACGGCACCATCGGCACGATCCAGGCCGGCGGCGACTTCCTGGCCGACCTGCTGCTGAACTGGGCGGACGATCCGGTCAGCCCGGCCAATCCCCAGGGCCCGCACATCAAGTACGTGCGGGACGGCGTGGAACTCAACCAGCTCAAGGCCGGCGGCCGGATCGTCGGCCTGATGGACATCGGCGGGGATGTCAACTGCATCCAGAGCGGCGGCGAATTCGGCGTCTTCGGCTCGCGCCTGACGGTGTACGGCGATCTCAACCAGCTCAAGGTGGGCTCCGGCAAGGCGCCGTCGGACCTGGAAAGCTCCCTGGAGGTCAAGGGCAGCCTCAAGGCCGTCACCATCTACGGCAGCGTGAACGGCCAGATCGACGTGGTGGAGGACTTCCACGCCCTGACCATGAAGGGCACCGACACCCATCGGGCCGACCTGAACGCCAGCATCACCGTGGGCGGCGATTTCGACGTGCTCAATATCACCAACGGCGACATCGGCCTGACGGACGTGGTGGACGGCGGGCCGCTGACCATCGACGTGGGCGGCACGGGCCCCCAGATCGACATCAAGGGCTCGGACATCGCCGGGACGGTTATCGTGGCCGGCGGCGACGGCATCAATATCGACGGCTCGATCACCGCGACCGGCCGCTATATCTCCACCGGCGACGTGGGGACGCTGCGGATCCAGGGCAATATCGAGGCCGGCGGCGTGCTGGATATCGAAGGCGACCTGGACGAGTTGATCGTCGAGGGAACGATCTACGGCATCGTGCGGGTGACCGGCACGATCGGGCGGATCGACGCAACCAATATCCTGGGCGCCCAATCGATCGTCACGGCCGGGCAGGATATCGGCTCGGTGGCCGTCGAGGGGCTCATGCGGGATACGTATGTCCTGGCCGGTTTCGCCGTCGGCGAGATCCTCGACGCCGACGGGAACCTGCTGATGGACCGTGACGCGCAGGTCCTGGCCGGCACCCCGATCCACGGCGATATCGACACGGTGCGGATCGGCACCCTGGAAAACGCCGTCGTGGCCGCCGGCCTGAGCCCGGGCACCAACCTGACCTACGGGGACCTGGACGGCTCCGACACGCCGGGAACGGGGCTCAGCACCATCGGCTCGGTGCAGATCGACCTGACCATCGGGACGGGCGCGCCCTTTGGGGTGTTCGCCGACTCCGAGATCGCCAATCTGAGGGTGGCCGGCGCGCGGCTGCCGACGCCGGTCTCGCAGGCCGACGGATTCCGCTCCTGGACCGTCTCCGAGCAGCAGACCGGCAGCATCGGCGGATTCATCTTCATGCAGGGCCTGCCCTTCAAGGGCATGATCAACCAGACGCCGGTGGCCATCACCCTGAGCGGGCCGGGCGTCGGGGAGGTGCTGCCCGGCACCACGCAGATCGACACGATTCAACTGCGCCAGACCACCGCCAAGACCAAGATCACCATCACCGCCGCCGGCGGGGCAACCATCGACGTCGGCGAGCTGTTCAACGGGGATGACGAGCAGCTCGGCCAGTTGATTCTCGACGGCCGGATCGCCGACGCCGACCAGCAGGCCTCGCTGCAGATCGGCGGGGACATGAACAAGCTGCAACTGGCCGGCGTTGGAGACGGCGGTGTGGTGCAGATCGACGGCCGGGTCGACAAGGCCGTCCTGGGCACCCTGGAAAGCACCGTCCAGGCCAGCGTGGTGACCATCCAGGGCGATGTCCAGCAGATGCTGCTGGAGCAGGTGTCCGCCCAGGCCGTCGTCAACGCCGACAACATCCAGTCCCTGCGGATCAAGCAGAACCTTGACGGCGCCGTGAACGTGCTGGATGCCCGGCTGGTCTCGGCGCTGATCGGCGGCGACCTCGGCGGCGTGATCAACTCCGCGGGTGACATCGACCGGATCGTGGTCAAGGGCCTGACCGGCGGCGAGACCCTCCGGGACGTCCAGGGCATCCGGGCAGCGGGCAGCATCGGCCAGTTCACCACCCAGGAGATGTACCTCGGCGTGGTCGCCGCCGGCAGTGACCTGCTCAAGGCCACCGTCAAGGGCGACATGCAATACAGCACCCTGGCGGCCGGCCTCGACATCGGGCCGGGCGGCGTCCTGTTCGACTTCGCGGCGACCGGGCCGGCCGATCCCAACCGCGACACGGCCCGGCGCGGGACGCTGGACCAGGTGACAATCGGCGGCGATTTCGTACAGTCGAACCTGATCGCGGGCCTGGCGCCCGGCGCCGACAACAGGTTCGGCACCGGCGACGACCTGCTGGAATACCGCGCCATCGAGAACACCGACGCCCCGCAGGTGGCCAACGTCTATTTCGACAGTACGGACCTGACCGCCATCCATGTCCAGTTCAAGCCGGTGCAGCAGGACAACGCCAGTACGATCCAGAGGGTAACCATCGCCGGGGACGTACGGGGCTCGTTCTCCCCGGAAGACAGCTTCCTGATCGGTGCCGCCGGCCGGGTCGAATCGGTCCTGGCCGGCCGGCAGGCCTTCGGCGGCGCCGGCAACGTCCAGCGCAGCCAGATCAGCAACAAGGACGTCGACGCGGCCACGCTGGTGGCCCAGGATGTCACGGCCGCCACCGCCGCCACGTTGGGATTCCGGATCCGCACGGACGGGCTGGACCATATCTTCGGCACCGCCGACGACGTGACGGTCAGCGGCGACGACGACCCCCTGACCGCCCCGACGGTGTGGATCACCTTTGACGCCGAGACCAACACCGCCACCTTTCACAACAGCGAGGGCTTCGCCGTCAATCCCTGGGCCACCAATTACTACCAGATCACCCTGGACGCCGGCCAGGTCGCCAACAAGCAGGGCGTGCCCCTGGACGGCGATTTCGAGGGCAGCTGGCCCACGGGCGACGGGTTCCTCGGCGGCGATTTCGTGTACTACTTCGCCGTGGCGGACCTGGGCAACACCAAGGTGACGGCCTTTTCGCCGTTCGCCGGCCAGTTCCCCACCAACCTGCAGTGGACCTACGAAAGTTATACGGGCGACAATCCCCAGTACACGGCCGAGGACGTCCTGGACGAAAGCGATTATGTCCGCCTCAACAACCTCAAACAGGGCGAGATCCTCAATGTGCTCATCGAGGAGGATACCGGTTCCGGCTGGGAATGGTACAGCTTCTCGGAGAATACCAGCACGTATGTCGTGCAGTTGTGGCAGATCCTCGACGAAAACATCGCCGGCGCCACGGTCCCGGCGTACGGCGCGTTCGCCCTGGACGACATCGCGGCGGACCCGGACGTGGACGTGCCGGCGAACCTGGTGGTGCCGGAACTCGACGAGCTGGCCTTCGGGGGCAGCACCCTCTACGGCTACGACGGGATCGGCCACCAATTCTATGTCATCGATACGGATTTCTTCAGCAACACCACCCTGTTGGACAACACGCTGGACGACCTGAACAGCCTGATCGCCAATACCGGCACGACGATCCTGGACCTCAAGGCCCTGGCCGGCCACGGGGCCGATTCGATCTGGGCCGTGGCGGATGTCTTGTCCTTTGCCGGTGCCCGCGAGAGCCTGATCCTGATCAACAAGCTGAGCCTGGACGTGAACAATCCCGATGCGGACGACCGGGCGGAGGTGACCCTGTCCGACATTGACCTGAGCCAGACGTTCTCCCAGATCGTCGGCCTGGAGGAGCTGAACGGCGTTCTCTACGGCATCGACTCGGCCGGCAACACGCTGATCCGCCTGGACAGCGATCCGTTCAGCCCCAACTTCGGCCAGGCCACGGCCGTGGGCAACCTGGGCAACGCGGCGCTGAACATCGCGGGCCTGGCCCGAAACCGCGAAGGCGACGGCCTGATCGCCCTGCACGATCAGCCGGCGGACGACTTTGGCAATCTGATGGTCGACGCCCTCTACCGGATCGACACCGCCACCGGGGCGGCCAGCCTGCTGCAGGAATTCGCCGTCGACCAGGAGCGGCACGGCCTGGCGACCGAGCCCGGCCAGGCCATCTGGGTGGGCCTGCCCCTGCGGAACAGCCCCGTCGGCGACACCATCACCATCCAATTCGGCGACCAGGATCCCCAAGAGCACGTGTTCGGCTCGGACACGACCGACTTTTCCGGCGGCAACACGGTCAGCAGCGACAGCGATCAGATCCTGCTGAACAAGGGCCTGCAGGAGTTCGTCGATGCGGGCTATTACTACGCCTTCGACATCACCTACCTGCACGGCGCGGGATTCACCCAGCAGATCGTGGACATCACCGACATCGACTGGCTCAACGAAACGGATTTCGGCACCATCATCTCCATGACCTCGGATGACCCCGTGTACGTCTCGGTGCAGCCGCTGCTGGAAGCGGACGGCGGCATCGGCCTGCGGGTCATCATCGACGCCGAGGACGGCGACGGCGACGTGCGGGTGTACTTCGCCGCCTCCAGTGAAATCGAGGTCCTCCAGCCGCCGGATCTGATCCTGGCCGGCAAGGTCATCGGGCAGGGCACGCGCACGGACCTGACCCCCCAGCGGGCGACGATCGCCCCGGACCTGGCCGAATTCACCATCAACTCGGCGATCCTGTTCGTGGAAAACCGGCTGGACCTGACCGACGATCTGAAATCGGCCCTGGAGCAGGTCCTCACCCCGGACCTGATGGGCCGGATCCAGGACGAACTGACCGACGACGAAATCACCGAGGTGTTCAATGTGCTGCTTCAGGCCGACGAGACGGAACTTTTAGGGGACTTCCTGAACGCCATCAGCACGATCGAATACGACTCGCTGGGCTACGATACCGAACTGGAAACCTTCCTGCTGATCAGCACCACCACCTACGACGCCCGGCCGATCCAGGTCGATCCGGACGCCCTCTTCCCGGACACGAACCCCGACAACGACGTCGTGCTGACCGAAGCGGTCCTCAGCGACCTGTACAACCAGATGTACCTGGACGCGGATTACACCTTCGACGACATCCGGGCCCTGGAATTCGGCTCGGCCAGCTGGGAGGAGACGCTGGCGCAGATCTTCCCCGGCGCCGACCCGACCTTTATCGATCCCAAGGCCCTGGGAATCATCTCCGTGGACGATCTGTTCCTGGTCGCCACCGTGACGATTTCCGATCCGCTCACGCATCAGGTGCTGGACGTGCGGGATGCCCTGCTGCTGATCGAGAACATCCTGGATCCGGCCGGACCGAACGACCCGGGCCTGGGAATGGTCCTGTCCGGCCACGACCTGGAATTTCTGGGCCTGGAAGACCTGCGCACCCTATCGTTCGCCAACATGCGGGGCGATTACGACGTCAACGGCTGGATCTACGGCGTCGACAACCCGTCGCAGACGCTGGTGCGCATCGATGCGCGTCCCTTCGTCGGCAGCCAATCCAACGTGCTGGTGCGCAACATCGATTTCGGCCGGGCGGTGCCGGTCGGCAACCAGTTCGACAACCTGGGCAACTCGGGCACTCTGCCGTACGACCTGGTCTCGATCGACTTCGCCCCGGACGGCAAGCTCTACGGGATCGAGACCCAGTCGCAGAGCATCGTGGAGATCTTCACCTCCGCCAGCATCGCCGCCGCGCGGGACCGGCTCGAGCTGGTGCTGTCCCTGCCGGCGGGTGAGCCGTTCCGGGACCTGGAGTTCGACAACAGCTCCCTGAGCGGGGCCAGTCTGCTGACCCGGTCGGTGACCGGCTCGCCCTGGGGCGATACGGTGGAACTGCAGCTCAACGGCGGCGCCAAGGTGAACCATACCTTCGGCAGCATCTTCACCACCATCAACAACGTGGTGGTCCGCAGCAGCATCGGAAACGACGCGGCCTCGGTCAACGCCCAGGGAGGCTACCGCCGCTTCGACATCACCTACCACACCGGCCAGGGCGACCTGCTGCTGTCGATCGACGACATCGACTGGCTGGGCGGCAACGGCAACATCGACGAGGTGTTCGTCAGCGACGCCCTGAACGCCTCGGTGGTCAACTATACCGACGACGGCATCTCCGTTCTGATCCATACCAATCACACCGTGTTCGGCGGCATCGACACGCTGACCATCTATTTCGGGGCGACCTCGGACATGGTGCTGCCGACCACCGGCCAGCGGAACCTGGTGCTCGTCGACACCTTCTACAGCCTGGGCGATGCGGAAATGCCCATCGAGATCCCCGCCGACGGCGATTATGTCCTGCAGGTCAGCAGCAACCTGCTCGGCACCCTGTTCAGCGCCGATTTTGCCTGGATCGGCATGCCGGCCGGCACGATAGCCCTCTATGGAGCGGCCTCGCCCCTGAGCAGCTACGACCTGAGCGTGCTGCTGTTCGACGACGGCAACAGCGATTTCGGACTGAGCCAGACCGCCAGCGGCATCTCCTACCAGCAGCTCTTCCCGGGCAACGAGCCGGTGAACCTGGAGCCGCTGGGCTGGGGCAACACCGATCTGGCCGTCGATCCGGACGACCCGGACCGGTACTACTACAATCCCGACCGCACGGCCAACCCGGCAAGCGATCCGCGGCTGGACTGGCCCATCACCGTGGAAGGCTCCCTGCTGGAACCCGGCCAGGCCAGCACCGTTACCATCAACGCCGATCTGGGCAACCTGTTCGACGTGGACGTCTTTGAGCTCCGGCTGGAGGAGGGCCAGCGGATCACGGTCGATCTGGACGCCGAGGCGCTTTTCGGCCGGGACGACGTGGAGATCACGGTGGCCGTCTACAACGGGGACTTCGAGGCGATCGCCACCATCGGCGACGAGGCCGACGACGTGCTGGCCGTCCAGGCGTCCCAGCAGTCCGACACCCTCTACGAGGCCCAGGCGATCTTCAGCCTGCCCAACCACGCCGGCGTCGTTCTGGATCCCCAGGTCAACGGCCTGGGCACCTACTACGTGGTGGTCAGCGGCTATGCCGTCGAAGGAATCGCCGGCTATGACGCCCTGGATGTCTACGGCAATCAGCCGCTGCCCTATCAACTGACCATCGAGACCACCGGGCCCCAAACGGTGGAGAATCCGCCCTCGCAACTGGTATGGCTGGCCTTCGACGGCGCCCGGGCGGATTACCTGATGCAGGCCGACTTCGCCGGATTGGGCGGCTCGCCGAACGTGGTCAATCGCCCCGCCTTCGACGCCGGGGCCTTCAATCTGGACGACATGCGGCCGGCCCTGATCCAGGCGATCGCCGCGGCGGTCGAGCAACACTACCGCAACGCCGGCCTGACCGAAGACGAGATCGAGTTCACCACCACGCAGCCGGCGGCGGGCACGACCTACTCCACGGTCATCTTCGGCGGCAGCCTGCCGATACCCGGCATCCTGGGACTGGCCCAGAAACTCGACCGCCATAACGAGGATCGCACCGACATGGCCGTGGTCCTGACCGACGAAATGGCCCGCCTGCTCCTGCAGGATATGGATCCGGACGCCCCCGACCGCTTCCAGGAGGCGGTCAACGCCATCGCCCAGACGGGCGCACATGAGCTCGGCCATATCCTGGGCCTGGAGCACGCCACGCAAATCAACACCGACGCCCCGGCGAACCTCATGGGGTACAACTACGATATGATCTTCGAGGAAGAGGCCTTCCAAACCCGCAACAGCTACCGGCTCTTCGCCGAACAGCAGGGAAACGCCCTCCTGGTGAGACAGATCGGCTTTGAAAACGAGGTGGACCTGCTGCTCCGCTATATCGGATCCGGCACGGAAATGGGCCTGTGACCATCCCCGGCAAAAATACAGTCGTCGGCTCTTTACGTCCCGGGATCATCGGCATAGAATCTTAGGGGCAGGTTTGATCGTTGGCCGTTTTAACCACGGCAGCCCAGTCGGCCCTGACACCAGGCAATCCATTCGGCAAGGAGGCATCACATGGCAGCCCCGGATAAACCTTCCCATCGTGGAATGGGGCCTATTTGTCTGATCTGGACGGTCGCTCTGCTTGGCGCCCTGCTGGCCGGTCTGATCTTCGCGTGGGACCATACCTCCTGGCAGGTCAGCAGCCGGCTGCGGCTCGTCGGCCGGATCTCGCTGGGGTTGGCCTGCTGGTGCACCCTGCTGGGCGTGGCCTTCACCGGCCTGACCCTGATCTCGGCGCTGCGCAAGCTGCAGGCCGCCACCGATCTGGCCGTGGGACACTTCCGGCGGCTGGTCAACAGCGAAAGCCAGAAACAGGCGCTGCTCACCCAGATCAGCGAAAACATCCTGCTCAGCGACGCCGTCAAATCCGTGGCCTTCCGGGAGAAAGACAGCACCGTCCTGCGCGAGGCGATCCAGGAAGACATCCGCACCGAGCGCTGGAGCTCGGCGGAGGTGCTCATCGACGCCCTGCAGACCCGCTTCGGCCTCAAGGAGGAGGCCCAGGCCCTGCGCGAGGAACTGCAGCGCTCCCGGCGGTTCACAGTCGAGGAAAAGATCCACGCCGCCATCGGGCACATCGAATCCCTCTGGATGATCCACCGCTACGACGAGGCCCTGCGGGAATCGGAAAAGCTCGCCCAGCTCTACCCCCGCGATGAGTCGGTCACCCAGCTCCAGAGCAAGACCCAGATCCGGCGCCAGGCGCATAAAAAGGAGCTGCTGGCCCGCTGGGACGAGGCCGTCCGCAACAACGACTTCGATCAGGGCATCGAACTGCTCGAACTGCTGGACAACTACCTGACCCCCAGCGAGGCGGCCGCCCTGGAAGAGTCGGCCCGCGGGGTGTTTCGGGGCAAACTGCACAACATGGGAGTGCAATTCTCCCTGTTCGTCACCGAAAGGCAGTGGTCCAAGGCCCTTGATGTAGGCAGACGAATAATAGAGGACTTCCCCAACAGCAGAATGGCCCAGGAGGTTCGCGAGAAGCTGCAAGTGCTGGAACAACGGGCGCATTGAGCCGCGCCCGCGGAGCCGGGCCGTTCGGTCCGCCCTGCCGGCACAGGCGTCCCGTTGCCGCCCGCCGACAGCCGCCTGCCTTCGAGACCAAAAACGCACCCTGAGCAAGCCCCGAAACTCGGATCCAACGTGCGAAGTTCCTGCCCGAGCGTAGCTTAGCGTTCGTTTTTTTATTGACAACCCCCGGGCGAACCCTATAATGGTTCGAGCGGGGGAAAGTGTATAAATATTTACCCAACAATGACTTAAGGTGAAACAAACAGCGAGCGAACCCTCCTGGAACATCCTCCAGCCGCGGCACGAAAAAAAGATTTCTCCCGGCGCGGCACGGCCAAGCGCAAACAAGCGTTCAGCGGAGCGGCAAAATGAACAAAAGACAATTCGCAGCGTGTATGGCGTTTCTCAGTGTGATTGGCTTGTCCGGGCTGCCGGTTGGGGCCCAGGCAGGCGCGCCCGGCAGCCCGCCGGCGGCTTCATCCGTTCGGGCGAATTGGGACGAGATGATGCATTTCACCCTGATCGGGCGGCTGGACCTGGCCCAGCAGTACGGCCAGGCCCTCCTGAACGCCAAACCGGAACCGCTGGAGCTGCTGGATCTGGCCGAAAAGGGCCCCTACGAGGACGCCTATCGCATCCTGGACCAGATGGGCAGGACACCCGAGCTGCGGGATATCGCCGGCCGCGTCAGCGATCTCATCGAACAGGGCCGCAAGACCCTCCGCCAGGATCCGGAACGGATCGGACTGGAGATCCAGCGGCTCAGCGGCACCACCCGGGCCCGGCAGATGGCCGTCGAACGGCTCAAGGAATCCGGGGAATGGGCCATCCCGCAACTGATCAACGTGCTGCGGGACCACCAGCGCAGCGAGGAGTTCTTCTACGTGCGCTGGGTTCTGCCCCAGATCGGCAAACCCGCGGTCCCCGCCCTGGTGACGGCCCTGGATCAATCCGACGACCTGAACGTCCGGTTGTCGATCCTGGAGGCCCTGGGCAAGATCGGCTACCACGCCGCCATCCCCTACATCCTCGAGATCATCGAGACCGAATCGGCCGTTCCCGAGCTCAAGGCCGCCGCCCTCAAGGCGCTGCTGTCGATCCAGGGAACCGACACGATGAAGGGCGGCTCGGCCGCCGCCGCCTTCGAGGACCTGGCCGGCGGCTACTACAACCACGTGCCCTCGCTGATGCCCGCGGCGAACCAGGAAGCCGCCAACGTCTGGTTCTGGCACGCCTCCCGGGGCCTGGATCCCAACCAGGTGCCCGCCGGCGCCTACGATGAATTGATGGCGATGCGCTGCTGCGAGAAATCCCTGCGGCTCGATCCGCATCGGCCCGGCGCCATCTCCCTGTGGCTCTCGGCGTTCTTCAGGCTCCAGGCCGAGGGATTCGCCCAGCCGGGCTACTTCGGCGCCCACCACGCCGACGCCAGCACCTACGCCCTGACCGCCGGTCCGGAATACCTCCACCGCGTTCTCCGCCGGGCGCTGCTCAACCGCAACCGGCCGGTCGCCCTGGCGGCGATCACCACCCTGCGGCGCAACTCCGGCCAGCAATCCCTGCTCTACGAGCTCGACCAGGACCAGCCGCTGGTCAAGTCCCTGACCTACCCGGATCGGGAGGTCCGCTTCAACGCCGCCCTGACCATCGGCGGCGTGCTGGCCCGCCATCAATTCACCCACAGCGAGAACGTGCTGCCGATCCTCTCGGAGGCCCTGCGGCAAAAGGGCAAACGATTCGCCGTCGTCGTCAGCGCCGACGGAAACAAGCAGTTGGCGGCCGACCTGAAGGCCGCCGGCTCCTTCGACGAGGTGGTCGCCGCCGAAACCTACGGCGTGGGCGTGGAACGAGCCGCGCACCTGGCCAGCATCGACCTGCTGGTGCTGGATTACGACATCCGCCAGCCCGACATCCGCCCGGCCCTGCAATTGCGGCAAAACGAATATCGGCTGGCGTTCTGCCCGACCGTGATCGTCGTGGACGCCGCCCGGCTGGAACGGGCCAAGCCCCTGCAGGACGAATTCGATTTCGTCGCGGTCCTGCCCCGCAGCACCCCGGCCGGCGAGATCGTGCAGGCCGCCCAGAAGATCCTCGCGGCCAACCAGGTCAGCGGCTTCGATCCCGGCCTGGCCGACATCTACGCCACCGCGGCCGCCGATGTCCTGCGCCGTCTGGCGCATCGCCAAAATCCGGTCTTCGACCTCAAACGGATCGAGCCGACCCTGATCGAGGCCGTCAACGAAACCCGGCCCCAGATCCAGCAGATGGTCACCGAGACGCTGGCGCAACTGGATTCCCTCGACGCCCAACGGGCCATCGCCCGCCTGGCGCTGGACGATCAGACGGACCTTCCCATTCGATTGATGGCCCTGGGCAACTTGGCCGTCTCCGCCAAGCAGTTCGGCAACCTGCTGCTGGGCGATCAGGTGCGCTCGCTCTATCTGCTGGTGGGCGATCTCTCGGCCGACAGCCAGCTGCGCAACATGGCGGCCGAGGCCTATGGCTCGCTCAATCTGCCCAGCGCCCAAATCAGCCAGTTGATCCTGGACCAGGTCAGCCAGTAAGGACAAAAACACAGAACCGGGCGAACCGTTCTCGATCCGCAGGGATCTCCGGCCGAATCGCCATCGATCGATGAAGGGCGGAACTGGTTTGGCGAACTGAGCGGCCGGCCGAGGGGCAGTATCTGCCTCGCCGTCACTTCGACGAATCGTTAGGGCGGATTTCCTGACATCCGGGTACGGTCCCGCCGGCATTCACTCGGTGTTTTTTCGAATTACGTCACGTCGGCGGTCGTGGGCCAACGGTGCGTTCAAGCGATAGAGGATCCGGCGCCATGCGAATAGTCTACGTGGGAAGCGGCGAATTCGGCTGTGCCACCCTTCGCTGCCTGGCCGCCAGCGAGCATGAAGTGATCCAGGTCATCACCCAGCCGGCGCGGCCCTCCGGCCGGGGCCGCCGCCTCCAATCCACCCCCATCGCCCGCCTGGCCAGCCAACTGCATCTGGCCTGCCTGGAGGCCGAAGACATCAACCGCGAGGATATCTGCCGCTCGATCCAGCAATGGTCACCCGAGCTGCTGCTGGTCATCGCCTTCGGCCAAAAGCTCGGTCCGGCCCTGCTGCACTTGGCCGACTGCCGCGTCGTGAACCTGCACGCCTCGCTCCTGCCGCAATACCGGGGAGCGGCCCCCATCGCCTGGGCCATCCGGGAGGGCCAAACGCAGACGGGACTGACCCTGTTCAGCCTGAACGAACGATGGGACGCCGGCGCCATACTCGGCCAAATCACCTGCCCCATCGATCCGCGGGTGACCGCCGGCGAGCTGCACGACCGCCTGGCCGAGATGGCCGGCCCCTTCGTCCTGGAGATGCTCGACCGGATCGCCCACGGCCGGATCAATCCGATCGCCCAGGACGACCGCCTCGCCAGCCGGGCGCCCAAGCTGACCAAGCAGGACGGCGCTATCCGCTGGTCCCAGCCGGCCGACCGCCTGCACGATTTTCTCCGGGCCATGTGGCCCTGGCCCGGCGCCTACTGCCGCCTCCAGCGCCGGTCGCGTACCGCCGAGCCGCTTCGGATAACCCTGATCCGCACGCAGGTCGAACCGGACCCCGGCGGCCCCACCGGTCCGGCCGATCGCCCGCCGGCCGGAACGATCAACGAGGACCTCTCGATCCAATGCGTCCCGGGGCGGCTGCGGATCCTGGAACTCAAACCCCAAAACGGCCGGATCATGCCCTTTCAAGACTTTGTCAACGGTCATCGCCTCCAACCCGGCGATCGATTCCTGGACGGTTGATTTTTCGATGGCCAGGGAGCGACACATCCATCTGCCCAACGACCAGGCCCGCAACATCGCCGTGAAATGCCTGCTGGCCTTCGACGCCCGCCAGATTCCCATCCGCCAGTCGCTGGACGCCATTCGCCGGGAATCCTCCATACCAGAGGCGGAAGGCCGCCTGGCCGCGGAACTGGCCTACGGCTGCTGCCGCCAGCGGATCACGCTGGATCACCTGATCGGCAAACTCAGCACCCGCCGCCGGCGGAACATCGAGCCGCCGATCCGCCAGATCCTGCGGGTCGGCCTCTACCAAATGCTCTTCGTGCGCGGCACGCCGGACTTCGCCGCCGTCCACCAGGCGGTCCAGCAGGCCAAGCTCTACGGCTCGGCCGGCGCCGGCAACTTCGTCAACGCCGTCCTGCGCAGCCTGCAGCGTCGGATCGCCGGACCGATCACCGCCCCGCGGGCCTTTGCGGCCGCCGACGTACTCTGGACGCAGCCGGGCCGGGGCCTGAAATTCCAGGCGGCCCTGTTCCCGGATCCTGATCGCCATCCGACCCGATATTTCAGCAGCGCCTTCGCCCACCCCGTCTGGCTGATCGAGCGTTGGCAACAACGGTACGCACCGGAGGCCCTGCTGGCGATCCTGCTCGCCAACAACACCACCCCAACGCTCTGGCTGCGGCCCAACCGCCTGCGGACCGAATCCGGGCAACTCGCCAACATCCTGCGACAGGAAGGCCATCCGACCCGCCCCCATGGCGAGGCCCTGGCCCTGGAGCGCATCGTCTCGCCGGAGAAACTGCCCGGCTACCGGCAGGGCTGGTTTTACGTACAGGACCTCTCGGCCATGTCGATCGTACCGCTGTTGCCGATCGGATCCGGCGCGCGGGTCCTGGATCTCTGTGCGGCGCCGGGCGGCAAGTGCACCCAGTTGGCCGAACGCCTGGGCAACCGGGGCGCCATTGTGGCCTGCGACGTTAACCAGGAAAAACTCGCCCGCCTGGCCGACAACTGCCGCCGCCTGGGGATCACCATCATCCAGACCCGCCGGATCGATGCACCGGATTTCGACCCGGACTGCCTGGGGACCTTCGACGCCGTCATGGTCGACGCCCCCTGCAGCAATACCGGCGTGATGGCCCGGCGTCCGGAGGTCCGCAGTCGTCTCAAGCCGGTCGATCTCCGACAGCTCGTCCAACTGCAGGATCGCATACTGCGCCAGGCCTCGAGCCGCGTCAGACCGGCCGGCTATCTGCTCTACAGCACCTGCAGTATCGAACCGGTGGAAAACGAACAGCAAATCCGCCGATTCCTGCAGGCACACCCCCATTTCCGCCTGCTCAAGGAAATGTTCCTCTGGCCCGGCCGGCTGGACCTGGCCGGCCCCGGACACGCCATCCTCGCCGATTCGACCGTTGGGTCATTGACGCCGCCGCCGGCGGCGAGCCCGCCGGTCATCACCCAGGACGGCGCCTATGCCGCCCTGCTGCAATTCACCAACTGAACGTCCGAATAACCTCTATCCGCCTCCTTGGGCCTTCCAGATATGCAACCGCCCGGTTTCGCCCCCCCGCCGTCCGATCGCCATCGCCGAAATTTCCGATCAAAACCGGCAACATATGACCGGCGTATCATTGAATTTTTTCGAATCCATCGGCCGATATACATATCGTTATCAGGGCGTCGATAAAACAGAGGCGATAGACCAAACGAGGGTGGTCTCGCCCGGCGGTCGGCAGTAGTGACCGACCCGCCTCTTTGTCCCGGCGACTCATTGCTGCCATGTCCGTTCGTTGTGCTTAAAACAGGTGACGGCATCGGCGTAATGATTCGTTGGCCTTCCCTTGACAACACGTTGCAGATTGGCAGCCGAAGATCGCGGTTGATATCGATCCGCTAGTGCAAAAACCATCCGCCGCTTTAGAGGAGCCGACCGTGTCGATCATGGAATCGTTCATCATCATGATGGGTCTGATCGCCGCCCTGGGCGGCGGGCTGGTTCTTTTGTCCTGCCTGGCCGGCAACCGGGCCCGCCTGATGAAATCCTACAACATCCAGCGTCAGCAGGAAAAGCGGGAACAGCAGATCCAGGAAAACCGCCGGCAACTGAACCAAAAAAAGCCGAAAACCGCCCCGCCGCTGGCCTCGAAAGCCGTGTCCGGCTGATCCGACCCGCCCGCGAGGCCCCTTTGGCCCCGGATCATCGGCAGGCGAAAATCCGCCGGCGGCGCCGCCCATCGCCCCGGCCCAGCGCGCCGGCCAGGACCAGTCCCCGACCGGCCCGCCGGGAGCGGAAAAACCACCCTCGGTCAGCCAAAAAAGGTTGCCAAAATTCCAACCCGCCCTATAATATACCCTCACGGCACAGGCCGTACCCGGGGAGTAGCTCAGCTTGGCTAGAGCGCTGCGTTCGGGACGCAGAGGTCGCAGGTTCAAATCCTGTCTCCCCGATTGATGTAAACATCAGCCGCAATAATGTTTACAAACCATCCATTT
>JAFGFX010000182.1 GCA_016930855.1 Sedimentisphaerales bacterium | reverse complement strand
GTGGTGCATTTTCTCTCCGCCGTTTACATTGCGTGTATTATCGTACCGGGATATCCGCATCACATAATCCAGCGTGGCAATAACCGGCAGGACGTGTTTTTTTGTCGATGACGACCGTCGGATCTATCTGTCGCTTCCGAAGAATATCATACCTTGTCATTGCCAGGGCCAATCCGGTGGGCAGGTGTGGAGCCACTCGTCCAGAAACAGGCGCAAATCGACGAGGGTGACGTCACCGGAGCGGTCCAGGTCGGCGCCGCCGCAGTTGTCGTTTTCGCCGCCGCAGGGGGCCTCGAGCCAGCGGGCGGCGAACCGCGCGAAGTGGGCCAGGTCAACCACGCACGGCGTATCCGGAATCCCTTTCACGGTGATCCCGTACAGAAGCATGCGTTGGAAGTTCAAGGCGCCCGTATCGATCGCCCGTATCGTCGAGAGCCGCTGCGAGCGAAAGGCGGCCGGCAGGGCGATGATCTGCATGTCGAGACGGGCCTGGTAATAGAAGCCGCCGCTGGACTGAAACACGTTGACGGTGGTGGCCCCGTTGATGGAATTGGTCCAGTAGCCCCAAAGCCAGTCCCGGATGTCCACGTTGCCGTAGAGATCCTTGCGGAAAAAGGCGCCGTCGGAACCGTAGAACTCCAGGGCGGCGTAGGGCCCGCCGCTTTGTCCCCAGGATGTCGAGATGAGCGTGTAGACCGCTTCGACGCCGTAGAGGTCCACCGGGATGTTGATTTGGTGCGGGTTCGGACTGGTGTTTTGGGCGTCCCATCGGTTGTTGCCGCCGGCGGGTATGGAAAAAGGGATGGAGCCGAGGACCAGATCACCCTCCGGATACTCGGCGGAACCCTTCTCGCCCTGCATGCGGCTGTTGTGAAACGGGGAAAAGTCGATCGGAATCAAATCGCCCGCGGCAGGCGCGACCAGCAACAGAACGAGAAGTACGCTACAACAATGGCATAGAATCTTGCTTTCTCTCACGGTCACACCTCCTCATAAGCTTGAAACTATCACCTAAGTGGAAACATAATAAGAATCATAAAACGCCCTTGATGACACCTGCGTGTAGGCCGGGTGCCATGCCCACGCTTGCGTGGGCATGCATGACGCCAAGAGAATCCTGGTTTCCCGCTTTCGCGGGAATGACATAACGAATCATTATGCGTTTCCAACTAGCCAACGGCATCATCAGGATGAGCGCCAGAAGCGCCTTGCACCGAAGGAGTAAAATGGCCTCTGAGATCTTGCCGGGGGCCGATGGTTTTCCTGTCAATCGTTCACGAAGACGAAGCCGAGTTGAATCAACGTGCATTATACCGGATTTCGGGTGTCGAGGGAATACCAAGTGGTCGGCACAATCGCCGCGAGTCATAAGTCTTGGTTTCCATGGGCCTTAGGGATGCTTGCGGCGGAGTTTGTGCTGGAGGGCCTCTGCCGGATGCTCACCGCTGCCGGTCGGATGCACTCAATCGTGGCGCAGGGCCACGACCGGATCGACGGCGGCGGCGCGGTAGGTGGGGTAGATCCCCGCGAGCAGGCTGATCAGAATGGAAAAGGCGATCCCGCCCAGACAGAGCCAGGCGGGGAAACGGAAATAGTCCATGTAAGGGTTTCCCTGCTGAACGGCGAAGTGATTGATCACCTGGTTGATGATCAGGCTTACCGCGATCCCCAGCAGCAGTCCGAACAGGCCGCCCAGCAGGCCGATGGCGCCGCACTCGAAGAAGAAGATGGTCTTGACGTCGCGATGGGCGGCCCCGACGGCCTTCATGATGCCGATTTCCTTGTAGCGCTCCAGGATGGACATCGTCATGGTGTTGATGATGCCCAGGGCCGCCACGGTGATGGCGATCATGCCGATGGCGAAGAGGAACATGTCCATGAAGAGGAATCCCTTCTTGAATTCCTCCAGCCGGTCGATCAGGGCGAAGGTGTTCAGGTGCCAGTCGTCCAGCTGGCCTTGGACGGTCTCGATATCCTCCATGCCGGCCACCTTCACGCTCAGGGTGGAGTAGCCGCGGGCCTGGTCGGGGCTGGGGAAAAACTCGCGGAGGCTGGTGAGGTTGATCTTCTTGATGGGCCGGGCGGCCCGGGGCGAGAGAAAGACATCGCTGCGGATGGGGACGGCGCCGCCGGTGCCGGAGCGCCCGGTAACGCCCCGGACCTGGAAGCGATAGGATTCGGTGGAAAAGGGCAGCCGTTCGCCGCGCCAGATGGCGGCCAGTTTCCAGGGATTCAGGATGCCCAGGTCTATACGCAGCGAGCACAACTCCAGGGTCTGTCCGAGGGCGGCCTGGGGATCGCGGATCCGCAGGCGGCGCAGCAGCGAGTCGCGGACCAGCAGGCCGTTGGGGTCCTGGTCCGAGTAGTAATCGCCGGCCCGCAGTTGCAGCAGGCCCGAGCGGCAGACCTCCGCGTCGAGCACCTGGGCCAGGCAGAAGTTTTCCCGACCGCCGAACCGGACCAGGATGGGAAAGCGGATCTCCGCAAAGACGGTCTCGACGCCGGGCAGGCGGCGGATTCGTTCGATCAGGGCGTCATCGAGTATCGGTCCGGGAGAATCGTCGCCGGCCGCGGGCGGCTCGGCCAGGTCCGGTTCGTCGGGATCGTAGTCGTGGTGGTCGAAGCGGGACGACTGACGGTCGGTGGCGGAAAAGACAGTGATGTAATGAAACAGCTCCATCTTTTCAAAGTTTTCGGTGATGCTCTGCTGGATCCCCTGGCCAAAGGCGAACATGCAGACCAGGGCGCCGATGCCGATGACCACGCCGAAGGTGGTCAGAAAGGTGCGGAGCTTTTTTTGCCGCAGGTTCAAGAAGGCCTGGCTGATGGAGTCGGTAATTCTCATGGTTCGGATCGCAAGGTTTCCTGTTCGATGATCCTGCCGTCTTCAAGGCAGTAGATTTCGTGGGCGACCATTTTCAGCAGCGCCTGTTCGTGGGAGATCATCAGCACGGTCAGGTTCTGGCCCTGCTGCATGTGGGCCAGCTGGGTGACGATTCGGAGGCTGGTCTTGCTATCCAGGTTGCCGGTGGGTTCATCGGCCAGCAGGATGGCGGGCCGGTTAACCAGGGCCCGGGCGATGGCGACCCGCTGCTGCTCGCCGCCGGACAGCTCCGCCGGCCGATGGTGCATTCGGTCGGCCAGGCCCATTTCCTCCAGCAGCGCGGCGGCCCGCTGGCGGCGCAGTTTCTTCGGTACGCCGTCGAACAGCAGCGGCAGGGCCACGTTGTCCGCGGCGGTGTAGGAGCCGATCAGGTTGAAGGATTGAAAGATCATGCCGACGCGGTGGCGGCGATAGAGGGATAATTCCCGTCGGCCCAGGCCGGAAATGCTCTCGCCGGCGACCGAGATGGTCCCGCGCGTGGGCCGGTCCAGCCCGCCCAGCAGGTTCAGCAGGGTGGATTTGCCGGACCCGGACGCGCCGGTGATGCCGATGAATCTGCCACGCCCCAGACGCAGGTTCACCCCTTGCAGGGCGGCCAGGCGGACGGATGCCGTCTGGTAGACCTTGGTCAGGTCGCTGGTGATGATCCAGGAGGCATCGTTCATGTTGTCCGGCCCGCCTTCTCGCCGATGGTTGCCCGGCCGCCACGGTCGCTGATGTCGGTGACGATATCAGGCCCGCATTCCGGGGGGCGTATGATCTGGCCGGCCGATCGTTCGGGCGGCCGCGACCGAATTGGAGCATAACCGCAAATGGATCAGGATTCCAGGATTTGTCGTAATGGTTCCCGGGCCGCCTCGATGCGGCCGGCCAGCTCGGCGGCCAGCTCTCCGGTCGTTTCAGCGGCCGGTGCCGGATCGGTCTGTTGCCAGATCCAGGCCAGCAACTCGCCGATCCGATCGGCCGAAAGATCCTGCCATTCCTGGCAGCGCAGTTCCGGCGGCAGGTCGTACTCAACAGCGTGCTTCAACAGCAGGGCCAGGGCCGCTAGCGCCCCCAGCGCCAGATGTTCCGGCTCGATCCCCTGTTGGATCACCAGGTGCATGGTGCCGCAGAGGCGGTCCTGCGGGCCGAGCTTGCGCAGGAGATCGCGCCCGGCACGCTCGACGGTGTCGTCCAGGTAGGGATTGGTCATCCGCCCGAGGAGATCCTCGGTGTATTGACGAAAGCCGGGTTCGCTAAAGAGCGGATCCGGGATGCGGCGGTGCTTGCCGATCAACGTGGCGCCGGACTCCCGCAGGAAGGCCGTCCGAGCGGCCGACCAGATGGCCGTGTCCCGGGCCAGCTCGGTCATCCGGCGATAGCCCTTGAGGGTGCCCAGGTAGGCCAGCAGGGCGTGGATGGCGTTGTGGCCGTAGAGCTTGACCTCCTCAAAGGGCAGCAGGTCGTCCTTTTCCTGGAAGACCTCGATGCCCGGGCGGAACCCGGCCAGCCGGCAGCGGCCGACCAGGATACTGTTGAATTGCTCGGCGAGAAAGGCGCGGTCCAGGCCGGGCGTAATCGGCTCGAGGTTCAGCTCGGCGATGGTGGCCGGATCGGTCACCGCGCGGCTCATCTTGCCGATGACGGTATTGACGAACTGGATCGGCTGGTCGGCCAGCGACGGGCAGAAACGGCGGACGGAGGCCTGGAGGATCTCGGCGGCGCGGTTGTGGTTCTCGGCCGTATAGACAAGCGTGGCCGCGGCCGACGGCCGCGATCGCGACCGGCCGATCAGCTCGGAAACGGACGGGCAAGGACCGAAGCAACTGTCGTAGAACCGTACGGAGGGCAGGCTGGTGACGATCTCGGTGGCTTGGGCCAGCGCCTCCAGCAGGATGCCCCGATCGGCGGGGACGCGGGGGTTGTATATCTCCAGACCGTCGATGCGGATCGCTTCGATGCCGTCCGGGCGGGCCCGGTTGGTGACGTAGCGGTTGCCGTGGGCCCGGACGGCCTCGACGAGTACCGGATCGACCTCCGCCACGACGATGCGGGCGAAGCGGCCGCTCTGATAGGCCTCCTGGGCGAACAGGGCGGCCTGGATGGGCCCGAACCCGAAACCGATAAGCACGTGCTCCTGCATGGATCGAGGAAGTCCTTTTTGATTATTCAACGGCTATCGCCCCAAGGCCTGAAGCCATTGCTCCCAGGTGTCGTAATCCCGCGGGTTTTGCACCACCTCAAGCATCCGCTCGAAGGGGGGGATATGGGCGTAGGGGTCC
>JAFGFX010000181.1 GCA_016930855.1 Sedimentisphaerales bacterium | reverse complement strand
TCGGGATGGAGCTTCTTGGCCGTCAGGATATCGCCCAGCGTGGCGATGTCCCGGCCGTTGACCCGCCGGACCACCTCGTAGCGCAGCTCGTGGTAGCCCTGGTTGAAGTCGGCGGGCAGGACGTGGCTGAGGATGACGATGTCTCGGCGCTGGTCGGTGGGCTTGTAGGCCTGGGTCTTCAGGTAGTGGTACAGGTGCGGATCGACCTTGCCCTCCCAGTTCGCCCCCCAGCGCTTCAGGTAGGGGACGGTGAGCTTCTGGAAGACGAATCCGCCGGTGACAATGTATTCGGGCTGGCGGTCGAACTGGTAGAAGGGGACCAGCATTTGGCGGGCGTCGAACCGCTCCGCCGGCGCCTGCAGCGTGATCGACTTGCCGGACCGCCAGATCTCCAAATCCAGGGGTTCGCCGATGGTCTTGGCGCTGATCCGGTGGGGAAACCCGATGGGGCCGTAGCGGGGATGGTCCCAGCGGCCGCGGGCGTCCAGGCGGACGCCGTCGACGGCCAGCAGGACGTCTCCCGGCTGGAGCTGCCGGCTGGCGGTTCCCAGGGTATGGACGTCGCGAACATAGATTCCGTCCTTCCGGTCGGCCGGCATCTTCAAAAAGGAGCGGAAGGTGGGGTCCAGTAGGTCCTCGGTGTCGAAGCCGAAGGTGGGGAAGCCCGCGTATTGACCGTCGGCGGCGTCGGCCAGGAAATGCGCGATCCGTTCGGCCGGAATTATGCGGGCCTCCTTGTCGTCCTGCTGGAAGGCGGCGGCGATCCCGATCGGCCGGCCGTCCAAAAAGAACACCTGGGCCGAGCCGGACGCCTGGGAGATGTTGCCGGCGATAAACTGCAGGAAGAAGGTGTGCGACAGGGCCGTCTGCATGACCCGGTGGTCTTCCAGATGGCCCTGGCCGGTCTGGATCTTTCCCGAGGAGCTCAGCCAGTAGAAATGGATCGGCGCGCCCTTGCGGTAGGTGTCCGAGAAGGTCAGCGGCTTGAGGGGCTCGGTTAGCCCCTGGCGGTCCAGTTCCAGCAGGCACAGGTTGCTGTCGTAATCGACGGTCAGGACGCGGGCGTTGATGAACTCGTTTTGCCCGAAGCGCCGGGTGCGGATGAACATGGCGTCCGTCACCGAGGAGGCGGTGGTGAGCACCAGGCTGGCCCCCACGGCGCAGCCGCAGGTGCTGCGCCGCTGCAGTTCTACATGCCGCCAGGGGTGATAATCGTCGTAGGGGTAGGCCGCCACCTGGATGAACACCAGCGAGTCTTCCAGCTCCCGCTCGAGGGTGTCGGCCGGTTCGTACTGGCCGTATAGTCCGGCCGCCGCCGCCAGCAGCCAGCAGAAAAACAGCCAGCGGCACAGTCCGCTACCGGCGGACCGGGCGCCGGACCGGCTGGCGGTACGGGTGGTGCTCTTGGCGTCAGGTCCGCTGCCGGTCGGGCGGGGGGGGGGTTGTTTTGATCGATCCATAATGGACTATTCCTCCAGGCGGCGGTCGCTGGGAACCTGGTATTGTTTGAGGATTAGATCCTGGCGCTGCCGGGCCTGGTCGGCGTTCAAAATCAACGGGGTTTGCTTGCCGAGAAAGCGCAGGGCGTGGAAGCCGTCCTGGGGCGTTTCCCAGGCCGTCAGGACGTCGGCCAGGGCCCGGATGGTCCGGCCGTTGATCGATTCCAGCGGCAGGTTCTTGAAGTCATCGGCGTAGGTGTTGATCTCGTCGGGCAGGATCTCCGAGAGGACCACGTATTCGCGCCGCTCGGGATCCTCGTTCAGCTCCGAGGAATGGACAAACAGGTAGCGCAGGATGGCGGGGATCTCCGTCGGCCAGGAACCGCCCCAGGTCTGCAGGAAGTTCCGGGAGACGGGCGTGAAGGTCAGCCCGGCCAGCACCACATAGGGCGGCGGCCGGTCGAACTGGAGGGAATAGTCCAGGACCGGCCGGTTCAGGGCGACCTGCAGGGTCTCCTGCCGCCGCTGGCCGTCGCGGTAAAAGGTCACCCGCACGGCGTCGCCGATCTGCTTTTGCTCGATCAGCTCGGTCATGTCCAGCCGCAGGCCGTAGATCTGGATCATCCCGTCGTTGTCGATGGCGAACTCGTCGAAATGGGTGATCACGTCGCCGGGTTGCAGGACCTTTTCCGCGGAGCTGTTCAGGAGGGTGCGCAGCACCACGATGCCCTGTTCGCCCTCGGGCACCTGGAGGTACGTGCGGTACGCCGGGCTGTGCAGCCCCTCGTAAAAGGCGAATCCCAGCGAGCCGTACTGGTCGTAGCGGCCGTCCTCGATGTCCGTCAGGAAGTGCTGGATCACGCTGGTGGGGATCATGTAGCCGATGTTGTCGGCCTGCCGCAGGCCCTGGAAGGCGACCCCGACGACCTTGCCGGCCTGGATGACCGGGCCGCCGCTGTTGCCGGGATTGATCGCCGCGTCGGTCTGGACCACCAGGTGGGCGTCGGCGCCGGTATGGCTGTAGAGATCCACCTCCACCCGCGAGACGATCCCCTCGGTCACCGAGATCCGCTGGCCGCCCACCGGGAAGCCGAACGTCGAGACGGTGGAGTTGACCGGCGGGATCCCGCCCAGTTCGAGCGGTTCCATGTCGGCGAAGAATCCCTCGTCCGCCACCGTCAGCAGGGCCAGGTCGCAGTCATGGGCGACGTGGGCGATCCGGGCCGGATACCGCTGGGCGGAGTTCTGCTTGCGGAGCTCGACGTAGCGGGCGTTGCTGACGTTGTGGGCGTTGGTCAGGATCCGCCGGCCGGCGATGATGAAGCCGGTGCCGCCGGTGCGGCTCATCGCGTGCTCCTGCCAGGGGGTGGAATAATTGTATTCCTGGCTGATGCACTGGATCATCACCACGGACTTGTCGAATTGCGGCTCCTGGGCCCGCAGCCGGCCGACCGGCCCGACCGGGCCGAGGCACAGTACCGCCAGCAGCAGCCAGCGGCTACCCCAGCGGCGGCGGATCGAACCGGGATGGTTTCCGACGCACATGCTGATCCTCCTGATGGTCCGGTGCGTTTTCCCGGAATTGGTATCCGCGGCGAGGCGCCGGGCGCAGGGATCACCACGGCCATGAGCTTCCAGTCCGCTTGATCGAGGAAACTACGCCTTCTTCGTCAGGTTCATCCAGTCCACGCCCACCTTCTTCAGGGCGTAGCTGACCTCCTTGAGATAGTCGCCGTAGCAGGCCATCCAGTGGAAGCCCCGGGTCTCCTGCACGAGCGTGTCGCAGTCGCCGTTGATCTGCACGTCGATCTGCGACCGGCAGATATCCAGGAACGGGTTGTCGATGATCTCGCCCTCGAAGCCCAGCCAGCGCTGGTTGTCGAAGTCCGGATCGATCACGGTGATCCGCTGGCCCCGCTTCATCTCCACCTTGGGCGCCGCCCCGTAATCCGACTCGAAATGGGTCAGGACCCGGACGGGCTCGAGGTTCTTGCCGTCCATCCGCCGCGGGGCCGTGCAGTGCGCCATCGTCACCACGCCGTGGTGCGGATAGGTCGGATCGTTCAAAAAGACCGGCTGGGACGAGATGTGGTGCAGCAGCACCCCCGAGGGGATCACCACGAAATCCGACTCGCAGTACAGGTTGTAGCCGGTGTCATTCAGCAGGCACAGCGGCAGGCAGGCCGTCGTCTCCGAAATCGGCATGATCGTACCCATGCAGTTGTTGACGGTCAGCGCGTCGGTTTGGGCCTGGGCCATCAGGTTCTGGAAGACCTCCGTGAGCACGAAGGCGTTCTGGACGAACTCCTTGTTGGTTTCCAGCTTGACGCCGCGGCCCTTGAGGTAGTCTTCGGCCTGCTGGTGGCAGCGTTTGACTAGCCCGTTGTTTTGCCGGGCCTTTTTGATCATCTCGCCCAGGGTCGGGTAATCCACGGTCTGGATGTCCATCTTCCAGACGGTCCGGGAGATGTCCGGCGCCTTCTGGCCGCCGCTGCCCCAGCCGCTGGGTCCCCCGATCGCCACCATCCGCTTGCCGAGCGTGTTTTTCAATCCGAACAGGGCCCGCAGCCGCCAGAGCACGTCATCGTACTCGTCCACCACCACGTCCTGGCAGTCCATGCTGGGCTGGCCGTACTGATCGACCGTTTTCCGCAGGTAGCGGTTGTGGGCGATCTCGTACCAGAGGTACACCGGCCCCGATTTGTGCCGCACGAACATGATGGTCCACTTGTCCGGATTGGTCAGCTGCTCCAGGACGTTCAGCCAGCTGTTGGCGGCGTACATGATCGTCACGTCCTGGGGCCCCTGGGCGATTTTCGCCGCCTGTTCGGGATCGTTCAGGGTGACCAGCGGCATGATCTCCAGGGCAAATTCCGCCTTCTTGGCCATCCGGTCGAGTTCCTGCTGGATCCGCTGCTGCTCCTGGGTGATGTCCTGCTGGGTGTGGATCGCCCCCCAGGACCGCCAGCTCGTCTGCTCGCGCCGCTGGAAGAGGGTGACCGCCAGGACCGGCTGCACCTTGAGGGGCTTGGGCGGGATCGGCTTGAATTCGTTGTCCGCGGCGGACGCCGCCGACAGCGATCCCAGGGCGCCCAGGGCAAAGCCCGCGGCGCCGGCCGCGGCGATGAACTCCCGCCGATTGATGCCGCAGGACCTACTCATACAACAGCTACACGGAGAGATCTGCGGATGCTCGTGATCGCAAGACATGACGTTACCTCCAATCTATAAGGGATTATTTCATTGTCGGCATCCCGCGATTATACCCCGGGCCGGGCATAAAGCAACGGACAAAAACCGCTCGCCGGGATGTCGCCGCCTGGGGCCTTTAGAGGGCCGCGCCGTTGGAATACATGATCTTGACCACGTCTTCCAGGCGGGGCTCGTGGATGGAGACGTCCCGGGCCGGCCCCAGGGCCAGCAGTTTCGGGACCAGCTCGGCGGTTCGGTGGCGGTCCACCCGGAAGGTGCAGGTGTTGCGGTCCCGGCGGTGGACCAGCGGCTCAAACGCCGGGGGGATCTCCACGGGCCGGTCGTAGACGATTTCCACGTCCTTGCGGGTGACGTATTTGTTTTTCAGGGTGTTCAGGGGCCCGTCGTAGACGATGTGGCCCACGTGGATGAAGATGATGCGCTCGCACAACTGCTCGATGTCGTCCATGTCGTGGGTGGTCAGGATGATGGTCACCTTCTCCTGCTGGTTGATCCGCCGGAGGAACTCGCGGATCTCGTGCTTAGAGAGGGCGTCCAGTCCGATGGTGGGCTCATCCAGGAAGATCACCCGCGGCCGGTGCAGCAGCGAGGCCGCGATCTCGCAGCGCATCCGCTGGCCCAGCGAGAGCTTTCGCACCGGGATATGCAGCAGGTCGCCCAGGTCCAGCATCGCGGTGAACTCCTCCAGGCGTTCGGCGAACTGCCTCTCGTTGAGTTCGTAGATCGCCCGGTACAGGCTAAGCGAATCCGCCACCGGGATGTCGTACTCCAGCAGGCTGCGCTGACCGAAAACCACCCCGATGTGATAGGTGTACTCGTACCGCTGGGTGTGCGGCTCGTAGCCCAGCACCCGGATGGAGCCCGCCTGGGGGTAGAGGATCCCCGTCAGCAGCTTGATGGTGGTGGACTTGCCCGCGCCGTTGGGGCCGATGTAGCCGATGAATTCCCCTTCCCGGACGGTGAAGCTGACGTCGTGGATCACGTCCACCCGCCGGTTGCGCCGGTAGAACAGGCTTTTCCAGTCCCGCTGGCCCTTGACGGGCACCTGGAACGACTTGCAGACATGGTGGACGTCAATAACCGGTTCGATGGTTCAGCCTCCCTGCGCCTCGTATTTTTGCAGTCCCTTGCGGTACATCCACAGCACCAGCATCCAGAGCAGCGCCGCCCAGCCGTATTGACAGGCCACCAGGCTGGCCGCCTGCCGCCCGGAGAACAGGCCCGTGTAGATCCCCCCCGGGATGAACGCCAGGGAGGCGAACGGCAGGTATTGCAGCACCGCCTGGATGCCGCCGCCGAAGACCGTCAGCGGGATCATCTCACCGGAGAGGATCCCGCTGACCGTCTTGTAGAACCGCTCCAGTGGGAACACGTCGTACACCCAGAAGCTCAGGATCCCGATCCCCTGGTAGAGGGCGTACTGGGCCAGGATGGTCGCCGGGACCGAAAGGGCGAACAGCAGCCCCAGAGCGCCGCCGGGGACCATGCCGCCCAGCAGCCCCGCCAGGATCATCACCGCCAGCAGGCCGATCAGCCCCGAGAACAGGGGAATCGGCAGATTCCGGACCAACAGCCAGAGCGGATAGTGGATCGGCCGCACCAGCCGCATGGTGATGTTGCCGGTGCGGATCTCCTCGTTCATTTCCGAGATGCTGGCGCTGCCCGGCGAAAAGACGGCGATGTAGCGGATGATCAGAAGGTACAGCAGGAAGCCCTGCCGGCTAAGCCCCCCGATCCGGTCCCGCTGGGTCAGCGAAAACAGCACCAGCCAGAGCGACCCGACCGCCGCCACCATCACCAGCGGCCGAACCAGCTTGAGATAGACGTTCATCTTGTATTCGAACAGGTTTTTCACCTGGGTGTGGAACACCGCCAGATATTTACCCGCCGTAGCTTTCATACCGTTTCAATCCCCGCCGCCAGATGGTGCGAAACAGCAGCAGTTGGCCGGCGATCATCCCGGCCAGCAGGCCCAGGATGCCGGCGGACTGGGCCGTGCTCAACCGCGTCAGGACCAGTACCGGCGCCGTCGCCGAGAAGATCAGGGGCACCACGAAGGTGAACACCGCGATGAAGGCGTTGGGAAACTCCGACAGCGGGTAGTTCTGAAACACGAACAGCTCGATGAACAGGTCGCGCAGGAAGTCCGCCCGCCCGATCCAGAAGGCCGTCAGGCAGACCGTCGCGAACGGCAG
>JAFGFX010000017.1 GCA_016930855.1 Sedimentisphaerales bacterium | reverse complement strand
CAGAAGCTGGCGACGACCTTTCCCTCGTCGCGGGTCTTTCGCCGGCCGGTGATGGCGCCGGATTCCATCAGATCGATGATCTGATCCGTGAACATCTCGGTATGGATGCCGAGGTCCTTTTTCTCGCCGAGAAACTCCAGCACGGCCTGCGGGATCCGCCCGATCCCCAGCTCGAGGGTGGAGCCGTCCTCGACCAGGGAGGCGACGTGCTGGCCGATCCGGCGGGTGACCTCGGTGGGCTCGGGCGGGACCACCTCGTACAGGGGCTCGTCGACGGGAACCAGCAGGTCGAAGTCCAACGCGTGCAGAAAGCTGTCGCCCAGCGTGCGCGGCATGCGGGTATTGACCTGGGCGATGACCAGGGCGGCGTTCTCCGCGGCGCTCTTGACGATGTCCACGGAGATGCCCAGCGAACACATCCCGTGCTCGTCGGGCGGGCTGACCTGTATCAGGGCGACGTCCAACGGCAGCCTGCCGGAACCGAACAGCCGCGGAATGTCCGACAGGAAGATGGGTGTGTAGTCGCCGAAGCCCTGCTGGATGATCTCCCGGACGTTCTCGGCGATGAAAAAGCTGTTGACGCGGAAATGCTCGACGAGCTTTCTCTCGGCGTACGGCGCGTCCCCGAAGGTCAGCAGGTGCACGATTTCGGTGTCGGCCAGGGCCTCAGAGCGGGCGACCAGCGCCTGGACCAGGGCCTGCGGCTGGGCGCAGCCGGTGCCGATGAAGATCCGATGGCCGGGCTTGATCTGCTTGACCGCCTCGGCGGGCGTGGCGATCAGGCTGCGAAATTTCTCCTGCCAGGCCGGATCGTATGATTTCGTATCGGTTACTTGGCACATCGGGTAGGGTACTCCAAACATTTCGACTGTCTTTTTTTGGCGTCGGTTCCGTCCGTCGAGGCGGCGCCGGTTCGAAGGGCGTCCCGGTTCAGCCGGGATGCTTCTTCGGCGGGGCCCCCAGCAGGGTGATCCGGGCGTCGGCGGCGACCGGTTCGGTGCCCGGGCGGCCGACGATGAACGGATTGATGTCCATCTCGGTGATCCGGGGGAAATCGGTCACCAGCTGGCTGATCCGCTGGATGCCGGCGGCGATCCCCTCGATGGCCACGCCCGCCTGGCCGCGCACCCCCCGCAGCAGGGCATAGCTGCGGGTGTGGGTGAGCATCTGGAGGGCCTCCTCGGCGGTGATGGGCGCCAGATGGAAGGCGACGTCCTTCATCACCTCGACGAAGATGCCTCCCAGCCCGAACATCAGCATGGGACCGAACTGGGGATCCCGCGTCATGCCCAGGATGACCTCCCGGCCGCGGGGGCACATCTTTTCCACGTACACGCCCTCGAGCCGGGCCTCGGGGGCCCGCTGGTGGATGCGGAGCATCATCAGATCGTAGGCGTCCCGGACGGCCTCGGCGTCGGTCAGGTTCAGCCGCACGCCGCCCAGGTCCGATTTGTGCAGGATGTCCGGCGAGACGATCTTCATGGCCACCGGGTAGCCGATCCGGTCGGAAACCAGTATCGCCTGCTCGGCCGAAAGGGCCTGATCGCCGTCGGGAACGTTGAAGCCGTAGGCGCGGAGGATTTCCTTGGCGCGGACCTCGCTGATCTGGTTGAGACCCAGGCGGGATTGGCGCGACAGGATCCGCTCCACCCGGCGGCGGTTCACCGGAAACCGGGTCACGACCCGCGGCGGGCGCTTGCGCCAGGCGGCATAGTCGCACATCGCCTTGAGGGCCGAGACCGCCCGTTCGGGAGCCGGATAATCCGGCAGATGGGCCGCGACCAGCTCGGCTCGGCCGGGCAGGACGTCCTGGCCGCCCATGAAGCAGGCCAGCACCGGCTTGTCGGACCGCAGGTTCCGGGCGATGGCGCGGGCGGTTTCGGCCGGCAGGGTCATCGCCTGCGGGGTGAGGATCACGATGACCGAATCGATCTGATCGTCGTTCAGGGCGGCGTTGAGGGCGGCCACGTAACGGTCGGGATCGGCATCGCCCAGGACGTCGATGGGATTGCCGACGCTGGCGGCGGCCGGCAGCTTCTCCTTCAGGGCGGTGGCCACGCCGCCGGTCAGCTTGGCGATCTGGAGCCCGGCGTTCTCCACGGCGTCGGCGGCCATGATGCCGGGCCCGCCGGCGTTGGTGATGATGGCGACCCGCTTGCCCTGGGGCAGGGGCTGCATGGACAGGGCCGTGGCGAAATCGAACAACTCCTCGAAGGTCTCCGCCCGGATGACGCCGGAGCGGCCGAAGGCGGCGCCGTAGGCGATGTCGGCGCCGGCCAGGGAGCCGGTATGGCTGGAGGCGGCCCGGCTGCCGGCCGCCGTGGTGCCCGCCTTGAGCACGACGATCGGCTTGTGGGCGGCGACCGATTCGGCGGTCTTGATGAACTCGTCGCCGCTGGTGATGCTTTCCAGGTAGCCGACGATCACCCGGGTGTGCTCGTCGGCGGCGAAGGCCTCGATAAAATCGGTCTCGGACAGGTCCGCCTTGTTGCCGATGCTGACCAACTTGGCCAGGCCCAGGTGGCGGGCGGCCGCCCAGTCGAGGATGGCCGTCGCCAGGGCGCCGGACTGGCTCAAGACGGAGATGTTGCCGACAAGCGGCATCTTCTTGGCAAAGGACGCATTCATCTGGTGGTGGGTGTTGATCAGGCCCAGGCAATTCGGGCCCAGCAGCCGCACCTGCCGCGACCGGCACAGGCGGACCAGGTCCTTCTCGAGCTCGGCGCCGGCCGGGCCGGTTTCCTTGAATCCGGCGGTGATGACGACGAGGGCCTGGGCGCCGGCCTTGATCGCCTCCTCGCAGGCCGCCTTGACGATGGGGGGGGGCACGGCGATGAGCGCCGTGTCGATCGGGGCGCCGCAGCTTTTCAGGTCGGGATGGCACTTCTGGCCGAGGACCTCCGAGGCGGCCGGATTCACGCACACCAGCGTTCCGGCGAAACCGCCCTCCAGCAGGTTGGCCACCAGCTCATGACCGACCTTGCCGGGCGTACGGGACGCGCCGATCACGGCGATCGTATCCGGGGTGAGCAGTTTTTCTAACATTATATTGCTTCCATTTCTGTAATCCTTATGCAGCAGGCACAGCGGCGCTGCAAGGCATCAACCGCACGCCCCTAGATAATGCGCCGGGTTGGCGCTACTGGCAAGACATTTTTGCCCGGCCATCCGATTCACTCGGCGGCGGGGGGACTTAACGCCCGTTTTCGATGGAAGAACGGTTGTTCAAGGTGGTGCCGGCGGTTATGATGGCGACCATGAGCAAAATGGGGCGATTTGCATCCGGGCGGGGATTCTTCGTCACGGGCACGGATACGGGCGTGGGCAAAACGGTCGTCGCCGGCGCCATCGCCCGGTACCTGCGGACCCGGGCGCAGAAGGTCGGCGTCTGCAAGCCCATCGCCACCGGCTGCGCGGTCCGCCGGGAGGGGCTCGTCAGCCCGGACGCCGAGTTCCTGGCCCATTGCAGCGACACGGATCTGAGCCTGGATCAGATCAATCCGATCCGCTACCGGGAGCCCCTGGCGCCCTGGATCGCCGCCGAACGGGCCCGCCGGCCGGTGGATTGGCACGCGCTCGAGCAGGCCTGCCGGCTGAACCTCCAGCAGCACGATTGCCTGGTCGTCGAAGGGATCGGCGGGGTGATGGTTCCCATCGAGAAACGCTATCTGGTGCTGGACCTGATGGTGGATTTTGCCCTGCCCGTGGTCATCGTGGCCCGTAGCGGCCTGGGCACGGTCAACCATACCCTGCTGACCCTGGAGGCCTGCCGCCGGCGGCAGTTACGCATTCTCGGAGTAGTCATCAACGGCTACGATCCGGAGGGGGCCGATCCGGCCCAGCAGGACAATCCCCGCCTGATCGAGCAGGTGGGCGGCGTGCGGGTACTTTGCATAATACCAAGGGATATAAGAACTTGCGTCAATAAGGGCCTGATAGGCCCGGACGTGCAGGCGGCAATCGCCCTGGCCGATTGGATCGAATTGTTGGGCTGAAAACACGGGAGTGACGACTATAGACAGTAGTCGTTGCCGCCGCAGGCGCCCCCGGGGGTGGCAACCAGGGGTTTCCGTCGCGCAACTATCTGTCCGCTCGGAATTTGAGGGGACGGATATTTCGCTTGACGCCCACCAAAATCCGGGGTACATTGACTTATTATCGGGACTTATAAACT
>JAFGFX010000180.1 GCA_016930855.1 Sedimentisphaerales bacterium | reverse complement strand
CGGCCCGCTATGTGCGGCTGTACAGCCGGGCCAATACCAGCAACGACCAGAACTATTACACCGAGGTCGAGGTGTACGGCCGGCCGCTGGGGCGATAGCATCGGGCCGGCCCCGGCGGATTCCAGGCTTCCAGCGGGGGTGGCGGGGAATCTGACGGTATCGAAGCCGCAACCTTGTTCCAAGAATGAGTAGAGGTCCACTGGAGAGTCTCTGCGCCTCCGGCGGGCGAAAGGAGGTCCGTATGCGTTCCTCGACGGCGAACTCGAAAACTCGGGCGACCCGTGCCCCGACCACACTCGGTCAGGATCGGCCCAAACGGATGCAGCCCCATCGACCGGAGAGCGACCGGACCGGGCTCAATCGTGCCGGTCTCAACCGGGCCAGGCTCAACCGCAGGGAATTTATCCGCCGCTCCTCGGTGGCGGGCCTAGTGATGGGCTCGGCCCTGTGGCCGGCCGGCGCCGCGGCGGGGACAAAGGGCGATACGATCGACGAGGTGTTGCACGTGGCCATCCTGGGGGCAGGGACCCAGGGCAGGCAGCTCATGGAGGATTGCCTGCGGATCGGGCAGGTGCGGATCCGGGCGGTCTGCGACATCTGGGAATCCTATCGTCTGCTTCAGGCGCTCAGGAATATCGGGCGGCGCGGCGATTACGGCGACCAATCGGTGCCAGGCTACGTGGATTACCGCGAGATGCTGGAAAAACAAACGGATCTGGACGCGGTGATCATTGCCACGCCGGACGGCTGCCACGCCGCAGTGCCATCTTCGTGGACCGCGGCTGGGACCAGCCGGTGTGGAAACAGTGGCTCGACCGGCGGCATATCGTTCCGGTTGTGCCGGGGCGGATTGACGAGCAGGTCGCCGAACCGATCGCCGAGCCGGTGGGGGCTGATCCGTTGCCGCAGGACTTTTTGATCTATTCGAAGCCCTCGCCGTCGTTGCCGTATCGACCGGAGTATCAATTCAATGTGGCCCAGGACACCTCCCCCCGGCAGGCCCACCTGGAGAATTTCTTTGGGGCCATTCGGGGCCGCGAGCCGTTGGCCTGCCCGGCCTCGACGGCGTTTGCGACAACTGTAGTCGTCCAGAAGATCAACCAGGCGATCGCCGCCGGCGGCCGGGTGACCTTGACGCCGCAGGATGTTGATGTCTGAACGTCCAGCGCGCCGCGGGGGGCGTATCCCGCATCACGCGCCACGAAGAGAGCGGCGGCACCGGTCGGATCGGGGTGGAAACGCCAAACGGAACCGGGCGGCCAAACCCCCTTGGCCGCCCGGATAGTTTTCGCCCGCGATTAACGAACGCCGCCGGCGGGCTTATTTGCCCACGATGACGGAGGGGTCCGCGTGCAGGCAGTGATTGGTGGTGGTGCCGTCCAGTTTCTTGTTGAAGCATTCGCTCCAGATCTCGTGGTACTTGTAATCGTGGGTTTCCATCTCGATATAGGGCGGACTGGTGACGATCCGGCTGTAGCACTGCATGGTGGACGCACCCTCGCAGCGGCAGGTTTTGCCGTCGGTGGTGTCGATTTCCTTGCAGCGTTTGTAGCCGCATTCCTGGTAGATGCTGACCGGGCCGGCCGCGATGACGTCGGCGGCCGGAGAGACCGCGATCATGTTGTTCTGGCGGAGGACGGTGATGGGAACGATCTCTCCCGGCTCGACATCGGGCAGGATCTGGATCAGTTCGAAGAGTTGACGGCCGTTCTCGATGGGGTGTTCGCGGTATTCCATGATGATGTCGTTGGGTTCGAGAACGCCCTCGTTGCCGGGATGGTACAGATAGAGGATGCTGGCCGGCTCGGTCTCGTTGGCCGGATCGAACGCCATGCCCACGCCGATGATGGCGTCCTGGCCCCGGTCGCAGTCCGGATCGCCGGGCCGGGAACAGGTCAGCCAATGCCGCGCCAGGATCGCCAGGTCCGCCAGGTTGACCACGCAGTCCCGGTTCAGATCACCCGCCGGGTAGCCCCAATCGCCGCAGTTTGCCTGTTGGGTGACCACTTCCAAATAGGGCCGGCATTGGCTCTGGGCCGATTCCTTGGCGTAGAAATAGATCATGGCGTTTCCGACGGATTCCGGATTGATGATCTCCCAGCCGTTATTGTCGATGGCGCCGTCGATTATGGCCTGGACGTCGGCGGTGAGGTCCCAATGCATCCAGTCGTACTTGGCCGGGACGGCGGCGGCGGCCGAACTTGCCGGATCGTACGACGGCCGGTTGGTCCATTTGACGATCGATTCGCTCCAGGGTTGCTGGATCCGGTGGGCCTCCAGCGACTGGCCGGTGGGGTTGTAGTTGTTGTAATGATAGTAATACATGTGCAGCCGGGCGGATTGGACCACGGTGCCCGCGGCGAACGGGCTCAGGTCGAATCGCAGCAGGCTGTCCAGCTCGTATCCGGACAGGTGGATGCTGCGGACGATCATGAGGGTTTGGCTGCCGTAAATGGTCGTGGGCGCCCATTCGTCCACGAAGGAATCGTCCGTGGGCGTCAGGGTTGTCGGTTGGGCCCCGGCGAGCGAACCGATCAGCAGCGCGATCAAAAATCCCCGGGATAGTATCTTGAATGCACACATGACATTTTCCTCCTAATCAAACCACTTTCTGTTTTGTAGGGATAGAGTTCTGGCCGGGAAAGGCCCCGACCTATTTACTTGCAATACATATCCGAGACGGATCAAGGGTGAAAGGCAAATGATACCTGGATATGTTTTAATGTAACTCTATAATATCCGCAGGTCAAGGATAAAATGCCGGCAGGGGGGCGAAACGGTTTTGAGGCTTGTAACGATTGGCGGGATAAGTAGATAAGGCCACGGCGGCATTTGGGCCGCGATGGGGGGGGGGGTGGAATCCCTATTATTTACGTAGGATAATAATTATGATGGACTCGGAACGGCTCTTGCTGATTTTCCTGCGGATCTTCGCCGGCGTCGCCCTGATTGCCCTAGTCCCGGCGTGCATGCCGTTTGCCTGGATGGACGCGGTGCACCGGTTTCTGGGATTGGGCCCGTTGCCGGACCTACCGATCACGAGCTACCTGGCCCGCTCGCTGTCGGGATTTTATGCCGTGTACGGGGCGCTGCTGTTGTATCTGTCGTTTTCCCTGCGACGGTTCCTGGACGTGATCCGCGTTCTGCTGGGGCTGGGGCTGCTTTTCGGGATCGGCTTGCTGGGTATCGATTGTACCGCCGGTCTGCCCTGGTACTGGATTGTCTGCGAAGGTCCGCTGGTCATCGGCCTGTGCGGCGGTCTGTTATACCTGGCCGGCCGGGTCAAAAAAAGCGGCCTGGCCCTTCCCAGCGATCGCTAGCGGCTGGTACGGCCATCTCTCCCGTCCCGGCCGATCCGCCCGCCCCGTTTGCCCTGGCCGCCCCAGTTACCCGACCGTGTTCCGGACATAAAAAAACATGCCCGGATCGCTCCGGGCATGTTGATCTTCATTATGGTCTTACTGACGTCGGCCCCGGACGATTCCCTTGGGTGTGGGGATCGTCTATACGACGGGGGGGCTGGTCTATCCTTTCAGGGCCACATGGGCCGCCGCCAGCCGGGCGACGGGCACCCGGAAGGGCGAGCAGGAGACGTAATTCATGCCGATCCCGTGGCAGAACTCGATCGAGCGCGGGTCGCCGCCGTGTTCGCCGCAGATGCCGACCTTCAGTTTCGGCCGGGTCAGCCGTCCCAGCTCGATCCCGATCTTGACCAGCTTGCCGGTGCCGCGGCGGTCCAGGCTCTGGAAGGGATCGAACTCGTAGAGGCCCTGGCGGACGTAATCCTTGAGGAACTTGCCCGCGTCGTCCCGCGAGAAGCCCATGCCCATCTGGGTCAGGTCGTTGGTGCCGAAGCTGAAGAACTCGGCCTCCTCGGCGATCCGATCGGCGGTCACCGCCGCCCGCGGCACCTCGATCATGGTGCCGATCAGGTATTTCACCCGGGACTTCTTCTCGCGGAAGACCTTCTCGATCTCGTCGACGATGTGTTTCTTGACGAACTTGAGTTCCAGCACGGTGCCGACCAGCGGGATCATGATTTCGGGCAGCACCTTCTTTTTCTGCCTGGCTACCGTGATGGCCGCCTCCATGATCGCCCGGGCCTGCATGCGGTAGATCTCCGGATAGGTGATCGCCAGGCGGACGCCGCGATGGCCGAGCATGGGATTGATCTCGTGCAGCTCATCCACCTTGGCCTTGACCGCGGCGGGGGTGACCTTCATGCGGCTGGCCATTTCCTTCTGGCTCTTCTCGTCCTGCGGCAAAAATTCGTGCAGCGGGGGATCCAAGAGCCGGATGGTGACCGGCAGGCCCGCCATCGCCTTGAAGATCCCGATGAAATCCTGCCGCTGGTAGGGCAGCAGTTTCTTGAGGGCACCATCGAACTTGGCCTTGGGGTCGCGGAACTCCTTTTTCAGGCGGGCCAGGGTTTGCACCTGCTCGCGGCTGGGCGAATCAACGGTTTCCAGGGGGGCGATCTGGTTTCGCAATTCGGCGTAGTCGTCCGCCGCCAGGATCATCTGCCGCACCGCCCAGATGCGGTCGCCTTCGAAGAACATGTGTTCCGTCCGGCACAGCCCGATCCCCTCGGCGCCGAAGGCCCGGGCCCGGGCCGCGTCCTCGGGCGTGTCGGCGTTGGTCCGCACGCCCAGTTTGCGGACCTCGTCGGCCCATTTCATGAACGTGCCGAAGTGCCCGCTCAGCTCGGGATCGACCGTCGGCAGTTGACCGAGCAGCACCTCGCCGGCCGAGCCGTCCAGGCTGATCCAGTCGCCCTGCTTGAGGGTCTTGCCGTTGACCTTCATGCTCCTGGTCTTGTAGTTGATCTCCAGGTCGCCGGCCCCGGCCACGCAGCAGCGGCCCATTCCCCGGGCCACCACCGCGGCGTGGCTGGTCATGCCGCCGCGCTGGGTCAGGATCCCCTTGGCCGCGTCCATGCCGCCGATGTCCTCCGGGCTGGTCTCGATCCGCACCAGGATGACGGTCTTGCCCTTGTCCCGCCAGCTCTCGGCGTCATCGGCGGTAAAGACGATCTGCCCGACGGCCGCGCCGGGCGAGGCCGGCAGCCCCTTGCAGAGCACCTGCCGCTTGGCGGACGGCTTGAAGCTGGGATGCAGCAACTGATCGACCTGGCTGGGCTCGACCCGCAGGACCGCCTGCTTCTTGTCGATGAGCTTTTCCTTGACCATGTCCACCGCGATCCGCACGGCCGCCGCCGCGGTGCGCTTGCCGTTTCGCGTCTGCAGGATGAACAGCCGGTCCTGCTGGATGGTGAACTCGATGTCCTGCATGTCCTGGTAGTGGCGCTCCAGCTTGTCCATCAGGCCGGTGAGCTGCTTGTAGATCGCGGGGCTCTTTTTGCCGAGCTGCTTCATCGGTTCGGGCGTGCGAATCCCCGCCACGACGTCCTCGCCCTGGGCGTTCATGAGGAACTCGCCGTAGTATTCCTTCTGGCCGGTGCTGGGATTCCGCGTGAAGCACACTCCCGTGCCGCAGTCGTTGCCCATGTTCCCGAACACCATCGCCTGGACGTTCACTGCCGTGCCGTGCAGCCCGGTAATGTGGTTCAGCTCGCGGTACTTGATCGCCCGCGGCGAGTTCCAGCTCTTGAAGACCGCGTTGATGGCCAGTTCGAGCTGCTGGGTCGGGTCCTGGGGGAACATCTTGCCGACGTGCTTTTTATAGACCGCCTTGTAGCGCTGAACCAGTTCGGCCAACTGCAGAGCGGTCAGGTCCGTGTCCTGCTTGGCCTTGACCCGCTTCTTGAGGCTGTCGATCTCGTGCTCGAAGTGTTCGTGATCGCAGCCCATCACCACGTCGCCGAACATGTCAATGAACCGCCGATAGATGTCGTAGGCGAAGCGGGCGTTGCCGGTCTTGGCGATGATCCCTTCGATGACCTTGTCGTTGAGTCCCAGGTTCAGCACCGTGTCCATCATGCCCGGCATCGAGACCGCCGCCCCGCTACGGACCGACACCAGCAGGGGAGCGGCGGGATCGGCCAGCTTGGCCTGCATGGCCTGTTCCAGCTTGGCCAGATTCTGGTCCACCTGCTCTTTGAGGCCCGCCGGCCATTTCCCGCCGGCGTCGACGTAGTCCTTGCAGGTATCGGTGGTGATGGTAAAGCCCGGCGGCACCGGCACGCCCAGGTTGGTCATTTCCGCCAGGTTCGCGCCCTTGCCGCCCAGCGTCTGTTTCATCTTGGCCTGGCCTTCCGCCTGGCCGTTGCCAAAGAAATACACCATCTGATTACTCATCGTACTGGCTCCTATCGCTTGTTTGAGTCAAGGCTCCTGTTATTGTGTGGGACCGTCGGGCGGGCCCGGTTGGTCAGGCTGGGTATGCGGTTTAGCGCCATCCCCTATATAAAGTCCCGCCATCCTACGGGGCCGGCCGGGCGGTGTCAATCCCCAAAGGCGCGGAAAAACTCCCGGCTAGCCGGATTCGCCGCCCGCGCCCGCCGCGGGGGGGGATTGCATCGCCGCGCGGCCGCCAGCATCCGCCGTCCGGTCTGGGGCCACCGGCCGCGAAAGCTAATTGCAATCGCCGCCACCGGCCGGTAGGATACCCGCTGCGGAAGGCCAAACGACGTTCCGCGGGAAAATGACACGAACCGACAAAAGCGGGTGAGGATGTTAGCCAAGCGAATCATACCCTGTTTGGACGTGGACAAGGGCCGGGTGGTCAAGGGCGTTCGGTTTTTCGAGCACCGGGACGCCGGCGACGTCGCCGACTGCGCCCGGCGGTACGACGAGCAGGGGGCCGACGAGCTGGTCTTCTACGATATCACCGCCAGCCACGAGGGGCGCGACCTGATGGTGGACGTGCTGCGGCAGTGCTCCGAGCGGGTGTTCATGCCGCTGACGGTGGGCGGCGGGGTTCGCACCGTCGAGGATATCCGGCTGATGCTCAACAGCGGGGCGGACAAGGTCTCGATCAACACCGCGGCGGTCCTGGACCGCAACCTCATCCGCCGCTCGGCCCGGCGCTTCGGCAGCCAGTGCATCGTGCTGGCGATCGACGCCAACCGCGTGCAGAAGGACGGCCAGGAATTCTGGGAGGTGTATATCAACGGCGGGCGCACGCCGACCGGCATCGAGGTGACCGGCTGGGTCCGTAAGGCCTACGACGACGGGGCGGGCGAGATCGTGCTCAACGTGATGAACGCCGACGGCACCCAGGCCGGCTACGACCTGGAGATGACCGCGGCGGTGGCCGAGGCGGTCCCCATCCCCGTGGTGGCCAGCGGCGGGGCCGGCACGCTCGAGGACATGTACGCGGTGCTCACCCGGGGCCGGGCCGAGGCGGCGCTGGCGGCCAGCGTCTTCCACTTCGGCCAATACACCATCGCCCAGTGCAAGCAGTATCTCCACGACCGCGGCGTGACCGTGCGGCAGTGAGATCTCCCGCGGAAAGCCTTTCCCGCCGAGGGCAAGCCCGTTCGCCGGCCGATCCCCCCTTCCCGCCGTGAGCCCTGAACGTCGAAGCGGCGAATTATCATGTCCTTTGGGCCGACGCCCAAACCGTGCGGACTGCGCAATTTCGTCAACGCGGCCGGACGTTGGGCGAGCCGTTCTGTCGTGTGATTACTGATTGGTCCCTTGCAGCCAGTGGCCGGCCATTAGGGCCAGGTCCTTCATGTCCACGGCGCAGTCGCCGTTGATGTCGCCGGCGACGGGCGTTTCGCAGAGCGGTTCACCGAAGTAGCTTTTGCTCGCCTGGGCCGTGCCGCCGTAGGCGCCCATGTTGACGATGCCGCCGTGGGGGAAGGATTCCCAGCCGATCGGCGTGGCGGGATCGCCCGCGTCGATGCAGGGGCTGGTTGCGGCATCCCGCACCCAGCCCAGGGCGGTCGGCAGCATCCGTCCGGCCTGCGATTGCAGGTGATGATCCCCGCCGTCCGGATCGGCGAAATAGGGATCGACATCCCGGTTGCCCGGGCCGGGCCAGCCGCCCTGGATGTCGCTGTAGGTTACGCTGAGCTCCGAGTCGTCGCCGTTCCAGATCTCGTCGCCGCCGTCCCAACAGATGCAGTTGGTCAGCCGGATCACGCTGGGTTCGCCCTGCAGATAGGAGTTGCATCCCAGGGCGTTGCCCGCCGGCGAGGCGTTGGCCGCAAAGGTGCAGTTCGCCACGGTCGCCTGGACCTGGGCAAAGTGGAACAGGGCCCCGCCGCCGGCCCACGATGCAGGATGGTCCACCGAGTTGCCCTCAAACAGACAGTGACGCGCTTCCAGAAGGCTGTACTGGCTGTATATGCCGCCGCCGGCATTGCCGGCGGTGTTGGCCCTGAAAGTGCAGCCGTTCAGCAGCGTCTCGCTGGTGTCGTTGTAGAGTCCGGCCCCGTGCGTCGCCGAGTTGCGGATAAATCGGCAGTCGTCCAGGATCGCCTGGCTGTAGTAGCCGTTGCACAGGCCGCCGCCGTTATAGGCCGAGTTGCGGATGAAGCGGCAGCGGGTGAACCGGACCACGATGTCCCCCTGATTGAAGACCGCGCCGCCCCAGTAGCCGGCGGAATTGTCCTGCAGGACACAGTCGTTCAGGGTCATGTCTCCGGTATTCATGATGGCCCCGCCGTTGGCGGCCGAGTTGCCGGCGAAGTCGCAGTCCGTCAGTGTCAAATCACTGTTGAGGGAATTGTACAGGCCGCCGCCGCCGGTCCCGCCGGCATAAAGGGATCGGTTGTCGAGAAAGGAACAACGCACCAGCGTCGCTCTGCTGTTTAGATTGCACAGGCCCCCCCCGTAGTATTCGTCGTCGAAGCCCGTGGCCAGGTTTTCCTCGAAGACGCAGTCCGTCAGGACGGGATCGCTCTCGATGTTCAGCATCCCCGCGCCCCGGCAGCTGACATCGCCGCTGTAGACGACGTTTTGGACGAAGCGGCAGCCGCGCAGCTCCGGATCGCCCTGGTAACAGAACAGGCCGGCCCCGCCCGTGTTGCCGCCGCATATATTGCTGTCGTACGACAGGGTGGAGTTCTGCCGAAAGGTACAGGCAATCAGGGTCGGACAACCCTGGTACACGTACATGCCGGCGCCGTTGTTTTGGGCGGTGATATCCCCGTAATTGTATATATCCCGGCGGCCCGCCTCGTTCGAACCGGATTCGCCGCCTTCGGCCGTTGGGCCCATCGGCCGGTCGTCGCAATACCCGTAGCAGTTGTACTTGTTGGAGTGGCCCGCCGTGACGGTCACGCCGTCCAGCACTGCCTTATCATCGGTGCCGCTGGCGTCCACCACCGTATACGAGTTGTCCTGGCGGCAGGAATCGTCCACGACGCCGCCGGGGATCAGCCATTTGTCCAGGTCATTTTCCGGGTCATTGCCCTGCAGATCCCCGCTGAGAACGGTCGGGTAGAGTTCGACCGCGCGCTCGTTCGGATCGGCCGCGCCCCAGCCGGCATAGCCTCCCTGGATCGTCACGCCGCTGATCAGCCGGAAGACGGCCTGGCGGTCGCCCGTCCCGTTCGGGTCGTCCGTGATCCGGTCGGGTTTATAGATTCCCTGGCCGACGCGGATCTCGTCGCCGCCCCTGGCCGTCGCCAGGGCGTCCTGCAGAAAGCGAAAGGCGTTCAGCCAACTGCCGCCGTTGTTCGCGCCGGCGGCCGAGTCATCGACGTACCGGACCTTCGCCTGGCAAGGAACCTGAAATACCAAACCATACGTCACAAGAAGTGGAACCAATATTTTAAGGTACATGGCGCCCTCCCATCTGATGTTTTGAGTTTGGGGTATCTCCATGCGTCCTGTGGCTGGTGTTCCGGTCCAAAGGGGCGAAGGTGCTCCGCTGCGCCCGCAGGTCGTCCCGCCGGCATTTGTCAGGATTAGGATGTAGAGGGTAAATCCCCTAGGGCTCTGGTGCGTGCCAGGCGGTATGTTTGAGCCAGTCAAAACCGAGCAGTTGCAGGTCCGGACAGGCCGGCGTCCCGTCGCGGTCCAGATCGCCTGGCAGGGCCGGGGCGGTTGTCAGCCAGTCGGCTGCCTGGAGGGAATAATCCTCCAGATTCACCGTTCCATCGTTGGTCAGGTCCGCCAGCAGACTCCACCCCTGCGGCGGCATGCTCGCCTGGTCCGCCCCGCCGTAGGCGCCCAGGTTCAATCGCCGGTTGACGCCCCAGAGGTTGTCCGGATCGACCGGCAGGGTCAGCGGTTCCGCCGCCGTCGGCGCGCCGGGATTGCCGGCGTCGATACATCGACTAGAAAATCGGTCGAAGGTCCATTTCTGTTGCTGATCGTCCCAGCGCCACCCCTGGCTTTGCAGGTGGTAATCGCCGTCGAGCCAGGTCGCCTCCTCGGCGGTTCCCGCCCGGGCGGTATCCTGCCAATAGCCGCCCTTGACGAACAAGGGGTCCGCCTCGATGTTGCCGGGGCCCCAATGCAGGATATTGCCGGCCTCGACGGTCACGCCGGCCCGTCCGGCCTGTATGTCGCTGTAACGTATCGTCAGGGCCTTTGCCTCGAGGTAGTACTCCGCGTAGATGGCGTCCGCCGCCGGCGGATTGTCGCCCCAGACGATGCTGTCGGTCAGCGTCGCATCGGACGTGCGGAGGTAGATCGCTTGGCCCTGGTCGGCGCGATTGCCGTGGAGGGTGCAATTGCGCAGGGTGGTTGTTCCGTAATAACTGTACAGGCCGCCTCCCTGGCGGGCGGTATTGCCCGTCAGCAGGCAGTTTACCAGGAGGGGTTCGTCGTTGAATTGGTTAGATATCCCTCCGCCGGCCGAATATTCGTAGGAGACCGAGTTGCCGCTGATGACGCAGTCGAGCAATATCGGGCGGCTCCAGTCCTCGTTGCTGATGCCGCCGCCGCCGCGGTACGACCGGTTCCGCAGGATCCGGCAGCGGCTCAGAACGGGATCGCTGGTGCGGTTGCACAGGCCGCCGCCGTAGTGGGTGCTTCGATTGTCCCGGAAGGTGCAGTTCGTCAGGCGGGGGGTGCTTTGGGTATTGAGCATGCCGCCGCCGGAGCCCCCGGAGGTGTTGGCGACGAACGCACAATCCCGCAGGACCGGATCGCTGTGGGAATTGCACAGGCCGCCGCCGCCGTCGTCGTCGGCCCCGATGTAGTGATTGTCGATGAAGGTGCACTGCACGATGCGGGGATGGCTGTACCGGTTGCACATGCCGCCGCCGCCCAGCCCGGAGTTGTCGCCGCAGGAGTTACGGACGAAGGTGCAGCGGATCACCTGCGGATCGGCGTACTCGTTGTACATGCCGCCGCCGCGGCAGTTGTCTCCGCTGGCGCTGCCGTCCGCGGCGTTGCCGCCGGTGATGGTGAAGCCATCCAGGATCGTCGTCGCATCCGTGTGGCTAGCCCGCACCACGTGATAGCAGTTCTCGCCCCGCGACGGGTCATCGATCTCGCCGGTGTCGTTGCCGCTCAGATCGCCGCTGAGGATGGTGACATAGGTATTGTGATCGCGCTGGGCCCAGGCGCCGCCGCCGGTGGGGAATCCCCCGTAGAGGGCCACGCCGCTGATGAGTTGGAAGGTGGCGTCCCGGCCGCCGCCGCCGTCGGGATGATCCGCGTCGCGGTCCGGCCGGTAGGTTCCCTGGGCCACCCGGATCTGGTCGCCGCGGCGGGCCGCCGCCTGGGCGTCCTGCAGATGGCGATAGGCCGTTGGCCAACTGCGCCCGTCACCGTCGGCGGCCGCCGCCGCATCCACGTAATGGATGGTCGGTCGAAAGGCCAGTTCGGCCACCTCGCCCGGCGTCAGGGCATAGTTGTACACCCGTACGTCGTCGAGCGATCCGTTCCAGTGGCGGTCCGTCTCTTCGGCGTTTTCGCCGATATAGACCGGGTAGGAATTGGTGGTGATCCCGCCGGCATAGGCCACCGGGCCGGCCGAATCCTCCACGCCGTCGATGTAGAGGCGGATGGATGCGCCGTCGTAGGTGCCGCAGACGTGATGCCACTCGTCCAGGGGCACCTCGATCGAACCGCTGACGTACTGGTAGGGCGCGCCCGTCACGGCGAAGTGGAATCGCTGGGTCTGCTGGGCCGTGGAGAGCCGCCAGGCGGAATCGCCCTTGGTCACGACGGCCTGCCAGTCCTTGTCCACCTGCCGGATATTCACCCAGGCCGCCACGCTGATCGCGTCGGTCAGATCGAAGGCCGGATCGTTGCCGCAGTCCACGTAATCGTCGTCGCCGTCGAAGGCCAGCGCGCCGAGTTGCGGCTGCCAGACGGGGCCGTTGACCAGGGTGCCGTCGTGCGGGCCGGCGGAATCGGCCGCCGTGGTGCCCTCGGATTCGTCCAGTTTCCAGTGGGCGATCAGGCCGGCCGATCCGATCCGGGGGATCAGCAGAAACGCCCGGTGGCTGATCCCCTGGGGATTCTGGCCGTAGCCCACGATCCAGCCGCTCTCGTTGATGTCGTAGGCGGCCTTGAGCACCCAGCCGAGATCCGGCTGGATCAGGCTGTTCAGATCGATGTTGTTGCCCTGGCCGCTGGGATCGAAGAGGACCGCCCGAGCCACGGGTTCGCCCTCCGGATCCAACTGGCCGGCCGTGCCCACGATCTGCCCGCGATTGTTAATCGCGTACGCCAGGCTGCCCTGGCCGTCCACCAGGCCGCCCAGGGCCAGGTTGGCCCCGCCGCCGGACGGATCGAACAGGCAGGCGCCCTGGCAGGCGTGGGAGGTCCCGACGATCTGCCCCGCGTCGTTGATGCAGCGGGCCTGGCCGCCGTCCGTTCCCGGCGTCAGGTTGACATTCTCGCCGCCGCCGGACGGATCAAACCGGACCGCCCGCTCGATGTTCGTCCCCTCGTAGGAGAAGCGGCCGTACCCGACGATCTGCCCGAGATTGTTGATCGACAGGGCGCAGCTGTCGTCGCTGCCCCAGGGCGTATCCAGGATGCCCAGGTTGACGTTGGTGCCGGCCCCGCCGGCATCGAACCGCGTCGCCCGCCAGGAGCCGTCGGCCAGCGTGGCGGCCCCGACGATCTGGTTCGAGTCGTTGATCGAACAGGCCCAGCCGGCATCGCCGCCCAGGCCGCCCAGGTCGATGTTGCCCCCGGGCCCGGCCGGATCGAACAGCGCGGCATGATAGACATAGCCCGTCTGGTCCGTCCGGGCCTGGCCGACGCCGTATCCCTGATTGTTGATGGAGACGGCCTCGCTCCAGTTGCCGCCGAGCGTGCCCAGGTCCGCGTTGTTTTGCGGAGCCTGGAAGTCGAACCGCGCGGCATGATACTGTCCGTCGGCCCGCTGCGACCAGCCGACGATCTGCCCCTGATCGTTGATCGACCAGGCCACGCTGTACTCGCCGCCCAGCGTGCCCAGATCCACGATGTCGTACTTGGCCGCCGGGAAGGCCTCGTACGCCCCCATGTCCACGATGCCGTTGCGGATCCGGTCGTTCCCTTCCAGATCCGTGGTGATCTCCGTCGGAACGGCCCCGTTGTCGCCGGCGTCCCTACAGGCCGAATCCGGCCCCAGCCGCAGATTGTCATCCTCGGTGCTGGCGACGTCGTCGGCACCGTCGGCATCGATGAAACGCGGATTGTCACCGTGATTGCCCAAGCCGCCCAGGATGCCGGTCCAGCCCTGGACGCAGCAGTAATCGACCTGGGTCTGGGCGATGTAATCCTGCCAGATCTGGGACGACTCGATCATGCCGTCGGCGTCGCGATTGCCCCAGAAGATGCAGTTCGTCAGGTTCATGTAGGTGTCGTCGTCGCCGCAGATCCCGCCGCCGCGATAGTAGTCTTCCCCCTCGGCGACGTTGCCGCTGACGGTGCAGTTGATCAGTACGATTAAGACGTTGGGGCAGAAGATCGCCCCGCCCGAACCGCCGGTCTCGTTGCCGCTGAACAAGCAGTTGATCAGATAGGCCCAGCCTCTGGGCCGATCCCAGCCTCCGCCGGCACTGTCCGCGGCATTGCCCAGAAAGATGCAGTTTTCCAGGCGCAACATGCCCCCGTGGATCCCGCCGCCGTAGACGGCCTGGTTATCCCGGAAGCGACAGCCCACGAGGGTGGCGCGGCTCAGTTCATAACTGGCGCAATACAGCCCGCCGCCGTAATGGGCGTTGGACGGCGCCGGACCGTCGGCGTTGCCGCCGGCAATGGTCAAGCCGTCCACGCGGGTGGCCGGGTCCGTTTCGCCGGCGACCAGGACGTGGTAGGCGTTCTCGTCGGTCTGGGCCAATCCCGGACCGTCGTCGCCGTTCAGGTCGCCGCTGAGGATCGTCTCGTAGAGTAGCGGATCCCGCTGCTGGTCGGTTCCACCGCCGGCGGGGTAGCCGCCGTACAGCGCCGCGCCGCTTACCAGCGGGAAGGCGGCGTTCCGGTCGCCGCTGCCGCCGGGATGGTCCGCGTCGCGGTCCGGCCGGTAGGTCCCCTGGGCCACCCGGATCCGGGCGCCGTAGGAGGCGGCGTCCAGGGCGTCCTGCAGGCGCACGAAGGCGTCCTGCCAGCAGGTGCCGTCGTTGTTGCCCGCGGCGCCGGCGTCGACGTAGATCTCCGCCAAGAGTCCGCATTCGTACGCCCCCATGTCCACGACGCCGTTGCGAATGCGGGGCTGGCCGTCCCGATCGAAGGGGATGGGTTCCGCGGTCTGGCCGTCGGAATCCAGGTCCGCCGCGTCGGCCGGAAGATAGGCATTGGCGCCGGCATTGACGCAGGGGGAAACCGGCAGCAGATGCAGTTCGGCGTCGGCAAACTGGGGATTCTTAACGATATTGCCCGATCCCTGGGACCACGTCCCCTCCAGGCAGCAGTGATAGGCGGTCTCGACATAGAGGGATTCATCATTGTCCCACACGATACAATTATAGAGGGACGCCTGGGATCCGCCGTCGTACTCGATCACTGTCTCATTGCCGCTGAACGTGCAATTGGTAATGACCGGATCGCAATAATCGATAAACAGTCCCCGGTAGTTGTTGCGAAAGACACAGTTGGTGATCGTCAATTCGCCGCCGTAACTCTCGATCGCGTCGTAGACCATGTGGGTGAAGGTGCAGTTGAATATCTCCGGGCTGCTTAGTGCGTTGCCGATTCCTCCCTCTTCGAAGAGGCAGTTTGCCACCAGTGGACTGCTGCCGTTGCCGTTGTACATCCCGCCGCCGAAATGGGCATGGTTGTTGAGGAACCGGCAGTGGCGCACCGTGGGGCTGCCGGATTGGTTGTACATTCCCCCGCCCGAAAGCTGGAGGCCCCCCTGCAATCCGTCTCCGTCGCGGATGGTGAATCCGTCCAGCACGGCGCTAGCGTCGACGCCGCTGCCGGTGACGACGTGGTAGCTTTTTGGGCCGCCCAGATAGCCGCTGAGAATCGTCTCATAGGCCTGGATGTCCCGCGCATTCGGGTCCGCCTGTCCATCGCCGGCGTAGCCCCCTTCGAGGGACACGCCGTTGATCAAGGTGAAGGTGGCCAGCGGATCGCCGGCGGCCAGACCGGCCCCCAGGTCTGGCCGATAGGTCCCCTGGGCCACCCGGATGGTATCGCCGGCGCCGGCGGCGGCCAGGGCGTCTTGGAGATTTTCCCAGGCGTCGGTCCAACTGGTCCCGTTGTTCGCCCCGGTGGCGCTGTCGTCCACGTAGAGAATTCCGGGAGAGGGCCGTTCATACGCCCCCATGTCCACGATATCGTTGTCGATGCGGTCGCGGCCGTCCAGGTCGAAGGGGATCGGTTCGGACGTCTGGCCGTCCGAGTCCAGGTCGGCCAGGTCCTCGCCGACAAAATCGTTGCTGGCGGTGTCGATGCAGGGCGAGGCCGGGGCCAGGCGGACGTTGTCGTCCTCGGTCCCAAAGAGATTGTCCGGGCCGTCGGCGTCGAGGAATTGGGGATTCAGCCCGTGGTTGCCGTTTTCGCTGCCGGTCCAGCCCTCGATGCAACTGTAGTAATAATGGGTGGTCGAGCGGGCGCCGTCGATCTGGGCGGTTGCGCTGCCGTCCGGGGCGTCTTTGGCGGTATTGCCCCAGAGGATGGAGTTGTAGATATAGCTCTCGCCTTCGTCCCTGGCATAGATGCCGCCGGCGGGGCCTTTGGCGGCGTTGTTGTAGCCGATCGTGCAGTTGAACAGGTCGCTGGCGCTGTAGTAGCCGTCGCAGATCGCCCCGCCGTTAGTCTCGGCGCTGTTGCCGACAAACACGCAGCCGTTCAGGGTGTTGTCGATCTCCCCCTCGCTGTACAATCCCCCGCCCTCGGCGGCGCTGTTGCCCAGGAAGCGGCAGTTCACGTAGACCGGAAAGGCGCCGCAGGTGCAGCCGATCGAGGCGGCCCCGCCGCCCTGATCGGCCTGGTTCTGGATCAGGCTGCAGCCGACCACCTGGGGTCGTTGCGTGGAGACATCCAGGCAGATTCCCCCTCCTTCCTGGACGGCGGTGTTTTGCCGTATCAGGCAGTCGGTGACGGTGCTGTCCTGTGTTTGGATATAGATTCCCCCGCCCCGATTGCTGGAGTAGTTTTGCTCCACCAGGCAGTCGCGCATCGACTCGACCAGGGCCGCCCCGCCGCCGCCCCACGCCGCGGCGTTGCGGCGGAAGGTGCACGCCTCCAGCAGGGCCGCCCCGCAGAGCCCCCCGCCGCAGTAAGACGAGTTGTCCTCGAAGTGGCATTGTCGGATAGTCGCCCGGCAGCCCCTATCCAGATGGACGCCGCCGCCGTCGTCGTAACTGGAATACTCCGGGTTGGAATTTGCCCCCCGAATGGTAAAGCCGTCCAGGAGTGAGCCCTCATCGCTCAGGAAACCGCTGACCACGTGGAGGCTGTTTTCGCTGCGGGTCGGTTCGGTGAACAGATCCTGGGCGGCCGCCACTGGCAGGTCGTTGCCCTGCAGATCGCCGCTCAGGACGGTTGCGAACTCGTCCGGCCGGCACTGCTCGAGGCTGCCCCCTCCGGGGGGGAAACCGCCGAGCAGCGAAACGCCCGGCAGCAGTTCAAACGCATCGTGGCGTCGTCCGGCCAGCGGCTCGGCCGGCCGATAGACGCCCTGGGCCACGTAAATCGCCGTGATCTCGGCGTGCGTTCGGGCATAGGCGATGGCGTCCTGCAGATCGGTAAAGGCATCGGCCCAGCCGGCCCCGCTGTTGGCGCCCGTGGCCGATTGATCCACATAGAGCACGGAACCGGGCAGGGGCTCCTGTTCCTGGACGGAAAGGCCCGCCGGCCGGAATCCGTCTGCCGTCAGTTGGATCGTGGCGGTGTGCTGGAGAGCGTCCTCATCGGCAAGAGCCGTTACCGTGACCTCCTGGCCGAACTGATAATTCAGCGAATCGAAGACGAGCGTATCCGTCGAGGTGATTTGGATGTCCGGATCGCCGGCCACGACGGCGACGTGCACCAGGACGCTCCGGCCGGGATCCCGGGCCAGCATCACCACAAACGACTGGCTGGTTCCCTCCGGGATGGTCAACCTGTCGGTGTTCGCGTAGATGTCCTGGTCCACCCCTTCGAAGGCCCCGATGTCCACCCGGCCGTTCTGGAAGCGGTTTTGTCCGTCCAGGTCGGTCGTCACGGTCGCCGGCACTGCTCCCGAGTCGCCGGCGTCCAGGCAGCTGCTGGCCGGTCCCAGGCGGCAGTTGTCATCGGGGGTCCCGTAGATCTGATCGGCGCCGGTGGCGTCCACCAGGCGGGGATCCTCGCCGATGTTCGTTTCGATGCCGCCCCAGCCCCGTACGCAGCTATACTGTACATCCGCCGAGCCGGTTCCCACGTCGATCTGGGCGCTGGCGTCGATCCCCCGTTGGTCGCGGTTGTCCCAGATCAGGCAATTGGTCACCTGGGCGGTTCCGTTGTCGACATAGATCCCCGCCCCCCTGCCGGTGACGAAGGTGCCCAGGGCGGTATTGCCGACGAGCGTGCAATTGGTCAGGTATATGTCGCCGTAGTTGGCCAGGACCCCGCCGCCGCCGCCGTAGTTGCACGATGCCGCCTGGTTGCCGCCCAAGAGGCAATTGACCAGCGTGGAACTGCCGGAATACTCCTGGTAGCCGCCGCCGCGCCCCGACCGATTGCCCAGGAAGCGGCAGTCAATCAGTTCCGTACCATCCCCGCCCCAATTCATGGCCCCGCCTCCGCTGACGAAGCTCCGGTTGCCGACGAACTCGCAGCGGATCAACGTCACCGCGTAAAAGCGGTTGAAGAATCCCCCGCCATAGTATCCCGCCTG
>JAFGFX010000016.1 GCA_016930855.1 Sedimentisphaerales bacterium | reverse complement strand
CCGTGCTCGTTGCGGGTGAACTGCTCGAACCGGACGGCGGCCCTGCCGCCCTTGACCGTCCGGGTGTCCACGAAGGAAATCTCCCCCGGCTGATCGTGGAAGCGGACGCCGGCGATCCGCTGGCCCTGATACGCCTCGAACGAGCCGTTCTCAATATGGGCCGCCGGATCGGCCGCCAGCTGCGCCTGGGAACCGCGGGCCTGGTAGACCGCGTCGCGCACCAGGATGCCGGCGGCGAGATTGCGGTCGACGGCCAGGACGGCGCCGCCATAACCGGCCGAGAAGAACAGGGGGATGATCTCCACCCGGCGGCGCTCGCAGATTTTTTTCACTGCGGCCAGACGGCGGACGTAGTCGGCGTCCCCGCGCTCCAGTCGATAATACCCGCCGTCCATGACCAGCCCGTTGAGGCCGTGGTCGGCGGCGGTATCGACGATGCGTCGGATGTCGTCGACGTGGGCGTCCTCGGTCAGGGAGCGGCTGACATAGACCCAGCGGTCGGGATAGGTCTTGGGGGCAGAAAACGCCACCGGAATTGTCGCCAGTACCGTCAGCACCGCGATTACCGCCGGGTGTGTCCCCCCGAGCAGTCGCCGCAGCGTACGGACCATCAGAAGAAATCCCGCGGATCGGAACGTGCGATAGCGTTTCATACAACGGCCTCCTTTGCCGCAGGGTCCGAATTGGATTTGTCCTGCACCTGGCTGTATCCTAAGCGATGGGCGGCGTTTGTCAACCGCGCACCGCGGTTGTCGAGCCGCAGCGTGCGCCCGTGATCCAGCGGATTTGTCCAGGCAAAATGGCCGGATACGGCAAAAATAGGCATGCAGTGTCCCGGCCCGGCCGTTATAATGGCCGCTACAAACCGTTATGTTGGATTATCAGTATCTCCGGATGACAGGAAGCAGATCATGAGCAAAACGAACGGCATAATTCTTGTGTTTATCGCCATGTGTCTTCTGGGCGATTCGGTCCGGGCGGCGACCCGCTGGGTCTGGCTGGACGAGCTGGACATCTCCCGCGCCGTGGCGGGCTGGGGCACCACGCACCGCAACCGCAGCGTGGAGGGCAATCCCCTGCGGATCGGCGGCAAGGAATATTCCCGCGGCATCGGCACGCACGCGCCGGGGTACTTCTGGGTGCGGCTGGACGGCTGGACGACGGAGTTTAAGGCGTTCGTGGGCGTGGACGACGAGGTGGGCAACGCCGCGGCGTCCGTGGAGTTCAAGGTGATCGGGGACGGCAAGGTGTTGTGGGAAAGCGGCGTCATGAAGAGCGGCCAGGCGGCCAAAGAGGTCCAGGTCAAGGTCCAGGGCGTCAAGGATCTGGTGCTGACGGTGACCGACGCCGGCGACGGCATGAATTGGGACCACACCGACTGGGCCGAGGCGCAGCTCAAGGTGACCGGCCAGGATCCCATCACCCTGCCGCCGGAGTCGGTCAAGCCCTACATCCTGACGCCCAAGCCGCCGCAAGAGCCGCGGATCAACGGGGCGATGCTGTTCGGCGTGCGACCGGGTTCGCCGCTGCTGTACACCATCGCCGTCACCGGCGAGCGGCCCATGCGCTTCGCGGCGCGGGGGCTGCCGGCCGGCCTGCGTCTGGATGCGGACACGGGGCAAATTACCGGGTCCCTGAAGGAGGCGGGCGCCTATGCGGTCTTGCTGGAGGCGGCCAACGCCCGCGGCACCACCCGGCGGCAGTTACGGATCGAGGTGGGCGAGAAGATCTGTCTGACGCCGCCGCTGGGTTGGAACAGCTGGAACTGCTGGGCGGGGGCGGTCGACGCCGAAAAGGTCATGGCCTCGGCCCGGGCCATGGTGGATACCGGACTAGTCCAGCACGGCTGGACGTACATCAACATCGACGACACCTGGCAGGGCCAGCGCGGCGGGCAATTCCAGGCGATCCAGCCGAACGAGAAGTTTCCCGACATGAAGGCCCTCTGCGACGCCGTACACGGGATGGGTCTGAAGATCGGGATCTACTCGACCCCGTGGATCACCTCGTACGCCGCCTACATCGGCGGCTCGAGCGACAACGAGGACGGCGCCTGGTCGAAGCAGGAGCACGGCGCCCCGGGATTCGGCCGCTCGAGCGGCAAGCGGCACGGCAAGTACCCCTTCGCCCAAAACGACGCCCGCCAGTGGGCCGCCTGGGGGATGGATTACCTCAAGTACGACTGGAACCCCAACGACGTGGAGCACGTCACCCAGATGGCCGAGGCCCTGCGGGCCAGCGGCCGTGACATCGTCTACAGCCTGTCGAATTCGGCCCCCTTCGAGCTGGCGGACCAATGGGCCCGGCTGGCGAACTGCTGGCGGACGACGGGCGATATCACGGACACCTGGGGTAGCGTCGAGGGGATCGGATTCGCCCAGGATAAATGGACCGAGTTCGCCGGATGCGGCCACTGGAACGACCCGGACATGCTGGTGGTGGGCAAGGTCGGCTGGGGGCCGAACCTGCATCCGACCAGGCTGTCACCGGACGAGCAATACACCCACATCAGCCTGTGGTGCCTGTTGAGCGCGCCGCTGCTGCTGGGCTGCGACCTGGCGGAGCTGGACGAGTTTACCTTGAGCCTGCTGACCAACGACGTGGTGCTGGCGGTCAACCAGGACCCGCGGGGCGAACAGGCCCGGCGGGTGGCCAAGAAGGACGCCGCGGAGGTCTGGGCCAAGACGAT
>JAFGFX010000179.1 GCA_016930855.1 Sedimentisphaerales bacterium | reverse complement strand
GGCGCGCCGACCCGGGCGGCGGGTGCGCTGCCGGAACGGAGGGCCCGCGCCGCCCGAGCGGAGCCGATAGGTCATGCGGGTGCCGGCGCGGGAGGTTTTACCCGCCGGTCCGCTCTTCCAGGATCTTGATGCGGACCTGCTGGGCCGCCTGCTTGATCTCCTGCATCGCCTTGCGCACGCGGGTGCCCGCGGCCTTGTTGCCGCCCTCCGCCTTGATGATGTCTTCTTCCGCGGCCGCCACCATTTCTTTCAGACGTTCGTATTCCTGCATCTGGTCGATCCTTTCTTTCCAGCGGGTTACCTGCTTGCCTACAGCGAGTTTACGTTTGCACCTTCCTTCAAGCGTATGCGCCGTACGGGCTCGGGTCCTGGGGCCGGATTCGCTCTCGGAAACGCCGGGGACATTGTAGGGCAAAGTCTAACGGTCCCGCAAGACGTTGTCAAAATTTTTCTTGGGCCTCTTTCGGGGCTCTCAGGCGGGTGATTTCCGTGTGATTGACGTCATGCAGGTAGTAGCGGATGCCGCGCCAGACCATGCGGCGGCTGGTCGCCGAGGCGATCAGGAACACCAGGGCGACGCTGGCCGCCACGGGACCGAAAACGATATCCAGGATCGCCGACGGCAGCAGCTTGCCGCGGTCCGCCGTCAGGATGGATCGAATCAGGACCTGTCGGCTGGTCGCCTTGACCATGTGGGCCGCCAGCAGGAACGCCGGCAGGATCGCCGCGTACCCGGTCTGGGGCGAATGGGCGAGAGCCAGCCCGCCGGTCACCGCGACGCCGGTCCAGAATGCCAGCACGAAATGGCCCCAGCTCAGCAGGGCGAGCCACCAGAGTGGGGGCATGCAGATCCGGGTGATCAGGAATTGGCGCCGGGCGAAGCGGTACAGCTCGCCCCAGCCCATGGCGTCGTAGCTGGGCACGAAACAGCCCGGGGCGAAGGCCACGAAAAGGCCGGCGTCCTTGACGGCCCGGGTCAGCGGCAGGTCGTCGGAGCAGGCGTTCTTCCAGTACCCCATGATGTCGGCGCGGTCGAAGACGGTCCGCCGGACGGCCATGGCCCCGCCCCAGGTGCAGTTCCAGTTGTGCGGGCCCAGCAGGGAGGCCACCGAGGCGTTGATGGCGCCGAGGAAGATGCTGCTCAGGGAGCGGTCCACCGGTACGTACCAGCGATAGCCGGTGGAGGCCCCGACGTCCCGCCGGCGCAGCGGGTGGATCAGCGCCGAAAGAAACTGCGGCTTCAGGCAGCCGTCCGAATCCACGAAGGCCAGCGCCTCGAACTCCGGCGGCAGCGTTTGGCAAACCACCCGCTGGTTGTGCACCTTCTGGGCGCAGGTCTCGGCGATGCCGGCGATCTGGATGTGGGCGCGGACCGGACCGGCCACCTGGTCGCGCAGGATCTCCTGGAGCCGGCCGTAGGCCGGGTCCTCCCGGCTTTCCACGACGAAGAAGATCTCGTAGCGGGGATAGTCCTGGGCGAAGAGGGACCGGATGTTGCGGTCGAAGGTCGTATCCAGTCCCTTGCAGGGGCAGATCAGCGCCGCCAGGGGCTGATAGCGGGCCGGTTTGGGCCGATACTTCCGGCGGGTGTAGATCCAATGCCGGTAGGCCTCCAGGAGGATGGGCAATTGCACCAGGATAATGACGGCGGCGAAAATATAGTAGGCGGTCAACAGCATGGGCGTCTCTAGCGGCCGGGGGGTTCGGGATTCAGGAATATCGTTCTTCCAGCTTGGCCATGGAGCCCAGCTGCCCGATGACGATCATGGTGTCGTCCTGCTGGAGCACCGTATCGGGATTCGGATTGAACACGGTCTGGCCGTCCTGGTGTTTCATGGCCACGACCAGGATGCCCAGTTCCCGGGGCAGGTTCGCCTGGCGCAGCGATTGGCCGATCAGCTTGCACTCGGCGTCGAGGTGGAATTGCTGGGCCTCCAGGTTGATCCCTTCCGTGGCGAAATCGACGAAATCGACCACGCCGGGCCGCGTCAGGATGTTCGCCAGCCGGCGGGCGCCGATCACCTGGGGACAGATGGCCTTGTTGGCGCCGGCGCGCAGCAGCCGTTCTTCGCTCTTGATGGTTTCCGCCCGCGCGGCGATGAACAGGGTATCACTCAGGTCGCGGGCGATCAGGGTGACAAAGACGTTTTCGGCGTCCGTGGCCAGCACCGAGACCAGCCCGCGGGCCCGTTCGATCCCGGCCGCCTTGAGCACGGCCTCGTCGCTGGCGTCGCCCAGCACGTAGAGGAATCCGTCCTGCTCGGCCTGGGCGGTATGGGCGTTGTCCTGATCGATGATCACCAGCTCCGCGCTGCCCTGGAGCAGATGATGGCACACCGAGCGGCCCATGCGGCCGTAGCCGGCCACGATGATATGGTTTTGTAGCGAGGCGATTTTCAGGCTCACTTTCCGTCTCCCTAGAATGGAACGCATCTGTCCTTCCACGACCATGCCGGCGATCGTGGACAGGGCGATCATGGCGATCAGGATGCCCACGACGATCAGAACCATGATCCAGATCTCGCCGCCCCGGTTAATCTCGGGGATGTGGGTCGCCTTCATGCCCAGGGTGCTGATGGTGGCCAGCGTCATGTAGAACGCATCCAGAAACGACCAGCCTTCGATGATCACGAATCCGGCGGTCCCGACGCTGACCACGACGAGGATCAAGACCAGGGCGAAGATCAGGCGATCCAGGGGAGTCAGCCGGATTCTCTGGTTTCGTTTCCGCATGGCGGGATTATAAATGCCTGAAAGATAAGAGGAAAGAAAAAAACGCCTCCGCGGATGCCCTTGCGGCGCCGCGGGGGACAGCCGCGCCGACGGTCTAGCCGGGTTTCGCCGCATCGGGCGTTTTGGTGATCTCCCGGATCAGCGTCGTGGCGTAGCAGCCGGGATCCAGTCTGAAAGAAAGCTGCACGTAGGGGCCGAGATCATCGCGGCCGCCGGCCACCTCGAACCCGCGGGGCCCGAACCGCAGGGGCCGGCGGGTGCCCTTGATGCGATAGTAGCCCATCTGGCGGAAGTCCTCCGGGCTCAGCTGCGCCGTCCGCAGGATGGTTTGTTCGATCCGGGCGGCCTCGTCGGTGGTCTCGGTCATGCGGTAGCCGTAGATCGGGCCGGTGGGACTGATCTCAAAGGCGCTACAGCGATCCTGCTCGGCCGCCGGATCGGTCACCCGAAAGCAGGCCCCGTTGGCGTGGAGATAGGCCAGGTCCCCCTGGTACAGGCGGTCGATTTCGGGCATGCGGGCCGCCAGGACCTGGTTGAACAGGTCGGATTGAAACGCGGAGATGTAAAAGCGCTTGTGATGCTTGTCGATTACGTTGAAGGCCCGCTCCTTGCTGCGGGGATTCTTGATGAGCACCCGCAGGGCCCGGCGGCGGTCGTGATGGGACTTCGGCCAGGCGGCGTGGGCCTCGGCGTAGCGGCCCTGTTCGTAGAGCGTCCGGGCGGCAAATTCCACCGACCGATCGGCCGCATCGGGCAGCCCCAGGAACAGATCGACGAACTGCTCCTTGTTGCGGTAGATGATCGCCGCGCCGAGCAGATGCGAATCGCAGCGGCTGCCGAATCGCTGCGGGCCGAAGTAGTTCGGCGCCCCGCGGCGGGCCAGGATGCTGAGGATCTGCCCGGCCCGCTCGACGGCGACCTCGATCGGCATCTCGAAGCGGCGCAGACGCAGCACAAAGCGGTTTTCGGCCAAGTGGCCCATCTTCAGCTTGTTGGTGTGCCGGCGGATCTGGCGGACGGTCAAGGACTCCAGCCTCAGGTTCGCCAGCCGCTCCGGATCGATATGCTCCAGCGAGATCCATTGGCGGGTGACCGCCCGGGCGTCCTTCAGGCCCGCGTAGCCGATATGGCGCCGGGCGAGGCCCAGGGCGGCGGCGATCTGGGCCAGGGCGTCCGGGGTGCTCAGGCCGCGTTTTTCGATCTGGGCATAGACGTGCGAACCCTCGCCGCCGCATTCGTACAGGGGGATTTCCTCGACGAAGAAGTCTTCCGGCCGGACCTTGATTGCCCCGCCGATGCCGGGCAGGTCCGCGGTCAGGTAGGCCAATGATGGTCGGGAATCTGTCTGGGTCATTCGTGTGCCTTGCCGGCAATCCGCCAGCGTCTCTGGGGCGCCTCACTATAACCTGGTTGGCGAGCGCGAGCAAGACGGCGGGATGATTTTTGTCCTAAATTTGTGGGGAAAAAGAACTTGGGGGATTTGAGGACCGGGGCCATCCGCCTGGTTGCCGGCGGATGGGCCGGCCGGGTTATTCGCCGGGAACCGCGTCCGGCGGTCCGGCCGGCAGGCGAAGCCGAATCGTGAACCGGCCGGCATTGTCGATGTCCGCTTGGATCGTGCCCTGCAGGGCCCTGACGATCTTTTGCACGAGGGCCAGGCCCAGGCCGCAGTGGCTGCCCGTCTTCGAGCGGGCCGGATCGCCCTGCCAGAAACGGTCGAAGACCTCGGCGGCCTGTTTGGGGCTCAGCGTACAGCCGCTGTTGGCAATCGCGATTTCGACGTATGGGCCGGTGCACCCGGCGGTGATCTGGATGTCTCCGGCCGGGTTGACGTAGGTGACGGCATTTTCCAGCAGGTTGGTCAGGATCAACGCCAGGTAGTCCGGATCGGTCTGGCAGGTCAACTCCGCGGGCACGCGATTTTCGAGGCGGACGCCTTTTTCGCGGGCCTTTTCGGCAAAGGGCCTCCAGCAGGAAACGATCCGTTCGGCCAGACCGATCGATGTGCAGGCAAACGATACCTGGCCGGCCTCGATGCGGGCCAGGGTCAGCAGGGTGCCCACGCTAGTTTCCATATGCCGGATCATGGCCGAGCAATCGCGGAGGCTGGCCCGGTATTGAGGCCCTTCCCGGTCGCGGGACAGGGCCACCTCCAGCGTGGACCGCAGGCCGGCCAGCGGGGTGCGCAGTTCGTGGGCGACATCCGCCGTGAAGCGGCGCTCCCGGTTGAAGGATCGTTCCAGGCGCTCCAGCAGGTCGTTGAGCCGCTCCCGGATCGGCGCGATTTCGATCGGCAGCGGCCCCGTTTCGAGCCGGCCGGACAGGTCGGATTCGTCCACGGCCGCGATGGCCGCCGATAGCGACTGCAAGGGCTTGAGTCCCCGCCGGACGACTAGCACCGTTGCCAGCAGGGCCAGCAGCATGATCCCCAGGGTGCCGGTCGCCAGCAGCCGCCGCAGAAAGAGCAGGTGCGACTGCATCTGGCCGGCGTCCCGGGCCACCACCAGGGTCAGCCGATGGTCCTTTGCCGGTTCGGCCGGTCGATCCTCATCCTCCAGGAGCGGCAGGAACTGCAGGCCGACCGCGCGTCCCGGCCGGCGGTTTTTCAAGACCAGGCTTCGAAATTCCGGCGTGGTATCGAGGCCCGCAAAACGGTCGAGATCGTCGCCGCCCAGCGAGGCGGAACGGGCCGCCACACCGCCGTCCTGCCGCCAGAGCTGAAAGTAGGCCGGATGTTCGGCCCGGTGGAACTCCGGCATCATCTGCACGTCGAACTCGAAATCCACACCGGCTATTTCATCCTGATGGCCCGGCTCTGTCTCTGTCTCCGGCGGAGAGAGTTCCATTTCCACGCCCGCCGACAGCATGCGGGCGGTGGACAGCAGGGCGGAATCGAACTGATGTTCCAGGGCGCTGCGGATCGAGGTGTAGATCACCACGTCGAACACCAGCAACAGCAGCGCCACACCGCCGATCATCCCCGCACTCAGGCAGGTCCGCAGCGAAGGATTCATGCCGGCCCTCCCAGCCGGTAGCCCCGGCCTCGAATCGTATGGATCAAAGGCGGTTTTTCCGGTTGCTCGATTTTTTTGCGGAGATAGCCGATATAGACATCGACTACGTTGCTGGAGCCGGCCGAGTGGAAATCGTACACGTGTTCCCAGATGTCGCTGCGGCTGACCACCTCGCCGGCGCGGCAGGCCAGGTACTCCAGCAGGGCGTATTCCCGGCTGGTCAGCGTGATTTGGCGGCGTCCGCGCCAGACCTGTTGGCTGGCCGGTTCCAGGCGCAGGTCCTTGATCTTGAGCACCGGGCTCTTCTCCCGGTAGTTTCGGCGGATGAGCACCCGAATCCGGGCCAGCAGCTCCTCGAAGGCAAAGGGCTTGACCAGGTAGTCGTCCGCGCCGGCGTTCAGGCCGGTGACGCGGTCTTGGAGGGTGTCTTTGGCGGTCAGGATCAGCACGGGATTCTGGCGGCCCTTGGCGCGGAGTTCCCTGAGAATTTCCAGGCCGTCCAGCCCTGGCAGCATCAGGTCCAGGACGATCACGTCGTAGTCGTTGCCCAGCGCGTACCAGAGGCCCTCGGTCCCGTCGGCGGTGGCGTCCACGGCGTACCCGGCCTCCTCGAGACCCTGGCGGACGGATTTGAGCAGCGGCGGATAATCTTCAATCAGCAGTACGCGCATGGTTTTGGCTGATAAAAAAACACCGCCGAGGAGAATCCCTACGCTCCCTCGGCGGGGTTTATTGTAATTTATTTCCTTACGCGGTCATCTTAATTTATTCACTTTAGTCGTCATCATCATCATCGTTATCGTCGTCCGCTTCCCGTTCGAGCACCTTGCCGTCGGGGGCGATCTCGATCTCGATTTCCTTGCCGTTGATGACTATTTCCGCCTCATAGGTCGTCTGGCCGTCCTCGGTTTCGCGTTCGATTTCCTTGATGGTTCCGCCCTGGGCCTCGGCCAGGATGGCGGCCTTGACGGCGGCCGGCACCTGATCCAGTGTCACTTCTTCCTCGTCTTCTTCTTCGTCCTCGTCGTCGTCATCACCCTCATCGTCGCCATCATCGCCGTCGTCGTCATCATTCTCGATTTGTTTTTGGATGACCTTTCCCTCGGGCGTCACTTCGATTTCGACCTCCTTGCCGTCCAGCATGACCTCCACCTCGTAGAGCATCTGGGATTGGGCCAGCACGACGGGTTGAAAGACCGCCCGAATGGTCTGTATCTGGGCCTCTTTGATGACGGCGTTCTGGGGCAGCGCCGCCAGGACCGCGTTGGGCAGCGTATCGGGCTTTATCTCATGTTCCACCTCTATAATCGTGCCGTCCGCCGCGACGGTCACCTCCAGAACGGACCCGTCCGCTTGGGTTAATTCGACTTCATAGACGATGGGTCCGGCTTTTTCCTCTTCCACTTCCTTGATCGCCGCGGCGGGATACTGCTCGGCCAGGGTTTTTTGGACCGCGGCGGGCAGGGACACCTTCTTTGGGGTCTTGGCCGCGTAGGTCAGGGCCACTGCCAGGACGCCCGCCAGGACCGCCACACCAATTCGTTTCCAATTGTTTCGCCTCATCACAGACCTCCTTACGCCAGAATCCCAGGTTTTTCGCCTGCCGCCACCGGCAGGCCCGCTCCCTGGAGCCGGTTAACGGATCCAGGGTGATTGCCACGCCGATCAGCCTAGCAGATCGCGGATGAGAAAATGGTGAGAATCCCGAAAATTTTTTACCCTGCGGATTCAGCCGGCAAGTGCAATATACCGTAAACGGTTATATGGCAATAGGTTGGCGACGAGGAAAATTACTCCAGGCCCCGGAGGAAATGTTTTTCCCCCTACGGCCCAGATTTACCCCTTCGCCCAAACGATGTTTCTCTGGATTCCGCCTTCAGCAGGAGCGCTGCAGGAGTCGTTGGATCTGCTCGAGATGGGGCAGGCACGCCTGGCGTCCGAATTTCTGGCAGGCCAGGGCCCCGGCGGCCGCGGCGAAGCGGGTGGCGGCCGCCAGGTCGTTTTTACGGGCGTAGGCCACGGCAAAGGCCCCGCAGAAGGCATCGCCGGCCCCGGTCGAATCGACCATCTTGGCGGCGAAGGGTTCGATCCTCTGGATCTGCTCGGCCGTCATCGCCAGGGCCCCGCGCCGGCCCAGCGTGATCACGACGGCCCGGACGCCGCGGGCCACCAGCGCGGAACCGGCCAGTTTGGCCGAATGGATGTCGTTGGCCGGCTCGCCGCACAATTGCGCGGTCTCCTGGAGATTGGCGATCATCACGTCCACGTCGAACAGGGCCGGATGGACCTGCTGGGGCGCCTCGGGCACCGGGGCGGGATTCAAAATGATGGGGATCTGGCGATGCCGGGCCTCCTGCTGGACATAGGCCATGGTCTGCTGGGGGATCTCCATCTGCATGATGATGACGTCCGCCGTCGACCAGACGGCCTGCTGCTGGTCGATGTCGTCCTCGCTCAAGAGATGATTGGCTCCGCCGGCGTGGCAGACGGCGTTTTCGCCGATGCGGTCGACCAGGATCATATTGATCCCGGTGCTGATCCCCTCGGAGACCATGATCCCGGAGATGTCCACCTGCTGGGCCTGGAGGCTCAGCCGGATCCGCTGGCCGAAGTCGTCGTTGCCGACCCGGCCGATCATGCTGACCTTCGCCTTGCAGCGGGCGGCGGCGACCGCCTGGGTGGCCCCCTTGCCGCCGGGATGGATCGCGAAATTGTGACCGATGACGAATTCGCCCGGCCGGGGCACGTGGCTGGTCCGCACCACCAGATCCGTGTGGAGCCCGCCGATGACCACGACATGCGGCGGCGAATCCGGCGTGGAGGAGTCGGCCGGGCCGGTACGCGATTCGTTTTTCCCTGGCGGCATATCCTGAATCCCTAGATCCTTGGGAAGAGAACACGTTGAGCGAAGGGATCCCGATCGGACCGTTCGCAAAACGGTTGGCAGGGAATTATAACTTGGCCCGAGTTGACTTGTCCAGGGTGAAATAGTAGACTAAGGGCGTTTTGCACAGCGACCAAGACGGCCAAGCAAGGGCGTTTTGCGGTTTCATCAAACGGACAAGGTCTGTTTGGCGTTGCGGGAGAGCCATTTTGATCAACGAGAGCACTTGTAACGGTCCGGACGGCTGCGGCCGCGGCCCGGAGGACCGGGTGATCCATCCGGTCGGCCGGCGGGCGGCGGACCGGCCGGCCGGATCGGTTCGGAGGGTCTCTTGCCGCTCGGATCCGCGGGAAAAATGCGGCTTGTTCGGGATTTTCGGCCACAATCACGCCGTGGAAAAGACCTATTTTGGCCTGCATGCCCTCCAGCATCGCGGCCAGGAGGCCGCCGGGATGGCCATCAGCGACGGTCAGCGGCTCTATGGGCATACCGGCATGGGCCTGGTCAGCGAGGTGTTCACCCAGGCGCGGCTGCGGAACATGGCCCCGTTGGGCCAGACGGCCATCGGCCATGTCCGCTATTCCACCTCGGGGTCAAGCCGGCTGGAAAACGCCCAGCCCATCCTGGTGGAGTATTCGCTGGGCCAGGTGGCGATCGCCCATAACGGCAATCTGGTGAACGCCTCCCTGTTGCGGGACGAATACGAGGCCTACGGCCATATCTTCAAGGGCACCAGCGACAGCGAGATCATCATCCATCTGCTGGCCAAGCCCACCCATATCGGCAAGCCCGACACCATGGCCCACGTGCTCAACCACCTGCAGGGGGCCTTTTGCCTGCTGTTTCTCTTTCCGGACCGGCTGGTGGCCGCCCGGGATCCCTACGGCATTCGCCCGCTGTGCATCGGCCGGCTGGAGGAGGGATCCTATGTGGTGGCCTCGGAGACCTGCGCCCTGGATATCGTCGATGCCGAGTTCATCCGGGAGGTCGCCCCGGGCGAGATCGTCACCCTGGACGCCGACGGCCTGCACAGCCGCTTTTTCGACGGTCCGGATTCGATAACGCCGGCCCACTGCGTCTTCGAGCAGGTCTATTTCGCCGATCCCTCGAGCACGATATTCGCCGAGAACGTTCACGTGGTCCGCACGATGATGGGCCGGCAGTTGGCCCGGGAGGCCCCGGCGAAGGCCGATCTGGTGATTCCGGTGCCGAACTGCGCCCGCTGCGCCGCCGGGGGCTACAGCGAGGAAAGCGGCATTCCCTACGCCCGCGGCTTTACGGTCAGCCATTACGCCGGCCGCAGCTTCATCGAGCCGGAGCAGCCCATGCGCGATCTGGCGGTCAAGATGAAACTCAACGTCATCAAGGAGCTGGTCCGCGGCCGGCGGCTGGTGGTGATCGAGGATTCCATCGTCCGCGGGACCACCACCCGGGGCAAGATGGGGGCCCTGCGCCGCGCCGGGGCGAAGGAGATCCACCTGCGGGTGGCCAGTCCGCCGATTCGCTGCCCCTGTTACTACGGCATTGACTTTCCCAGCCGCGAGGAGCTGATCGCCAACGACCGCACCGTGGCCGAGATTCGCGATTACCTGGAGATCGATTCGCTGGAGTACCTGACGCTGGAGGGGATGCTCAGCTGCCTGCAGCATCCGCCGGACCACTACTGCACCGCCTGCTGGTCCGGCCGCTATCCGATCCCCGTCGATCGGCCGCCGGGCAAGTACGCCTCCGAGCGGTACCAGATGAAACTGTTCGATGAGTAAATGAGCGGGACAATCAAATTACTTGTGCGAGACAGAAAGAAAAAATCCGGAAGAGCAGAACAAACGCATTGTGTAGTGAATATGAGTTTGGCAGACTGGAAGGCGGAGTAAAGGGAAGCTGCGGCTAGTGTTTTCAGGTGGACACCAATACGCCGTTATCGTTACTGGATATCGCTAATTTGTTTCCCATGAATGAGCCCGTAATGGCAAGATATAAAGCGATCATTTCTTATACAGAGATGTTACAGCAAGAAGGGGTCTCGCTGCAACGCGGCATGAATTTTCGTATTAAGCCAAATTATTCCATTATATTAATGAGCGTCAGGAGGGGTGCCCCGTATAACGATCGTTGGCATGATGATACCGGTTTACTTGAATACGAAGGGCACGATGAACCTAAAAAGGGTGATATAGATCCTAAAACTATAAATCAGCCCCTGAGGAATAGCAACGGCAATTTGACGGAAAACGGCAAATTTTATGAAGCGGCAATGGCCTATAAAAATAAAAACGTCAGTCCCGAAGAGATTCAGGTGTATGAAAAAATTTCCCGAGGCATATGGTGCGACCAGGGCAGATTTGAATTAATCGATGCTATCATTGCGCATGATGGAAAGCGTAACGTGTTCCGGTTTTTCATGCAGCCTACTCAGTCTTCCCATAGAAACGAATTGTTTCTGAAACAAACTCGGATTATTCCAACGCAGGTAAAGGTCGAAGTATGGAAACGGGATCATGGCAGTTGTGTAATTTGCGGTTCGAAAGAAAATTTGCACTTCGATCATGACATTCCTTATTCTAAAGGTGGCAGTAGTATCACAGAGAAAAACGTTCGCTTGTTATGTGCGAAACACAACCTTTCGAAGTCGGATAAAATTATGGGCTATGTGCCCTGGATTGCCGGTGTGGCATCTTTCCTGCTGGCGCGCGGCGCTTAAGGTCTATACGGCATGGCAAAGGCGATAACCTACAAAGACGCGGGTGTGGATATCTCGGCGAACGACCGGATGGTCGAGCTGATCAGCCGGAACGTCAGGCGGACGCACGGGCCGCGGGTGATCCATCTGCACAACGCCTTCGCCGGCCTGTTCCGGCTGGACTACGACGAGAAGCTCTTCCAGAAGAACTACCGCCATCCGGTGCTGGTGGCCTGCACCGACGGGGTGGGCACCAAGATCAAGATCGCCGCCCTCATGAAGACCTACCACACGGTGGGGATCGACCTGGTGGCGATGAGCGTCAACGACATGCTGGTCCAGGGCGCCGAGCCGCTGTTCTTTCTGGACTACATCGCGGTCAACCGGCTCGAGCCCGAGCAGATCAACGAGTTCGTCGCCGGGATCAGCGAGGGCTGCTGCCAGGCGGAATGCGCCCTGCTCGGCGGCGAGACGGCGGAGATGCCGGATCTGTATCGCCCGGGCGAGTTCGACCTGGCGGGCTTCGCCGTGGGGGTGGCCTCCCGGCATCGTCTCATCACCGGCATGTACGTCGAGCCGGGCGATTCGGTGATCGGCCTGGCCAGCAGCGGCCTGCACTCCAACGGCTACTCGCTGGTGCGGCGGATCTGCTTCGAGCAGAACCGGTTCGACGTCCACGATGCGTTCGAGGAATTGGGCGAGACGCTCGGCGAGGCCCTGCTGCGGCCGACGCGGATCTACGCGAGGGCCATCACCGGTCTCCTGCAGCGGTATCGGGTCAAGAAGGTCGTCAAGGCCATGGCCCACATCACCGGCGGCGGCCTGGTGGGCAACATCCCCCGGGTGATCGGCGACCGGCTCGACGTGGTGTTGCAGGCGGACAAGTGGCCCGTCCCGCCCATTTTCGCCTTCCTGGCGGCCCGCGGCCCGGTCCAAACCGAGGAGATGTATCGCGTCTTCAACATGGGGATCGGCTACGTCCTGATCGTCCGCCCGGCCTTCACCCGCTCGGTCATGGCCCACCTGCGCCAACTCGGCGAGACGCCGTATTTCATCGGCAAGGTCAAACGCGGCAGCGGCAAGGTGATCCTCAAGGGCGGCTAAAGAAATAAAAGTGGCTCTTCTGAAGAATTTGTGGGTTGTTATATCTTGGGGCTCTGCCCCAAACCCCGCCATTTAGCCTCCCGCCTTTGGGCGAGAGGGGCCTTGCCTGACGGCGGGGGCGGATGGAT
>JAFGFX010000178.1 GCA_016930855.1 Sedimentisphaerales bacterium | reverse complement strand
TCGCCCGGAACCGTTAGAATGGTGTCGGCGAGTCCGGTGGGATTTTTTGTTTTGCTGTTTTGGTGCGGCCCGAACAATTCGAAGCGAGTGTCTCAACAAGATCTGGAGGGTGTCATGAAAAACGCAAAGCGAGCGAGCGTCGTTCTGGCGGTCTGGATGATGTTTTCCAACGCCCACTATGTGGTCGCGCAGGACTGGCCCCAGTGGCGGGGCCCCCAGCGGGACGGCAAGGTCACCGGATTCACCGCGCCGGCCGAATGGCCCAAGGAACTGACCCGAAAGTGGCAGACGACGGTGGGCCTGGGCGACGCGACGCCCGCCCTGGTGGGTGACAGGCTCTACGTCTTCGTCCGGCAGGGCGACGAGGAGGTAACCCTGTGCCTGAACGCCGCCAGCGGCCTGGAAATCTGGCGGGACGGCTACGCGGCGGCCAGCGTGACCGGTCCGGCCAGCCGGCACCCCGGCCCGCGAAGCTCGCCGACAGTGGCTTTGGGCAAGGTGGTCACGCTGGGTGCGGCCGGAGTCCTGTCCTGCCTGGATGCCCAATCCGGCAAGGTGGCCTGGCGGATTGACCAGTACAAGGACGTGCCCCAGTTCTTCACCTCCATGTCGCCGATCATAGTGGACGGCCTGTGTATCGCCCATCTGGGTACCTCCGACAAGGGCGCGATCGTCGCGTTCGATCTGGCCAGCAGCGAGCCGAAGTGGAAATGGACCGGCGACGGACCGGCGTATGCCTCCCCCGTCCTGATGGCGGCGGCCGGCGTCAAGCAGATCGTGGTCCAGACCGAGAAGAATGTCCTGGGCCTGGCCGCGGCCGACGGCAAGCTCCTGTGGCAGGTTCCCAGCCCGCCCCAGCGAAGGTATTACAACTCGGCCACCCCCATCGTCAACGGCCAGACAGTGATCTTCACCGGCCAGGGCCTGGGTACCAAGGCCGTCGAGGTGGAAAAAACCGACGACGGCTTTGCCGCCCGACAATTGTGGACCAACGACCAGCTGGGCACGGGATTCAACACGCCGGTGCTCGCCAACGGCATGCTCTTCGGCATCTCCGACCGCGGCAACCTCTTCTGCCTGAACGCCAAAGACGGCCAGGCCGCCTGGACCGACTCCGGCCAGCTCGACCGTTTCGGGGCCATCGTCAACGCCGGTTCCTTTCTGCTGGCGCTGCCCGGCAACGCCGAGCTGATTGTCTTGGCGGCCGACGGGAACCAGTACCGCCAGCTCGCCCGCTACAAGGTTTCCGATACGCCCACGTACGCCCATCCGATCGTCTCGGGCAACCGCGTGTTCATCAAGGATCAGCAGACCGTCACGTTGTATGCGATCGAGGCCGCCGTCGCCATGGCCAGCGGCGGCTAAGGGGAATTTCGGACGCGGCCGCCCAAAACAACAACGCACCGTCCTGCCCGGCGGCACTAAGCCGCCGGGTGGCGTTACGGGCGATTATGGTCTGCGCGCGGGGGGATTTTCCCGGCCGGGGCCATGGATGATTTTCTCGCCGCCAACCTGATATCGTCTATCAGGTGACGATATGTGGCCCGGGGTTGTTGAATCCCCATTCGATAAAAAATCCCCAACCGAACGGTGCTCCGCCGCCGGCGGAGGCGAATCCGGCCGGCGGCAAGTTCCTTTCTTTTTGAAAATAAACGAGTTAACACCGATGACCGATCTCGCCCGTCTCTGCCACCTTGCGGACGGCGTGGCCTGCCTCATCCTGTTTTTCCTTGACCGGAAATCTCGCCGCTGGTATAAATGTAGTTATACAAGTCTATAAAAGGAGAACGTGCATCGTATCGAAATCCTTCGAAGAAAAGTGATGTAGGGAACATGCAGGAAAGGAGGTCGAATTCCCTGTCTCCATCGGGCGAGAGCGGATACGCGCGTGTGTGTATCTGACCAGGAAAATGTGACTTTACATAGGAGGTGAGTAGCATGTGTAAACACGGTTTCTTTTTCCTTGCTGTCGCTGTGCTGCTAAGCATGGCGTATAGCTTACAGGCCGCGACGTTCAGCGAGATTGCCGTGGCGGATGTCGAGGTCGGCAACGATCCATCGCTCGGCCCGAATTCGGCGTCCAACGGCAGCGGGCTGGGGATTCGCAACATTCCGGACAGGCGCCGGGTGACCTTCATCCAGTACGATATCTCGGCCCTGAAGGTCTCCGGGGAGGTCTTCAAGAACGTCAGCTTCAGCGTCTTCAGTCATGACCAATCGGATCCGATCGACGTGTACGGCGTGATCGAGACCCAGGATAACTTCGTCCCGGGCAACGACGTGGAGGATTACACCTGGAACACCGCGCCCGGGGTGATGAACACCCCCACGCCGGCCTCGAACTCCACGGTGGAGCTGGACCTGGCCGATGTGGTCGGTCCCCTGCTGACCTTCACGCCGCCCGCGACGCAGGGGGTGCGGGAGTCCACCCCCATCAGCCAGGAACTGGCGGATTTCCTCAATGACGACAGCGACGGGACGGTGGTCTTCATGTTCGCCACCACGGTGGACGGCGATCAGTCCATCATTCGCTCCAGCGAACACAGCGCCGGCGGCTACGGCACCTGGCTGGACGGCGAAACGGGACCGGCCAACGCCGCCCACGATCCCATTCCGGGCAATCACACGACCGTTTCCCTGGACTTGACCGAGCTCTGCTGGAGCAATCCCGACCCGAACTTTCCCGAGGGCCAAATCACCTGCGACGTCTATTTCGGCACGGACGATCCGAACGAAGACCTGCCCGGCTATGGATTGACCCTTATTGCCGAGGGCACCGATCAAACGTGCGTGACGATTCCCGAAGAGTTCCTTCCCCTGGAGCAGTTCGAGACCTACAATTGGGTGGTCGATTGCTGGGATTCCAGCGCCGCCCCCGAGAATCAGTTCCTGCCCGGCGTCCTCTGGGACTTCAACACCAATAACGAACCCCCGGAGGTGAACGCCGGAGACGACCAGTACCTCTGGCTGAACAACGCCGGCGATCCGGCGACGGCCACGGTGGACCTGGCCGGTCAGGTGGACGATGACGGCCTGCCGGTCGATCAGCTCAGTGTCCTCTGGACGCAGACGGCCGGACCGGCGGATATCATCGATCCCAACGGCGTGGTCTACGGCGAAGGGCCCTACTGGGACCGGCTGGCGGACGCCGAAGAGATCAGCCTGGTGCTCCCGGCGCTGGGCAGCTACCAGTTCCGCCTGACGGCCAACGACACGGATCTGGAAGGATTCGATATCGTCCAGGTCGTCGTGGCGGCCGATCCCTGCCTGGCCGCCCAGGCGATGCCCGGCTATACACTATTCACCGGCGACCTGAATGAGGACTGCCTGGTGGACCTGCGGGACCTGGCGCTCATGGCGGCGGACTGGCTGGGCTGCAACAGCCTGGTATGCCCTTAACCAGACGAGGGCGTTTCGTCGCCCGGACGGCTAATTTCGTTGGAAGCCGTATAAACAAAACCGTGCCAACAGCCGAGCACTGGTAAGGGGTGTTCGGCTGTTGGCCTATAATATAGTAGGATCAACTCGGAAAAAGTTGGTAAGGAACGGCTCCGCGAATCCGGCGAAAACAATGCCACCGGGATACATCCGGTGTCTGAAATTACATAAAACTCTGCCAACAAAGCACATATGATTTATCGACACGATCTTGCCATCAACTTTTTCCGATAAGAACCATATAGTATAATCATTCCCTTTGGGTATTCGCGTTCCGACGGACGGCGGCGAGGATTCCGAAGCCAAGGACCGGCTCGACAGGAAACACCTTGGATTTATGAAACAGAACGGGAAATTCATCCTGGCTCTGGTGCTCGGTGCGGTCTTCGTCGCTGGCACTCCAATCCGCGCCCAGCGGCAGATCGAGACACTCGATCGGGGCATGGTCGCCCTCCATCGGGGCGGCGGCCAGATATACATCGGCTGGCGCCTGCTGGCGGGTGATCCGGACGAGATCGCCTTCAACCTTTATCGAGTTGCAAACGGTGGACCCGCCGTCCGGCTCAACGCGGCGCCCATCACCCAAAGCACCAACTGGCTGGACGATGGCGCGGACCTGGATCAATCCAATTCCTATTTCGTCCGGCCCCTGCTGGCCGGTCAGGAGCAGGCGGTCTCGGCGGCCTTCACCCTGCCGGCGAATCCGCCGGAACGAAATTACCTGGCCATCCCCCTGCGGGGCGATTACGTCTTTGACCGGGCCGGCGTCGGCGACCTGGACGGCGACGGCCAATACGACTACGTCATCAAGCAGCCCGGGCAGGTGACCGACCCGGGCGTCTACAGTCCCAGCGAGGACACCTGGAAGATCGAGGCCTACAAAAGCGACGGGACCTTCCTCTGGCGGCGGGACCTGGGCTGGAACATCGTCCAGGGCATCTGGTGGTCGCCGATGATCGTCTACGACCTGGACGGCGACGGCCGGGCCGAGGTGGTCGCCAAGACCGCCCCCACCGACGTGGACTACCGCCGCGAATCCGACGGCCGGGTCCTGACCGGGCCCGAGTGGTTCAGCGTCTTCGACGGCCTTAGCGGCGCGGAACGGGCCCGGGCCGACTGGATCCCGCGGGGCAACATCTGCGACTGGGGCGACTGCTACGGCAACCGGGTGAACCGCAACCTGATGTGCGTGGCCTATCTCGATGGCGCCCGGCCCAGCCTGGTGATCTTCCGCGGCACCTACGGCCTGATGAAGGCGGAGGCCTGGAACTTCCGCGACGGTCAACTGACCAACGTCTGGCGCTGGTCCAATGAAGGACTGGGCAGCGACTATCAGGGCCAGGGCTTCCATGAAGTCCGCGTGGGCGACATCGACCATGACGGCCGCGACGAGATCCTCAACGGCAGCCTGGTCATCGACGACGATGGTACCACCGGCTATACCACCGGCGAGGGTCACGGCGATCGATTCCACCTGACGGATATCGATCCCAACCGGCCGGGCCTGGAGACCTGGTACATCCAGGAGGACTACCCCGGCTATACCCATCCGGTCCATCTGCGCGACAGCCTCACGGGCGCGCTGCTCTGGGGAATCGAGGGCAATTGGGGCGACGTCGGCCGCGGCCTGGTCGCGGATATCGATCCCCGCCAGGCGGGCCTGGAATGCTGGTCGCACCGGGGGGATCTCTACAACTGCCGGGGCGACGTGCTGGGCGATCAGCCGGAGTCCTGTCAATTCGCCGTCTGGTGGGACGACGACCTGCTGCGGGAACTGTTGGAGAACGGCCGGATTCGAAAGTGGAACTACCTCAACGGCAACCTCGAAAGTCTCGCCGACGCCGAGTTGTACACCAACTCGGATAAGCTGATCGCGGACCTCTTCGGCGACTGGCGCGAGGAGATCATTACCGTTGCCCCCGAAGGCGGCGAACTGCGGATCTACACCACGACCATCCCTTCCACCCGCCGCTTCGTCACGCTGATGCACGACCCGATCTACCGCATCGACGTGGCCACCATGAGCATGGGCTACACCCAGTCGGCCCATCCCAGTTTCTACTTCGGGGCCGACGATCAGCCGACCTGGCCGATCAGTCTAAAGGCCGCGGCCGACGTGGAACTCGGCAACGACGACACGCTGGGCCCGGACGCCTCCTCCAACGGCACCGGCCTGGGCGTCCGCAATATCCCCGCCAGACGCCGCGTGTCCTATCTCCAGTTTGACATCTCGGACTACAGGGCCGCCGGTTCGACCTTCGCCAACGCCCGGTTCAGCAACTTCGGTCATGACATGAACGATCCCGTGGACGTCTACGGTGTCATCGAAGGCCGGGACGACCTTCCGGCGGGCCAGGACGTCGAGGATCTGACCTGGAATACCACCCCCGGCGTGCAGAACGACCCGACCGCGCCGGCCGGCGAGCCCGTGGCGCTGGACGCGGTGGACCTGACCGGCGTACTGCTGACCTTCACCCCGCCGCCGCTGGGCCAAAGACAATCCACCCCCACCAGCGAGCTGCTGACCCAGTTTCTCAACGCCGATACCGACGGCCGGGTGATCTTCCTGTTCGCGACGACCGTCGAGGGCCATCAGGCCATTCTTCGTTCTAGCGAGGATGCCTCCGGCGGGACGTTTCTGGAATGCGACCACCTAATCAACAAGGCCCCCTTCGTGGACGCCGGACCGGATCGATATCTCTGGCTGGGCAATGCCTCCGATCCGGCGACGGCCTCGGTCGCGCTCGACGGAACGATCCGGGACGACCGCTTGTCGCTCGAGTTGCTCTCGGTCGGCTGGGAACATCTCAGCGGTCCGGCCCCACAGGCCATCCTGGTCGACGATACCGAAGACCTTTTGCTGGTGCTAGCCGAGACGGGATCGTACCGCTTCCGTCTGGCGGCGAACGATACCTTCAACTCCCGCTCCGCTGCCGTCACGGTCGTCGTGACGGCCGATCCCTGCCTGGCCGCCCAGGCAATGCCCGGCTTTGCCTTCCTGGGCGGCGACCTGAACGAGGACTGCGTCGTGGACCTGCGGGACCTGGCGCTCCTGGCGGCGGACTGGTTCGCCTGCAACAGCCTGGAGTGCCCCTGACGGAGGGCGTTGTGCCGTCTGACATTTCCAGGGGGGCGCTTACGGATTCTGATTTGCCGATTTCACGCCGGCGATCGCCTCTCCCTTGCCAACCAGGTAGATATCAGGCAGCGGCGGCGGCTCCATGCCGTCACCGAGGAAGAAGCCGGGGTGCGGAGGCTTGTTATAGACCACATTCTGCCAGGCAATCGCCAGCCGGTATTGCGGATCGTGCATCAGCGTGTAGAGGCGGTGCTCGGGGGGAATCGTCGTGGTATAGAGCCGCAGGGCCTGGCCCCCGGGGGCGGTCATCAGCAGTTCCTCGCGCCAGTCGCCGATGCAATCGGCCATGAGATTGGGCCCGCGGGCGCCGCCGCGGGAATCCGTCGCGTAGAGTCTCTCTTGGGCGCCCTGTTCCCAGTTCCATTTGACGATGGTGGAACCAAACAGCAGCTCGCGCAGCAGATCGCCGTCCCACCAGATCGCAAAATTGATCGAACGCGGCGCCGGCCCGATCTGGCGGCCCCCGGCATCGCGCATGCCCCCTGGCCCGCCCCACGCCTCGCAGCCGGGATGCCTCGGATCGATGTCGGCCGCCAGGCACAGGCTGATGTCGACGCCGGGACTGTGCGACCAGATCAGTTCGCCGGTGGCCGCGTCGTGCATCGCCGCGCCGGGCGTCTGGAACCGGACGGTCTCCCCTTCGTTTTCATGAACGGTGAATACCTCCAGGCCGGGCCGGTCGGGGATCAGGTCGCTGATGTGCATCGCGTCGCCGTGCCGCAGCCTGGTCGAGTACAGCCCCTGGCCGTTGTCGTCGACAACCATCGAGTGATAGACGATCTCGTCCCTGCCGTCGTGGTCCACGTCCGCCACGCTCAGCGAGTGGCCGCCCATGCCCGAGTAGGGCGAGGCATCCTCGAACGGAGGATAACTGATGCCGGAATCGAACACCCAGCGACTGCGTAGTTCGCCGTCGCGCCAGTCCCAGGCGGCCATGACGATCCGGCCATACACGCCGCGGCACATGACGACGCTCGGCCGCTCGCCGTCCAGGTAGGCCACGCAGGCCAGGAAGCGGTCGCAGCGGTTGCCGTAATTGTCGTTGCCGCCGTTTCCGCCGATGCCGCCCCAGCCGTCAATCGGATCGCGGCCGGGGATGTAATCGGCCGTTTTCAGCGCCGCCCCGGTCCGGCCGTCGAAGATGGTGAAATACTCGGGGCCGGCAAGGATGCGGCCGTGGATGCGGTCGCCCGGCTTGTCGATGCGCCAGTCCTTGTCCGGATCGCCGATGACCCGGCCGGTCCCGTCGGTGGTGCCGTCGGCCGTCTTGCAGGCCATCTCGGCCCGGCCGTCGCCGTCCAGGTCATAGACCATGAACTGGGTATAGTGCTCGCCTTCGCGGATGTTGATGCCCAGGTCGATGCGCCACAGGTGCGTTCCATCCAGCTTGTAGGCGTCGAGGACGGGTGTTCCGGTGATCCCGGCATGGGCGTTGTCCCGGGCGCCGGAGGTTTGGTGCAGGACGATCTCATACTGGCCGTCGCCGTCCAGGTCGGCCATCGAGGCATCGCCGGGTCGGTAGCGGGCGATGGGCTTGATCGGGATCTCGAGGTAATCGTTCTCCCAGGCAGTCGTTGGCGCCGAGGGGCTCAGTTCCTTGCCGTCCAGCACCGGCCGGATATAGTACTGAAGCGATTGACCGGTATCGGCCCCGCGGTCGAGGATGTTGGTGGAATTCGTGATCGGCGTTTTGTTGACCAGTACCGCGGCGCCGCCGTTGGCGGCGCGATAGAGATTGAAGCCGATCGTTTCGGGATCGGTCCCGAACAGTCGCCAGCCGACGTAGACCGTCCCGTCGGCCTGCTTGACGGCGACCACCCCGCGGGTGAGGTTTTCCATCTGGCGTTGTGCCCGGCCGGCCGCCGCCAGGCCCAGCAGCAGGACAAAAGCGATCTTGCATGGATGAATGCTCATGACGGGTGTCTCCCTTTAAGCCATATGACCATCTACCGGGGCGGTGGCATCACCGCTTGTCTTTTTGGCGCCTGGCTTTGGGATCTCGTTGGCGTTTTGCCGGGGCAGCCAACGGGCCAGTTGGTTTTTCATGTCGTTATATTTCGGATCGGCGGCGAGGTTTTTCCATTCGAGCGGGTCGTTTTCGTGATCGTAGAGTTCCTCGGTGCCGTCCGCGTAGCGGATGTATCGCCAGCGTTCGGATCGGATCGAGTGGTTGTCTTTTCCGTGGGTGGTCAATGCGGGTCGGTCCCATGTTTTTTGCGGATCTTCCAGCAGGGGCCTTAGGCTTTGACCTTCGAGGTGGCCGGCGGGCCCCAGGCCGCACAGGTCGACCAGCGTCGGATAGATATCGATCAGGCTGACCGGCCGGGTGCATCTCTGGTTGGGCTTGGTCACGCCCGGGACGACGAACAGCAGCGGGTTGTGTGTAGCCTCTTCCCAGAGGGCGAATTTTCGCCAGTGGAGTTTCTCGCCCAGGTGCCAGCCGTGATCGGCCCAGAAGACGATGATGGTGTTGTCCGCGTAGTCGCTTTGGTCCAGGGCGTCGATGACCCGGCCGACGCAATCGTCCGCGAAGCGTATCGAGGCGAGATACCCCTGCACGGCCTTTCGCCACTGATGGTATTGGATCACGTGGTTGTGGTCACGGCCGCCGGCCATCTTCCTGCCGAGGGGCGGCACGTCGTCGAGGTCGTTTTCGTTGATCGTGGGCAGCGTGATCGTATCGAGCGGATACTTGTCGAAGTATTCCGGCGGGACGTACCACGGCAGGTGGGGCCGAAAAAGCCCGCAAGCCAGGAAAAACGGCTGGTCGTGTTTTTGGCCGAGCTGGCCGATGACGTAGTCGGTCACCTTCCAGTCGCCCATCTGGGTCTTGTCGGCCGGCACGGGCCCCCAATCGAAGTGGGCCGTTTTCGGTATGCCGTTCAAGGGCCGGCCGGCCGGCAGGGGATCGGCGGGCCGCTGCTTCGTCTTCGCGGGCCAGTACTCGTGCCAGGAGGCCGGATCGCAAAACGCGTCGTGAAATATTTTGCCGCTTCCCACGGCACGGTACCCGTGCGCCATGAAATGCTGCGGTAGCGTCACTGCATCCTTCAGGACGGGCGAGGCCCGCCAGGGATTGACATTGCGATATACCCCCGAGGTCGAGGGCCGGATGCCCGTCAACAGCGACGCCCGTGACGGATTGCACGCCGGCGCCGTGCAATGGGCGTTGCCAAACAACACCCCGCGGGCGGCCAGCTTGTCGATGTTGGGTGTCCTGGCGTCGGGATGGCCGCCCAGACAGCCGATCCAGTCGTTGAGGTCGTCGACGGCGATAAAGAGAACGTTGAAACGCCCGTCGTTGTTCGCCGCTCCCGCGGTACGGGCCCATAAACCGCCAATCGTTAATCCGGCAATCCTCAAGAAATCTCTTCGCGAACAACCTGAGCTTGTCATAGGATAATCCTCAAACCGGAATCTCCCATATAAGCAAACCGCCCGGCGGACATCCCTCTTGCCCCCAAGCATGCCGTCGAGGCACCCTTTTATAGGGTGTTTGCCGCCCAAAGGGAACACGAATTTTCACCTTGCCGCCTTGTTTTCGCTGGTCAGGTTTCTCAGGTAAAAATGCTCGTTTCCCGTGCTCCACGGCTTGGCGCACACGTCGATATCGCCGTCGCCATCGACATCGCCGCCGACGGCCTCGTGGCAGGGCTTGCGCGCCACGATGTGTTCGATCCACCTGCCGGCAATCGGCGGGTTGCCCTTGCCGGCCGTGTTTTCCCACACGTAGCAGCGGTGCATGTTCTCGCCGCTCAGCGGACCGCCGCCCGAGAAGACATCCAGGTCACCGTCGTTGTCGAAGTCAGCCACCACCAGCGAATGAAAATCCTGCCTGTCCCCCTTCGGTTTGATCAGATGCCGCCTCCAGTGCCCCTTGCCGTCATTGGCAAACCAGGCGATCCGCCCGTCCGGATTGTCCGCCTCCGCCTGCACCACATCGACGTCCCCGTCACCGTCGAGGTCTGCCACCCAGGTCTTTACCGCCAGGCCGTAGCGATGATGCTCCCCGAAGTCTATGTTCTTGTGCGGTGTCCAGGCGAGCCCCGCCCCATCGACGTTTTCATACCACGCCTGGCCGGTCACCACGTCGCTGTCCCCGTCGCCGTCGATATCCCCGACGGCCCGGGGCGAGACCCCGCCGTGGATCTTGTGCTCTTCGCTGGTGGCGATCGTATGGCTGATCCAGCGGCTGGTCACGTCCTCGGGAATCTCATACCAGAACAGTCCCGTCCTGTCCGAATTGGCTATGGCGTCCATCCTCCCGTCGCCGTTGATATCGGCGAACTCGGAATCATGGGAATAGATCGCCCCGATCGAATACTCCCGGAAGTTTTCTCTCGCCGGTTTCTTCGTGTTTAAGAGGATCTTCGAGCCGCAGAGCACGTCCACCCATCCGTCGCCGTTGATATCGAAGGCCGCGCCGCCGACGTCCGTATGCCCTTTGCCCATCGCGTGCCGGACCCACTGGCCCGGACTACGGTACTCCCACCACCAGAGTTCGCCGCCGGCGTAGTCGGCCTCGCCCGCGATCCAGTCCAGGTCGCCGTCGTTGTCGACGTCGGCGATCGCCGTCTGGCCCAGCTTGCTGCCGATGGCATCGATCCGGTGATAGTCAAAGCCCGCGAAGGCACCTTCTCCGGCGGCCGCCGCGGCTCCTAAAAACAGCAACGCCAAGCCGACCGCGAAAAGGGATCTGACCGACATGCCCGAGACCTTCATGGACTGCTCTCCTTTTGGCCCCCCGATGATGTTGCCTGTGTTCTTAAGCATGGATTGTAACGCAAACTCCCGCCGTTGCCTATGGGAAATTCGCCAGCTTGCCATCCCTGGGGAAAGCCGTGCTCTCGCGGGCGGGCGATTCAGATTCGACCGCTTGCCCGAATCGGCCGAACGTGCTATACTCAGCCACTTGAGTAGAGTATAATCCATATCGACGACAATGTGATGCATCGGCAGGGAAACGGGCGTCGCAGCGACGACGTGTCCCTCATGGCTATAGAAAGAAAATGAGGCAATACCGCCAGGAACAGACAAGTGCGTTCTGGGAAATACACCGGGGGATCACCAAGTATTGCTATTCGGGCCGGCAGCGCCGCCGGCGCCCCCTCGCGGGGCGTTCCCGGCCGGAATCCCTTGTATGAGCGGTCCCTAACTCAAGAAAGGAAAGGGTATGTCGTTTCAAATTCGGACAGAGGAAAAAGCCCCGAGAGTGTTCGTCGTTGCGGTCAAGGGGTCCATTGATGCGAGCGCTTGCCGGGAGTTTCAAGAACAGATGGATATCGTGTTGGGCAAGAGGCCCCACGCCGTGGTGTTGGATTTCGCCGGCGTGGATTACGTCAACAGTATGGCGTTGGGGATCGTCTTCGCCACGAAGGCGGCCTTGGATAAGGCAAACGCCGAGTTTGGGATAAGCAACCTGCAGCCGCAGGTGAAGGCCGTTTTCGAGATCATCAAGGCCCTGCCGAAACAGAATGTCTTTTCCAGCGTGGCGGAAATGGACCGTTATCTGGCCCAGATCCAGAAGCGGGTAAAGAGCGGGCAGGACGACTGAGAAGGTCCTCTGTTGAACCTGGTCCAAGACAAACGGGACCCCGCGGCCGAACCACCCCCGGCAAACCGAACCGGAACCGCCCACGAGGGCCCTCCGGGCAATCCACCGGATCGGCCGATGGAGCGAATCATATTCCGTGACAACCAATCCGACACCGGCGGGTCCGGTCAATCAATAGTCATAGGGGCGTCTAACACAATGAAGGCCGTCGGCCCTTCCGGGGCGTCTGGAGGTGTCTATCGCTCATTTTGTTGGAAGTCAGCTCCGTCGAAAACGTCGGCCGGCTCAGCGGATTACGAAGGTTCACTCATAGGGTATCCACTGCCGCCCGTTTCAGCCATCGCTGAACTTCCTGGCTTGGTCCGCCGGCGGCAACAGGTCTGCTCGCGGATGCCCGGGTGCTTGCACACCTCGGGGACCTTCGGCTCCTTGCCCGGTTCCGCATCTGCCTGACGCAGCGTCGCTACAATCCGCCCGGCACGGTATCGCTCCTTCATGGCAAATCCTTTTGGGCCTGCGAACGCCTGGATTCCCTCATCAAACCTGGATCCGGTTAAGGGCGGGGGTTATCGGCGGACAATCGCTTGTTATTTCAATTGTTTTCTCAACCAGGCGGGGCGATTGGTGGTGATCCCTTTTACCCCAAGGGCTATCAGTCTTTTTGCTTCCTTTGGATCATCCACCGTCCAGACATACAACTCCTGTTTGTGCTCTTTGACCGCCTTCATGAAATCCGGGGTCACACCGGCATAATGCACATCCAGTCCCTCAATGCCGCGCTGGCTGGCCGTCTGCAGCCATTGCGGATCGTGAGGCAGCAAGGCTTCCGTCTGCTTGTCTTTCTGGGTTCCGAGCAGCCAGTAGGCCGGTATGTTCGGCATGACTTTTTTGGCTTGGGCGACCACGTCGAGATTAAAACTGATGATGACAATCTGCTTTTTCTTGCCGCTCTGCTCGATGACCTGCTTGAGCAAAGGGACAATCTCGGGACCGCATTTCACTTCCACGTACAATTTCTTCTTCGGCGGTATCGTGGCAATGATTTCCTCGAGAAACGGTATTTTTTCCCCGGCGTATTTCTTGCTCTTAAAGCTTCCCACGTCCAGCTGTCGCAGTTCCTCCGCGGTGGCCTGCGCCACGTTTACATCCACGCCCGCGGTCCGCTTGGTGGTGCGATCGTGAATCACCACGATACGGTTGTCCTTCGACAGGTACACATCCACCTCAACCGCGTCGGCGTTCAACTTCCAGGCCAGCAAGGTGGATGCCCTGGTGTTCTCCGGCGCCAGATAGGATGCGCCCCGATGGGCGATGATCTCCGCCTTGCTGTCCATGCGGCAACCGGCAACGATGATACCCAGAAGCACTGCAAGCCAAAATCGTTTCGTCATTAGGACCACCTCTCTGCGTGCATTCTTTGATTATGGTTGTCAATTGTCAAGCACATCTTGTAACAATTCCGGATTATCCGTGGTAATCCCATCGATCCCCCAGCTGATCAAATCCGTCATTCTCCCGGCGTTGTTGACGGTCCAGACATGAAACTCCATGCCGTAACCATGAACCAAGTCAATCGTGGCGGCGGAAACACTGTCGTGCGCCCAATCAATAAAATCAATCCCCTGGGCCTGAATATTCTGGATCGTTCCGGCGGTCAGCTCTCCGGATCCCAGTGCTCCGGTCTTAATGCCGGGCGCCAGGGTTTCCACATCTTCCAGGAAATCCCAGTCGAACGAAATAATAATCACCTTCTCTTCCATGCGCAGGGAACGAATCAGATCAACGTAGTGCTGGGCGTCCCCTGTTTTGCGTTCGATAAAGGGAACCATATCCGGCCTGCAGGCCAGGATCGCCTCCGTCATCAGAGGCACCAACTCTCCGGTAAATTCCGGGGAAAACCAGGATCCGGCGTCCAAGGCCCTTAACTCGTTGAACGTCATGGCGGCGACCGAACCGATACCGTTCGTGGTGCGGTCAACGGTCGCATCGTGCATCAATATCAAGTGTCCGTCCACGGTGTCGCGCACGTCAAATTCCACCATGTCGGCATATCCCCGGGAGGCATTGCACGAGGCAATGGTATTTTCCGGCGCCGCCGCGGAGTACCCGCGATGGGCAACGACAACCACGCGATCGCTGGTGACCGGCCGACAGAGTTTGTCCGCCGGATGCGTGCAATGCAGCCATTGATTTACGAACAGGGCGTAGTCAGCCAGGTTCACGTAACAATCCCGATTGAAGTCCATGTCGGCATACCCCCAGATGCCGCAATCCTCGACGCCGTAATCATTGTCATAAATATACACGGTGGAGTCATAATCCTCTGCCGCATCCCAGTTAGCGTCCTGGCTGTGGACCGAATGCGTCAACGTGATGTTTCGGTCACCCTGTTTTATCTCATCATCCACAGCCGCCACCGCAACTATTTGAGGAGTATTGTAACTTCCCGTTTCAAACAGCAGGGATATCGTTGTGCCGGCGGCCTGGCCGTTTAAGCACAGGTTGGGCTCACCACGTATTTCCACCGTTACCTCGTGCGTCGGTTCTGCGCCGCTGGAGTAATCGAGCGCCACGGTATACGTTGATGATCCTCCCTCGGTGAGATCCAAGGAGACCGGATCGACCGCCAGTTTTCTTCTGGGCACCAACTCGGCAATTTCCTCCTCCGTCAGGGCGTGATCGTAGATGCGGACGTCATCCCAGATGCCATCGCCGGCGTTATTGCCGCTGTGGCCGCCCCCGAGGTACACGGTATTGCCGGGATCCACCCAATTCCCGTTCGTATTGGAGGTTACGAATTCGCCGTTGATATACAGGGCGTTGTCCACCTTCGATGGATCCGCGGTATTCCTGGTCCAGGTCATAATGACATGGTACCATTGGCCCGGCGTCATCCAGTACCCCCGTACATATTGGGGCGACTCAATCCGCCCGGCGTATTCCCCGGTGGCGTAGATCCACATCTCCCAATCGTTCGCCTCGACCACATTGTCCAGGATGGTATTGTAGTTGTAAATCGCCGCCGGCTCGAACCACAGGGCCATGGAGCCGGCGTCCGTCAGGGTGTACGGGATCGATAGGTAGTCATTGTTTATGGTGGCGTGGGTGCCGCTCAGCTCCAGTCCCTGGTCTATCTTGCCGGTGACATACTGGTGGGTTCCGAGAGAGCCGTCCACCAGGGTGCCGTGATTCGGAGAACCGGCAACATCATTCAAATTGCCGTCCAGGGGCAGGTGAACCTGCAGGCCCGCCTGGGCCGCCGTTCCGGCAAGAATGCAGGTGAGAATCCCTGCCTGCATTAAACGCCGCCACTGTCTTTCCATAATCTCCTCCCTTGCTGATAGAGAATACTCTTGCTGTCGAGCACTTCGGTCTCAATCGTATGACTAAGCAGGCTCGTGAAAATGGGAAGCAGTGCAGACTCGAGCAGCCTGCACTGCTTCCCTCAACCTGGCAGGAATGATATCCTGTCAACCCTTGCCGCCGGGTACGGCTATTCCAGTCCCAGCAGCCAATACGGCGCAAACTGGGCGTAATCGGCCATATCCACGTCGCAGTCCATGTTATAGTCAAACGGCGGCGTGGCATCACAGCCGGGCGACCCGGTCAGCCAGCGGTTCATCATCTCCTTGAGATCCAACAAATCGACGGTTCGATCCTTGTTGTAGTCGCTCAAGGAGGCCAGCAGTTTCACTTCTCCCGGAAACAGGGCGTGTCGGTAGACCCGGATATCGTCATAGATGCCGTCGGATCCTTCGTTGCCATTGTTGCCGCCGGCGATGTAGAAGTGCGTGCCCGGATCCACCCAGGGACCCGAACTTTGCTGGATCAGGTCTCCATTCACATATAACTGCGTATCCACGGTCGTGGCACTGGTCCGTTTCCAGGTAAACACCATGTGGAACCAGTCGCCGCGGGCATCGCCGTCCGGGGCCAGGGCGTGCAGATCGGCACTGACTTCGGTGCCGCCTTGCACCCGGCCTCTCAGAATGCCGCTGGCGTAGATCCACATCTCCCAATCGTTTGCCTCCACCTGGTTGTCAAAGATCGCCACGTAATCGTACAGGCTGAATACCTGGTACCATAGCGCGATCGATCCCTCATCGGCCATGACCAGGGGCACGGAGAGGTAATCGCCGGTAGTAGCTATGTCATTGCCGTTTTGCAGGTGGATCGCCTTGCCCAACCTGCCGGGGACCATCGCCGTGGTCCCGTCGGCGCCGTCCACCCAGGTGCCGTCATTGTCGTTTCCGGAGACGTCCGTCACGACCGGATCGTATTGACCGTCATCCAACGGCCAGTGAACCAGCAGACCCGTGTACCCGGCCGGAAAGACCTCGATGGACATCGTATCCGAACCGACATGCTCGCCGTCGTCCGCTTCGAGCTGCAATACATAGGCCCCGGGCGCCAAGATGGTGATCTGCGTATCCTCCGCATCCGGCGAATGAATGACAATGTCGTTGGGACCGCTGATCTTGGTCCACTGCACCACGTACTCATCCTCTTCCGTGCCGCCACACTCGAGCAGGTCCGTCACGGTCGCATCGATGGAGCGGGTCACGCTCCCGCTTTCGTCCATCCAGCAGTCCGGCAGGTCGGGACCGGCATCCACGACCGGCGGGGTATTGCCGCCCCAGCGGATCTGGGAAATCTCACAGGCGCTCAAGACGCGGGCGTACATGCGGAAATCATCATATTGAGCGTATCCCGCTTCTTGGGCGGGATGTCCTCCGCCCAGGAAGAAGGTGCTGCCCGGCTCCACCCAGGCGCCGGTATCCGCCTCGATGAACTGTCCGTTCACGTACATTTCGACGCGAACGCTGCTGTCGTCGGTTCGGTCCCACGTCACCGCGACGTGCACCCAATCGTTGGTGACGTCGCCGTCGGTCAGATTATTCAAGTTGGCGGTCACGTAGGAATCGGCCTGCACGCGGAACCGCAGGCGCGAATCGCTGTAGATCCACATCTCCCAGTCGTCCTGCTGGACGGAGTTGTCAAAGACGCTGTTGTAGTTGTAAAGGGCGTGCGGTTTCATCCACGTCGCGATGGTCCCGGAGTTCGTCATGACATAGTTCAGCGCAACGCGATCGCCATTCTGGGAATTGATGTCCTGGCCGTTGTTCAGGTCCAGCCCGTTGTTGATGTATCCGGGCAGGTACGAGGCCATGCCGATGGGACCATCGAGGATGGTTCCGTGGTTGTACAGACCGGAGGAGTCTTCCACCGTCGTCCCGTTCCAGGGTTCGTCAAATTTCCAATGGACCCGCGGGCCGGTGTATTCGAAAGGCACAACGGTAATGGATACGGTGTCGGACTCCACGAACTCCCCGTCATCCGCCGTCAGACGCAGGATATAGGTCCCCGCTCCCGTGAAGGTCGCCGTGGTGTCTTCGGCCGCTGCATCATCAAAAATAACGTCGTTCGGCCCGCTGAGCTTCTCCCATAAGACCTCGTAAGGGCCGTCGTCGATCACCGTCGCGTCCAACGGTATCGCTACGGTGCCGCCCTCCTCCAATTCCGCACTCCGGTTCGCTCCGGCGTCGACCTCCGGCGCGGCGTTGGGGGGATACAGGGTGTACCCCGGCTCGCGCAGGGCCTTGCATTCACCGTAGCTCAACGCGCGGTCCCAGATCGCGACGGTGGTGACCCGGATCAGGGCGTCGTCGCCGTCCTGATTGTTGCCGGCACAAAACAGCAGCGCTACGCCGTTGGGATCGACGGCGGGGTGCAGGGAAAATCGGTCGTCGATGGGCTGGGGAATCCCCGCGAAGATCTTGTTCCCGTCCATGAACAAATCATGCCGGGTTCCGTTGTCGATGGGCACCACCATCCGATACCATACATTGGGATCGGCCACATACCCATATTGGTCGGAATACCCCACGGCGGAGATGCCGATCCCCCCCGGCGGATTCCCGCGAATCGTCCAGTCGGAATCACTGATGTTTGTGTAATCGCATTGCAACAAATCGATATAACCGGCGGGAGGATCGAGCAGGCTTTCCGCCGGATAATAAAAATCGATCAACAAGGTCCATTGGTTTACATTGCTTCCGCCTCCGTTGGCGGCGATCCCGTGGGGGCATCGGTAGTAGCTGCCCTCGTCGATCTGCATGGCGCCGTCCGTGGGGCTCATCCCCTCCGCCACCGCATGGCTGCCCACCAATTCCAGGTCGCCGCCCACCGCGGCCGCCAGGGGATTGCCGGCGTCAAAGTACCATACGCCCACGGGATCGGGAACGTCGGCCTCTACTACGCTCGCGTAAACCATCACCAGTGAGATACCTAGCACATACTTCCATTTCCTCATAACTTTTCTCCTCTTCTGTAGGAAAAGATAAACAACGACTTCCAGAGGTCGGCAACGACCACTCTTGAAGTTACGGTTCCCGCTACGTCTTCTTTCGTATTCCCATAAATGGTTGCCCTCCTAGATAGTGAACAGCGTATTCTCCTGACTCCTTTTATCGCCATCCCCAGTTATCCCCTTCCCTGCCAAACAACAATCCGTCGTCTCCCTTTCCTTGTATCGTCCGGAACATCGATCAGGGATGCTCCAACGGCGAGTACTTAAAGCCGTCCGGAGCGGTCAACCGCCACGTGTCTTCCCGGCGCACGGATTGGACGTGCCCGTCGAGAAACACCGCGTTCGCCACGCCATCCTCAAGATCGGAACTCTCGGCCAGGTGAAAGGTGCCGAAACAATCTCCCTGTCCATACCCCCACCCGTCGCCGTAGCTGCAAAATGCCGTGTCGTTAAAGGCATAACTGTTGTACGGGGAAGTGATCCACAAATTCTCTTCGGCGAAGAAGAACACCTGATCAAGATATTTTATGCCGGAGATTTTCTTGTCGCCCAGATACCCATTCATCGAATAACTGTAGTTGGGCACAATGGGAATCGACGGAACGTGTTCCGGATGCCGAGGTCCGAACTTCAGGGCGATATCGCTGGTAAAGGTCGGGCACAGGTGAATTTTCTTGCCCTTGAGATATTTCCAGAAGGGCCCGGCAAATTCGGGATGAAGCTCCAGGTCATAAGCGGGATTATGCCAGCGACAATACCGATGGTACGTACCATTAAGTTCCTGGGGAAATTGATGTTTGCTGTAAAAACTCGTCCAGGGATTCGGGAACTCTTCCTTGTTGTCGCCCATGTAGACAAACGCCATTTTACCGTACCCCATCAAGTTCGTCTTGCACATGACGTATTTTGCCTGGGCTTTGGCATTATGGAGAGCCGGCACCAAAATGGAAATCAGAATGGCAAGAATGGCGACCACAATGAGCAACTCGATTAGGGTAAACCCCTTCTTGATCTTGTTATGCCTATCCATCGTACTGCCTTTCTTCTATGGTTCGATTTATACACTCTAACAACCATCCCGGCCGCTGGGCACAACCACCCCGGCCCGGTCTATGGCATCGGTTTTGTAGGACGCCCTTAGTTCATTTTGCCCGCCCGGTAATGGTTCCTGATTTCATCGGGGGTGACGATCCGGTTGTAAATCGCAATTTCATCGAGGAGTCCGGTGTAGAATTCGCTTTGCAGTCCGCCGGAACAGCCGATCGCCGGAAAATTCTCTATCGTGCCTGGGGTGTGATTGTCACAATTTTTATCGTACGAATGGGACTCGATCCATTCCCCGTCGATGTAGAAATGGTATTGCTTGGTCGCCGCGTCGCGTACGATGGCCACCTGGACCCACCGATCGAAATCAGCGGCGGCATCGGTCAGAACCTCAATGTCATTTTTCGCGTAATCGTCGCCGGATTCTTCCGCCCCCTGTTCGTGAAACGCCCGATAGCGGCCCTGCTCCAATCCGTGCGAATAATAAAAATTTTCGAATTTCCCCTTGCCGCCGTACCCGACGATAACGGCAGTGCGGGAGGCAAGCTGGGGATCGGCCTTCATCCACCAGACGATCGACAAGTCGCCGGGAATGGCCAACTGGGCATCGGCGGGCAGGCGAACATATTGCCGGTTCGTCGCATTAAATTGCAGGGCCCCTTTTTGCGGCCAGCGACCTTCCACCCACGTGGGACGCGCCGCCGGACTCTTCTCGTCCCCCAACGTCCCATCCAACTTCCTGCTCGTCCTGACCGTGCTGTTATGGAGAAGGCCCGGATTCATTAAATCCTTTTCAAACTTGTAATAGGCAACCAATCCCGGATCCCGTTCGACTTGATAGGTATAGGCCAGCCAGCGATGATAGGCGGAACCTTGGCTTGCCTTGAGCTTGATTCGATATTCCTTGTCACGCACGTAGTTGCAGGAGGGGGTTTCTTTTGCTTTGATACTCCCGGTCTTATTCACCACGGCGGCATGACCGGCGTAAAGCAACAGCGTTTTCTCCAGCCTCGTCTCCAAGCGGTGTGCATCGGTGCGGTTCCTCAGTTCAATCTTGCCTTCAAACACGCTGCTTTCCGTGATGCCGTCCCTGTCTACATACACCCCAAATTCCGTCCCGTAATCGGTGATGATGGCTCTGGGCGTCTGAACCACGAATGGATCGGTGCTGTCTTGGATATTGACCGCGATTTGACCTTCTTCCAGATAGATCTCCCTGGAGGACTTTATGTCCAATCTCGCCGGCGCCTGCACCACCACCTGCACCCCCTTTTCAAGAGAGATATTCACGAAACCATCGAGCAACGAAATGGGGCCGGGGTAAATCTTGTCTCCTTCGATATAGGATAGGGAGGAATCCGTCCATTGGGCGTCGATGCTGCTGGTCAGGTGGGCTACGGCGGTGGGGACCGGTTTCGGATGCTCCCTGGAGAGGCGGTCCAACTGGACAATGCCCCCGGCGATCATGAGGATGGCGGCAACCTTGAACGCCACATGCCACCAGGGTTTGGGTGGGACGGGGTTCTCTCTCGTCGACAATAACCGGCGCTGCCGCTCCAGCTTTTCCCGCAGGGCCCTTTCCGCCGCTTCCGTCTCCACGATAAGATCGTGAATCGCGGTTTCGTACATGTCCAGCTTAATCGTCTCCTGCAATACGGAATGGTCCTCGGATTGTTGTGACACATCGAAATTGCTGAGGACGAAATTTTGCATGCCGAGTTGGACCGAGAGGCACTCGAGGTAATAATCCAACGCCTCGGGCTTCTCCACAATCAGCTCGTTCAAGCGTTGAAGCTGTTCCTTCGTGATGGCATTATCCAGGGATAATATGACCAATTCACTTAGATCCGCCCTGTATGGAGCCTCGTCCGTCATCGCCATTCCTCTGCCACCAGCGTTCTCCGTATGCAGCGAGCCAGCGCGTCCTGAATTCGCGCGAGGGATTTGTAAATGGTCTTTATATTCTTGCCCAGACGTTCGGCGATAATTTTCACCGGCATCTCATATTCATGTCGCAACCGAATCAACAGGCGGTCTCTGCCGGGCAGTTTCTTGACGCATTGCTTTAAGACGTCCATACGCCGATCCACTTCCTGTATGAAGGACTCGGATTTCGCTTCAATCATTTTGACGGCTTCATCGTTGAGATGCAGCACCTTATAGTATTTATTTTTCCGATAGTTGAGAAGCAGGTTGCGCGCGATGGCAATGCCCCAGGAAACAAAATCCGTTCCCGGTTTGAAATCAGCAAACTTCTTCCACATGATCAACGTGGCTTCCTGCATGATATCATCCGCGTCGGCGCGAACGGGCAATAGACTGAGAATGTACCCGTAGATGCGATGATGATTCATCGTCAGCAACGGTAGAAATTGATTGATGACGCTGCTGATATGGTCAGAGATGTCGTTATCGTTGCTGGAATCCATTCTCTCGTAGCAGCCCTCCAGCCCATCTATGCATACATAGTACCACGTTGTGCCATTCCTCCATCTAGGTAATTTCCTGACACGCCGCGAATTCGCCAAAAATCTCCGGATTTTAAAATTCCATAATTACATAAAAATCGAAAGGTGGCATCATCGCGTTTGATATACAAATAACTCAGAAACTTGATGCCTGCTCATCTAACGTGCCTTTGTTGCCGGCATCATCTGGATTCGGCCTCTGTAGGCAAAGAAATTGGGGAACCGCTTTGGACTGCCTCACATGGCGTTATGCATCAAGTCGCGGATTCATCGTCCAAGCGCAATCCAAGGTAGATGGATATCTAACAATGGCAATAGGTTGGCGGCGAGAATATTGACCCGGGATCCCATCATTGATTTGGATTCCTGGACGGAATTGCCCTGCTTAAAACAACTTTTTCAAGGTCACCGACTGACCGTTTTTCAGGCCGGATTGTCGCAAGGTCGCGGGAGAAATCTGTACGGCATTCTGGGCCGTTCGGGGAGGGGACGTGACGGCGAAAATCCGGATCGATTTCAAACCGCCGTACCACCATCGCGGATCGCAGATATAAATCAAATCGCCGTCCTCGGCATTCATCTGCTGCATGGCGCGGGGGGGGATGAGTGCCAATGCCTTTTCTTCCTGCTCGCCATATTCCGTCATGCCGTCAATGGTTTGTATCTTTAAGTGGATGATTTTGCCCGGTTGGTCGTTGGGGGGCGCTCCCTTGAACAGGGTCCTCAGCGTGCATCGGGACGACAGCGTTAATCCGGCCAGTTCGGCGGCGTTGCGGGGTTTGGTGACGAGGGTCACGATCAGTCCGATGCTCAACGAACACGCCACGCCGTAGAGCGAGCGGATATATTTATATCCCTTGAACGCCCCCCCCTCCAGGGGAATGCCATGGGCGAACGGTTTGATGAACAACTGGGGGTACATCATGCCGACCAGCATCATGATCGCTCCCCCCAACAGGGTCCAAAAGGCCGCCGCCGAGGTATAGCGCCTCCAGAGCACCGCCAGGAGCAAGGCCGTCGCCATCGGGGGGGTGATCGTCGCGGTAAAGAGGCCGTGGGCTTCGTATATCGATCCGACGGATTTGTAGACCGGAACCAGGGTAATTCCGACTAGCATGGCGAACACCGATACCCAGCGGGCGACGGCGAGGTAATGGCGATCCGTTTGGTTGGGTTTGATATAGGGCTGCCACACGTCATTGACCCAGATCGCCGAGGTGGCATTGATCAGCGTATCCACCGTGCTCATCAACGCCGCGGCCAGCGCGGCTAGAATCAATCCAAAGACGCCGGGACGACAGACCAAATACGCCACTTGGATGAAGATATCCTGCGATCTCACGTCCGGAGGCAGCAAGCCCTTGTTGACCATCGCCGTGCCCAGCCAGCCGGAACTGTCGATGGCGAACACGGCCAGCGGACTGAGCACCAGGACCACGAACAGGATGGCTTTGCGTCCATCCTCCACCGACCGGACGGAAAGAAAACGCATGATGATGCCCTGGTTCATAAACCAGAAAACGGCGGAATTGGCGATACCGTCCTGCCAAAACACGCCGGCAAACGAGAAGGAGGCCGAATCGTTGAAGCGGGCGAGCGCAAAGCGATGTCCCGGGGGCACATGCCGCCAGAATTCCCCCGGTCCTCCCAAATAGTTCACTCCCAAACAAAAAATCGCAATGCCGGCCGCCAGCAGCAGAACTCCCTGCAGCAGGTCCGTCATGATCACCGAGGTTTGACCGCCGGCGGTGATGTACACCGCACTGACGACGGCGATGACGAGAACGATGAAGTAAAAGTTCACGTTCCTGTCGGCAAAGACATGGAGGATCGGATTCAGCACCACGCCCATGGTGTACAAATTGATCCCGATGTAGCCGATGAGGTACAAGAGCATAAACAGGGTGAGCATGAGGCGGGTATGCTTGTCAAACCGCTTTTCAAAATATTCCGGAATCGAACGAATCTTGGAATAATAAATAATCGGGATCCACCCGAACATCATGAGCGGCAGCCACATCCAGTCGTTGAGATAGGACATGCTGGAACTGAAACCGTTTTTATAGGCATTGGTGGAATACTTGACGAAGCTGTAGGAGCCGACGAGGGTGGCGATGCAGGAAAAGGCGATGATCCACCAGGCAAAACGCTGGCCCCCGAAGAAGAAATCCTTGGAGGTTTTCACGTAGCGGCCGTAATAGGCGCCAAAGCCCATCATGGCCAGGCAATAGCCGATGATAATGACCCAGTCTATGGTGCCGATATGAACCATGCCAATTCAACCGATCCAGGGGGCAACAAACTGAAAGAATCCCGTCAGGCAGACATAAAACAGATAGCTCCCCGCGATGATCGTCATCGCCTGCCAGCGGAAGCCGCCGTAATAAATGACGGAAGCGATGATCCCGAAAAGAAAGGGGACAAAACCGAGTCCGTACAGGTAGACGAAGGGAAGCCAATGAGGATAATCCCGGCGCGTCCCCTCCAGGGCGATGACGGCGCGTTTGAGGATTTCGCCGTAATTGCGCTCGCGCTGGGCCAAATCGCCCAGCGTCTGGGCATCCAGACCGGAGGAGTTGCTTTCCAGGAGCCGGTCCGCCTGTCGTTCCCCTTGGGATAAAAGATGGATGACCTCCGGCGTAGGCAGAGCGAATTGATCCTGTTTCAAATCGACCAAGGCCGGTATCGCCGCCGGCCCGATCGCCTTGAGTTGCTCCAGGGCGCCGGCATCCTTTTGCAGGGCCTTGGCGACCAACTCCTCACAGAGTCGCGTGGTAGTGTTATCGGCCGCAGGAGCGGTGCGGAGCCATTCCTCGATCCTCTTCAAGCGATCCTTGCTTTTGATTTGCTCGCGTTCGACGATCTTCAGGGTCGCTTCCTTATCGTCTTGCCGGATCAACGCCGAAAAGGCGGCCCGATGCTCCAGCCCTACTTCTTTCTTCTTCGTGCGTTCATCGGTGAACCTGCAGGAGATGTCAAATTTACGCAACCGGTCGAGATAGCGGGAGGATTCCGCAGCCGAGACGATGCCTGCGTATTGCCCGGAAATCAGGTGACACAGAAAAAATAGACATATGAGCCGCTTCGTATTCATACTACTCATGTCGGGGAATATAACCCCTCCCGCGCAAAGTGCAAGCGTTAAATTATGTACGGTTGAAAATAATATTATGTTGAATTCAGATTAGAGTAAAATATTTTCTTGTTAGGCATAATCCCTCCTCCACGACAACGATACCCCGCGGGAAAAGGCCGAGGCAGCAACTCGTCGTATATGGTAATGTCCGGGTGGAATCAGGAAAAACCGTCAGGCGGGTCGGGGGGGGATGTTATTCTACACCTGACGGTTATTAGGGTCACCGCGTTGGTCGGTCATCTTAAGAATTGACCCTGCAGTTGCATAAACCAATGAGGTACATTTCAGGAAATGGCTTTTTCGTCTAACAATATCAATCGCCAGATGTTTTTGGGAGTCGCTTCGTAGACGTCACCGTTGGTGAAATCTAGCGAACGGCGTTTTTCGGCGTGATTTCAACCGCCGCCTTACTCCAGCGTGGGCATAAAAAAGATATGAGTTCACTGCTGTCCAAGATAATTCGTTCGAGGCTATGAGGCCGTAAAATACACGCTCAAAAGTACTGTTTCGGACAAGGGTTTCCATGTT
>JAFGFX010000177.1 GCA_016930855.1 Sedimentisphaerales bacterium | reverse complement strand
TACAACGAAAAGGTCCGCGGCGAGGTGATGCGGCATTTCGGTTACTTCATGACCGAGAGCACCGGCCACCTGTCGGAGTACGTGCCCTGGTTCCGCAGCAGCCGGCGCGGCCGGGAGACGTACTGCAACCTGCCGGACTTCGGCGGGGCCTCCGGGGCGTATTACCACTACTGCCGGATGCTGGCGGAGAAATACAAGAAGGTGGATTATCTCGACCTGGAGAGCGCCAGGATCGAGCGCCGCAGCGTGGAATACTGCTCCTACATCCTGGAGGCGGCCGAGACGGACGCCGTCTTCCGCCTGAACGGCAACGTCCGCAACGACGGCTACATCACCAATCTGCCCCAGGGCTGCTGCGTGGAGGTGCCCGTCTTCGTCGATGCCCGGGGACTGCACCCGGTCCGGGTGGGCGACCTGCCGCCGCAGTGCGCCGCCTTGAACCAGAGCAACGTCACGGTCCAGCAGCTCGCCGTGGAGGCGGCGCTGACGGGCGATCCCGAGTACGCCATGCAGGCGATCGCCCTGGACCCGCTGACCTGCACGGTCTGCACCCTCAAGGAGGTGCGCGAGATGACGGCGGAAATGATCGAGGCGCAGCGGCCCTGGCTGCCGCAGTTTGCCGGCCGGAGCCTGCGGCCCACGCCGACGGTGGTGATCGGCCCCGACGTCCGGCCGGTCGAGACGCCGGTGGACCCGGCGCTGGCGATCGCCAACCGCTTTGCGATCCTGGCCACCCAAAAAACCGAAACATAAGCTCCCCAGGAGTTTTCGATATTTACTGCTGTATAGAGGCAGCCTCGAAAGGAAAGGATAATCTATGACTATTGTTTCCCTGCTCGCCGCGACGGAGTCCGCCTTTTCCAATGTGGACTGGTTGATTGTGGGATTGTATTTCGCCATCCTGTTGGGGATCGCCTGGTGGGTGATTCTCAAGAGCAAGGACACCACCGATGATTACTTTCTCGCCGGCCGGAACCTGGGCTGGTTCGTCATCGGGGCGTCGATCTTCGCCTCCAACATCGGCTCGGAACACCTGGTGGGCCTGGCCGGTTCCGGGGCCACCGACGGCGTCGCCATGGCCCATTACGAGCTGCACGCCTGGTGCCTGCTGGTTCTGGGCTGGGTGATGGTGCCCTTCTACATGCGCTCGAAGGTCTTTACCATGCCCGAGTTTCTGGAACGGCGGTTCTCGCCCACCGCCCGCTGGGTCCTGTCGATGATCTCCCTGGTGGCCTACGTGTTGACCAAGATCGCCGTGGGGATCTTCGCCGGCGGGATCGTGTTCAGCGTCCTGCTGCCCCAGATGCAGCTGACGATCGGGTCGGTCACGCTGGACAGTTTCTGGATCGGGTCGTTCCTGGTGATCATCCTGACGGGATTGTACACGGTTCTCGGCGGGCTGCGGGCGGTGGCCTACACGGAGGCCCTCCAGACGTTCGTTCTCGTGTTCGGGTCCATCCTGGTGACGATCTTCGGTTTGATCAAGCTGGGCGGCTGGGGCCAGTTGCGCGAGGTGTGCGGCTCGGACATGTTCAATCTCTGGAAGCCGCTGGTCCCCGACGGCGTCGAGAGCACCTGGGCGCCGGTCGACCAGGTGACCACCACCCTCAACGCCAGCGGCGAGATGGTCAAGTCCGGCAGGATGGCCTGGTACTTCAACGGGAATTATCCCTGGTTGAGCATGCTGTTCTGCGCCCCGGTGATCGGGTTGTGGTACTGGTGCACGGATCAGTACATCGTCCAGCGGGCCCTGGGCGCCCCCAACGAGCGGCAGGCCCGGCGGGGCTCGATCTTCGCCTCGTTCCTCAAGCTGCTGCCGGTCTTCATTTTCATCATTCCCGGCATGATCTGCTTTGCGATCTACCAGTCGGGCAAGTTGCAATCCCTGGCGACCTTTGAAGCGCCCGGCAACCTCATGGGCGACGTGTACGTGCTGGACACCGACGCGCAGGGCAACGAGGCCTATCAACTGGTCAGCCCGGAAACCCTCGAGACCTGGGCCCAAGCGGACGATCCCCGGGCGAACCTGGCCAAGTACCAGATTCCGCATCCCCATGAGATCACCGGCGCCGACACGGACGTGTACATCGACCAGGCCACCTACCAGCATTGGAACCAGAACCGGGACGAGCGTCTGCGCTACGTGGCCCGCCAGAAAAACGAGGCGTTTCCCCTGCTGGTCCGCGAGGTGCTGCCCACGGGGATCCGCGGGATCGTGGTCGCCGGCCTGCTGGCGGCCCTGATGAGTTCGCTGGCCGGGGTGTTCAACGCCTCCTCGACCCTTTTTACGATGGATTTTTATTCCAAGTTCCGCCCCCGGGCCAGCCAGCATCATCTCGTATGGGTCGGCCGGGTGGCCACCGGGGCGATGGTGCTCATCGGGCTGATCTGGATCCCCGTTATCAGAGGCGGGCGCAACCTGTACGACTACCTCCAGGGCGTGCAGTCCTACCTGGCCCCGCCCATTTTCGTGGTGTTCTTTCTCGGGGTGTTCTGGAAGCGGCTCAACAGTAAGGGCTGTCTGACGGCGCTGGTCGTGGGATTCATCCTGGGGCTGTTCCGGCTGGCCATCGACACCCCGGTGACGATGCAAATGTCCGGCTTCGAAAACGGCTACGCCGAGGGCAGCTTTTTCTGGATCATCAACAAGATGTTCTTCCAGTACTATAGCATCTTCATCCTGCTGGTCTGCATCCTGGTGATGGTGGTCGTCAGCTTCCTGACGGGCCGGCCGGACTATGCCCATATCAGCGGGCTGACCTACGGGACCATCACCGCGGAACACCGCAAGGAATCGCGGTCCAGCTGGTCCCGGATCGAGGTCATCCTCTCGGTGGCCCTGCTCTTTATCATTCTGGCGGTGTATCTCTATTTCAATGGGTAACGCTATGAAAACGCGAAAAACCGTATCCCCGCGGGATCTGCTTCGGGCCGTCGTGATCGTCTGTCTGGGCGGCCCGGTTCTCTGGGCCGCGGCGGCGAAGGACTATCCGATCCGGCCGCTGCCCTTTACCGCGGTGCACCTGGAGGACGAGTTCTGGCTGGGCCGCATCGAGACGAATCGGACCGTGACGATCCCCTATGCCTTCGGCCAGTGCGAGCAGACCGGCCGGATCGACAACTTCGCCATCGCCGGCGGATCGAAGACCGGCGAGCATCGAGGCGATTTCCCCTTCGACGACACCGATCCGTACAAGATCCTGGAAGGGGCGTCCTATACCCTCTCGGTGCGGCCGGACGCCAAATTGGAGGCCTACCTGGACAGGCTGATCGCCACGATCGCTTCGGCCCAGGAACCCGACGGGTACCTCTACACCTGCCGGACCAACCGCTGCGAACGGCTGCGCAACTGGATGGGCGACGAGCGATGGTCGAAGCTGTCCGGCAGCCATGAGCTCTACAACGCCGGCCACATGTACGAGGCCGCCGTGGCCCATTACACGGCCACCGGGAAACGCTCGTTCCTGGAGGTGGCCATCAAGAACGCGGACCTGATCGACAGGACCTTCGGCCCCGGCAAGCGCGAGATTCCGCCCGGCCATCAGATCATCGAGATGGGCCTGGCGCGTCTCTACCGCGCCACGGGCGACGAAAGGTACCTGAACCTGGCCAAGTTCTTCCTGGACATCCGCGGCCGGCAGCGGCCCGGACAGCGGAACTACGGGCCCTACAGCCAGGACCACGCCCCGGTCACCGCCCAGGACGAGGCGGTCGGCCATGCCGTCCGCGCCACCTACATGTACTCCGGCATGGCGGACGCCGCGGCTCTGACCGGCGACGCGGCGTATGTCGAGGCGATCGATCGGATCTGGGACAACGTCGTCTCGAAGAAGCTCTACCTGACCGGCGGCGTGGGGGCCACCGGCAGCGGCGAGGCCTTCGGCAGGAACTACGAGCTGCCGAACGAGTCGGCCTACTGCGAGACCTGCGCCGCGATCGGAAACGTCTATTGGAACCACCGGCTGTTTTGCCTGCACGGCGACGCCCGCTACATCGACGTGATGGAGCGGACGCTCTACAACGGCCTGATCTCCGGGGTGTCCCTGGACGGCAAGCTTTTCTTTTATCCCAATCCCCTGGCGTCGCACGGCCAGCACAGCCGGTCGCCCTGGTTCGGCTGCGCGTGCTGTCCGGGGAACATGACCCGTTTTATCGCCTCGGTGCCCGGGTATGTGTACGCCCATACCGACGATACGGTGTACGTGAACCTGTTTGCCCAGGGGACCGCCACCATCCCGCTGCCGGATAATACGCTGACCCTCCGCCAGCGGACCAACTATCCCTGGGACGGGGCCGTCAAGATCCAGGTGGAGCCTAAAACAGACGGGCAATTTACCCTGTGCATCCGCATCCCCGGCTGGGCGCGGAATCAGCCGGTGCCCAGCGATCTGTACCGCTATCTGCAACCGGACGACCAGGCCGTTTTGCTGCGGGTCAACGGCACGCCCGTGCCGCTGGACTTGCAGCGCGGCTACGTGCCGCTCAAGCGGACCTGGCGCCGCGGCGATACGGTTGATTTAACGCTGCCGCTGCCGATACGCCGGGTAGTCGCCCACGAGCAGGTGGAGGCGGACCGGGGCCGGGTCGCCTTGACGCGGGGACCGATCCTCTACTGCGTCGAATGGCCGGACGTGGCCTCCGGCCAAGTGCACAACCTGATCCTGGCCGACGATGTGCCGCTGCGGACCGAATATCGGGCGAACCTGATCGCCGGCTGCGGGATGCAGGTGCTTACGGGAACCGCGCAGGCGACCAAGCGCGGCGGGCCGGGCGAGACCCTGATACGTAGCGGGCAGGACTTCGTCGCGATTCCCTATTACGCCTGGGCCCATCGCGGCAAGGGCCAGATGGCCGTCTGGCTGGCGCGGGACGACCAGGCGGTCGATCCACTGGGGGCCGATACGATCGCCTCGCTGAGCCGGGTGAGTTGCTCCTATCAGTCTTACGTGCAAAACGCCCTGTTGGCCGCCGTCCAGGACCAGCAAACGCCGAGACATTCCGGCGACGAGGCCGGGAACTTCTTCCACTGGTGGCCGCACCAGGGGACCACCGAGTGGATTCAGTACGATTTCGCCGAGCGCCGGAGAGTCTCGGCCGCCGAGGTGTATTGGTTCGACGACACCGGCCGCGGCAACTGCCGGCTGCCGGCGTCCTGGCGGCTGCTCTACCGCCGGGACGAGCAGTGGGTCCCCGTGGCCAATCCGAGCACCTACGGCGTCGAGGGCAACACCTTCAACCGGGTGACGTTCGATCCGGTCGAGACGACCGCCCTGCGGCTGGAGGTGCAGCTCAAGCCGGATGTCTCGGGCGGCGTCATCGAGTGGATCGTGCATCCGT
>JAFGFX010000176.1 GCA_016930855.1 Sedimentisphaerales bacterium | reverse complement strand
GTCCGCCCCCAGGTCGACCAGTCGCGGCAAGCGCCGGGATTCCGCCGGGTTGTCGGGCGGAGCATCCTGCGGTAACGCGGCAGGGAGAGGCGCGGGCGATTGGATCGCCGGATCGTTGGGCCCGGCGACGTTCTGCCTTGGCGAGGGCTCCGTCGGGCCAACCGAACAGCAGAACGGATCGGTTTGTTTGAGAAGGACCACTCCGGCGATCGCCGCCGCCAGGGCGACAACCAACGTTATTTTGACGGTTGTATTCATGTCAGGCCTTTCTGTCAGGGCAATCGTACGAGACGGCGAGCAGATTACGTCAACAAGGCCGCGGCCCGGGCCGCCACGCTGGCGACGGCTTGGTCGCTCGCGGGCGTTTTGCCCTTTTCCAGGCCCAGATCGGTGACCCGCAGGTGGGCAAACCGTGTCAGGCCCGCCTGCTGGAGGGTCTTCTTGACGCAGTCCAGGTCGCAGCCGTCCAGGGCCAGGATTTGTTCCGCGGCCTCGGTGGTCTTCATAATGGGCTCCACCCGGCCGCCGACGCCCGCCAGGCAGAACATCCTGCCGGCGCCATCCCGGGTCATTTGCCGGGCCGCCCGATCGGCGATCTCGCCGACGTCCGCCGCCCCCGAGCAGGCAAAGATCAACTTCGTACCGCCGCAACAACCGCTTTTCTGGTTCATGGTATTCTCCTCGCGCATTTTGTATCATGGATTCGCGTCCCGACGGCGCTTGGCCAGCGCCGTTCCGGCGCGGCAACGCCGCGGGGTCGGCGGGGGCGAATTCGTTCCATTCGTTGCTTTTTTACGCCAGCATCCTTTTGATCTCGGCGACGGTCGGGACATCTCCGAGCACCTTGACCTTGCCGTTGACCACCAGGGCCGGTGTGACCATCACGCCGAACTTGATCATCTCGTTGACGTCCGTCACCTTCTCCAGGTCGTATTCGATGTGCAGCTCCCGCGCCGCCGCCTCGACGTTCTCGGCGAGCCGCTTGCACTTGGGGCATCCGGTGCCCAGGATGAACAGTTTTTTCATGGTGTCTCCTTCAACCGAACAGGCCTCCGAAGATCAGGCCGCTGATCGTCGCCATGACGATCACCAGCGAAACGTAGACAATCGTCTTGCGGGTGCCCATCACGCCGCGGATCACCAGCATGTTGGGCAGCGACAGGGCCGGGCCCGCCAACAGCAGCGCCAGGGCCGGTCCCTTGCCCATGCCGGCCCCGATCAGGCCCTGCAGGATCGGCACCTCCGTCAGCGTGGCGAAGTACATGAACGCCCCGGCGACCGCGGCGAACAGGTTCGCCCCGAGCGAGTTGCCGCCCACGGCCTGTTCCACCCAGCGGGCCGGCAAGATGCCTTCCTGGCCCGGCCGGCCCAGCAGGAAGCCGGCGAGCAACACCCCCGCCAGCAGCAGGGGCAGGATCAGTTTGGCGAATCCCCAGGTCTGGCCGACCCATTGGCCGATCTGCGGGCCGGTGAACCAGGCGAACACCATCACCGCCAGCAGCGCCAGCAGCAGGACCACCAGTACCCAGCGGAGGCGATAGAGCCATTCGTAGAGGCGGTTTGGTTCGGTGGGCTCCAGTTGCTGCAATTGTTCGGCGGGGATGGTTTGGACATTGCCGGCCGCATCGCGGATCGTTACCTGTTGGGCGTTTTGTTCGACGATCTGACCTTCCACCCGATAGGTCGCCAGTCCGCCCGGGCAGCACAGGAATATCGCCCGCACGTCCCCGCTGCGGGCCCAGTTGGCAAAGACCAGGATCCCCACCATGGCAGCGAAGAACAGGACCTGTTTGCCGAGCGGCAGGGGAACCGGGCCGGCCGGCCGGGCCGCCTGGTTTTGGATCTTGTCCTGTTCCTCCCGGCGAAATATCAGGTGCATCGACAGGCCGATCACGATGCTGAAAATGATGGCCCCGGCGGCCCGGGCCACGCCCAGTTCCAGTCCCAGGATGCGGGCCGTCAGGATGATCGCCAGCACGTTGATCGCCGGGCCGGAATACAAAAACGCCGTCGCCGGCCCCAGGCCCGCCCCCAGGCGGTAGATCCCGGCGAACAGGGGCAGCACCGTACAGGAGCAGACCGCCAGGATCGTTCCGGAGACGCTGGCGACGCCGTAGGCCAGGACCTTGTTCGCCCGGGCCCCCAGGTATTTCATCACCGACGCCTGGCGGACGAACGCCGCGATCGCCCCGGCGATGAAGAACGCCGGCACCAGGCACAGCAGCACGTGCTGGCGGGCGTACCAGCGGGTCAGGTACAGCGATTCCCGCAGGGCGCCGGTAAACCGCGGATTCTCCATCGGTAGGAAGAAGCAGGCCAGGAAGATAGCCGCCATGGCCGCCAGGATCAGATACTCTTTTTTTCGACCGGTCACGTTTTCGGATTCACCCCTTGTGTCGTTCGGTGGTGATCGGGATTTGCCGCCGGCGGGGCGGGGTAGGCCATGTCCATCTGCCGGCGGGCGTTGTTTTGCAGCACCGTCTCGACGCAGCTGAAAAATTGCATCACGCAGGGGCAGCGCAGCGAGTAAAACACCTGGGTGCCCCGTTTTTCGTCCTGCACGATCCCGGCCTGTTTCAGGACCGCCAGATGTTTCGAGACCGTCGAGATATCCGCCTGGACCATTGCCGTCAGCTCGCAGACGCAGCGGATTTGCCGGCCCAGTTCCTCCACGATGAACAGCCGCGTCGGATGGCCCATGGCCTTGAGGATCCGGCTTCGCTGTTCGTAT
>JAFGFX010000175.1 GCA_016930855.1 Sedimentisphaerales bacterium | reverse complement strand
CGGCTGACACGGCTGATCCGGACGCCGCGGCGGCCTCGGGCACGACCTCGACCCCGGCAAAAAGCGACCGACAGAAGCAGTACGAGTCCGTCTGCGGCGGTTTGAAGTCCTGCCGCTACAAGGCCAAGGTCAATGCCCGCGGCCAGGTGTTGACCCTGTTCGATTTGGACAAAAAAATCCAGGATCACATGTCCGGACCGATCACCTCCGGCTACATCGGGGGATTTCAATTGGCGTTCCTGCTGTCCGAGACGAACCTGCGGGATTACGCCTGCTGCTGGCTCTACAGCGACATGCCGATTCGCCAGCCCGAGCCTCAGGCGAAATGGCTGGCCGTCACCCCCGCCGAAACCCCCCAGACCGCCCCGGTCCTGGCGCAGAAAGACTTTGTCCTGACGGGGGTCTCCTCGGCCGATCAACAGGACTGGGCCGAGATCGCCGTGAAGGTTGCCGGCCCGAGCAAGGGGACAATTCCGGCGTACGTCACGAACAACCTCAAGCGCCGCCAGCCGGACATGGAGATCATCAATCTCCACGGCGAAGGGCAGACGAAACTCACCCTGCACGACGGCCAGGTTCGCTATTGGCACGAGAAGATCACCGCCGAGGTGCAGCTGGCGGGCCAGAAATATCGGCAGATGGAGAGCCAGTCTCCGGAGCGGCGCAGGAACCGCTCGTTTTACGTGATGGAAAAAACCATCGAATGGGTTAAACCGTAGGCAAGGGTCCTTGGGTTCGGGAGATGATTATGAAGATCAGTGTGATGCGAAACATGGCGGTTTTGGGCGCGGCGGGTCTGTTTCTTCTGGCCGGCTGCACCACGACGGATCTGCTCCAGACGTATCAGGTCGGCCAGGAGCAGCAGGTGCGCTATACCCTCCTGGAGACCCATTGGCAGTGGGTGGAGATGCCGGACGAGCCCCCGTCGCAGCGGGACGGGCGCGAAATCAAGAACCAGATCGTCTGGCGCCAGCAGGTCGAGGCGGTCCATCCGGACGGCTCGGCCACCCTCAAGGTGACCCTGGAGAGCCTGGATCTGAGCATGCATACGGTCCTGCCGGACAAGGACCGGACCAGCTATTACCGCAGCAGCGCGGACAAGACCGAGTCCAGCATCACCAACGCCCCCAAGCTGGCCGGCGCGGAATATCGGATCCGCCAGGCCCCCGACAGCACCTTGCTGGAGATCATCGGCCTGGACGAACTGCGTAAGGAGCTGGGGATGACGCCGGAGGACCAGTGGATGGCCCCCCGCATCCTGACCGAGGAAACCCTCAAGGAGTTGCACGAGCATCCGTTCTTGAAGAGTCATGTCCGGCCCGGCCAGACGCTGGTCAAGATGGAGCCGGTCCCCCACGTCATGATCAAGGCCCAGGCGCTGGAGACGACCTACAAGGCCGGCTCCGCCGAAAAACGGGGCAATCAGGAACTCGTCACCGTCACCAGCACCGCCGAACCGATCCATACCCTGCCGCAAGGTTGGGACGAGCCCCCGGCGCCCGGCGATCCCAGCCGGACCATGATCAAGAGCATGTTCGACATGCAAAAGCTCGAGGTCACCGACCAGGGCGTGTATGACCTGACGGGCCAGCGGGTACAGAGCGATAACCGCAGGATATTCTGTTCGCTGATCCTGCTGGAGGAAAAGATATTCAAGGGCGGCCCCAACGCCCGCAAGAAGGAAAAATGGGGCGAGATGTTCGCCGAGATTACCAAGCAAGAACAGTACCAGGTTATGCCCTAAGGACGACTTTTGCCCTCTTTACGACCATAATCGCCCGATAAGCGAACGATTCACGCAATCGTGCAGTTGAGTTCTTTTGAAAGAGAAATTTGCGTAAGTAATTATATTGCAATTGCTTACATAAAAATAGCAACGACGGCCCATAAAAAAAACCAGTATTTACCCCGGGTAATGTTAACCTGGGGTATTTTTTTGGCCGATAGGAATCCTGCCGAAAATGAGGTTTCGGTGGTTTGTATAGGCTGGGCCGTATTTCCCACCCGGTTTACGCCCCCCGGAAGGATACCCAGCGCCACCTCATCATCTTACCAGACCGAAAGGTTTTTTCGGGTGCATGACAGACCATTGCCGCAGGCGGTCGATTGCAGGGGCTCGGCGGCTCTTATTTCTCGTCTGAAGGAAGAGGACCCGGATCGCTTAGTCGGGGTATTAGTCCGGCATGCCGCAGGAAACTCATGACGGCAGCGGCCCCCGTGCCGCTGCCGTTTGCCGCCGGTAATGCTGATTTTCCGCCAGCAGGAAGCCTTCGGGCCTCTGGCGCGCCGGGGCAATCTGGGAGCCGCGGCCCGGCGGACTGTCGTAAGTGGTTGTTTTGCAACGTTCTACGTTTCTGGATGTCTTTTGTCCCTTCCTGTTGCCTCCTGGGGTAGTATTCCGGATCCGGCATTTGCCCCTACGGGCACATGTTCCAGTGCACACCGTCCAGGTGCAAATCCCCGCCGGGCCGGACATTGACTTGACGGGGCGAGTACTTATAATTTGTTTCGAGCCAAGGGTTTGCTACTACTACCCGACGATGGCCTTTTCGCGGATTTCCAAGGAGGCCCTTGGGGTGGATGCCGGATGGCCCGGCGGTCATTAACGATCGTTTAACCTCTGGCATAATGCGCGACGAGACATTCAGTCGCCCGAGTGGGTCCATTTGCCTTCATGTGGTTAGACGCCCTAAATGAGGAACCGTAGGGATGACGACTAAAACGGTCAAGGAGCTGGCGGAACACGTCGGCGGCGTGGTCCATGGCGATCAGACGGTCCCGATCACCGGCGCCGCCACGCTCAACGAGGCGGGCGAGGGGGACATCAGCTTTCTGGCGAATCTCAAATACGAAAAGGAGGTCCAGACCAGCCGGGCGTCCGCCATCATCGTCTCGGAGGAGGCCGACCTGCCCGACAGGGTCCTGATCCGCTGCCGGGATCCCTACTATGCCTTCATGCAGGTGGTGGTCCTGTTGTACGGCCATCGCGAGCACGAGAAGGTCGGGATCAGTCCCCGCGCCAGCGTCGCCGCCAACGCCGCCATCGGCCGGGACGTGGATATCCATGATTTCGCCGTGGTCCTGCATGACGTCCAGATCGGGGACAACACCTGCATCTATTCCAACTGCACCATCGGGCCGGGCACCAAGATCGGCAGGGATTGCGTGCTCTATCCCAACGTGACGATCTATGACGGCTGCTGCATCGGCGATCGGGTGACGATCCATTCCGGCACCGTGGTGGGCCAGGACGGATTCGGCTACGCCACCCACGACGGCGTTCACCACAAGATTCCCCAGGTCGGCGGCGTGGTCATCGAGGACGATGTGGAGATCGGGGCGAATTGCGCCATCGACCGGGGCACGCTGGGCGATACCATCATCGGCCGGGGCAGCAAACTCAGCAATCTGATCGCCATCGGGCACAACACGAAGATCGGCCCCTACAGCCTGCTGGTGGCCCAGGTCGGGATCGCCGGCAGCGTGCAGGTCGGCCATCACTGCGTGTTCGGCGGCCAGGTCGGGGTGGTCGGGCACATCAAGATCGGCGACCAGGTCAAGATCGGGGCGCAGGCCGGCGTGATCAACGATGTGCCGGACAAGCTCAGCGTCGTCGGCTCGCCCGCCTGGCCGATCACCCAGGCCAAGCGCAGTCTGACGCTGTTGAAGGAGCTGCCGGAGTTTCGCAAGAAACTGCGCGAGCTGGATAAATCCCTGCGGCGGCTGATCCAGGATGGCTAATCGGGGCCGGCGTCAGGTGGAACTGGGTGAAAAAAACGGGCTTGTCGGGTTTCGCGGCGGTTGGGGCAACTGGCCGAGGTTTGAACCGCCCTTGTCTCGCCAAGGCGCAGCGACCAACGGGAGCGTCATAAGTTACGGAAGCCCGCGTCGATCAAGGGGTGGCTTTGCCACCCAATATCAAAATGCAAAACTCAAAATGCAAAATTGCGGTGTCGCCTACGGCGACGTTTCTTTTAGATCGCCCCCAACGCGGTCTCATTTCTCGCCCAGGCGCAGCGACCAGCGGGAGCGTCAAAAGTTGCAGCAGCCCGCGTCGAGCAGAGGGTGGCAATGCCACCTCACCCCCAAGCTCGCAGGCTCGCTTGGCGGTGCCACCCTTTGCGGTACTTGCCATCCACTCCGCGGCAGGCGGTTCTCGCCAAGTGGGAGCGACCAACGGGAGCGTCAAACGTCACGGTAGCCCGCGTCGATCTGAAAGAACGACCAACGGGAGCGTCATAGAGCCCACCGCGCCCGCGGCGAATTGCCCATCGCGGCGAGCGCCCCGGGGCGAATTCGGGGTAGAATGAACGCGGAGGATGCGCAGATTAAGCCGGTATTGGGATTGATCGCCGGGCAGGGCCGGCTGCCGTTTCTGGTGGCCGACGGCGCCCGGGCGGCCGGATTTCGGGTGTACTGCGCGGCGCTGCGCGATCAGGTGGATCCGGCCCTGCGGGACCACGTGGACGGCTTTTCCTGGGTGCCGATCGCGCGGCCGGGCCGCTGGATCCGCCTGCTGCGGCGGCGGGGCGTCCGCGAGACGATCATGGTCGGCCGGGTGGCCAAGCGCCGCATCTATACCCCCTGGCGGATCCTGCAGTATCTGCCCGACTGGCGGGCCTTTCGCATCTGGTATGGCCGCCTGCGCCGGCGGGACAAGCGCAACGATACGCTCCTGGCCGCCCTGGCGGACGAGCTCGAGACGGGAGGGATTGTCTTGGTGGATTCGGTACAATACTGTCGCGAGCACCTGGCGCGGGACGGGGTGATGACCCGCCGGCGGCCCGGCGCAGCCGTGCTGGCCGACATCGAGTTCGGCTGGGATATCGTCAAGAAGATGGGCGAGCTCGACATCGGCCAGGCCATCGCCGTCAAGGAAAGGGAGGTGATCGCGGTGGAGGCCCTCGAAGGCACCGACGCGATGATCGAGCGGGCGGGCCGCCTGTGCGCCGCCGGCGGCTGGACGCTGATCAAGACCGCCAAGCCGAACCAGGACATGCGGTTCGACGTGCCGACCATCGGGATCGAGACGATCGAGAATCTCAAGAAGCATCGCGCCGTCTGCGTGGCGGTGGAGGCCGAAAAGACGCTGATCCTCGATCTGCCCCGCGTGATCGAACGGGCCGACCGCTGCAAGATCGCCATCGTCGGTCACCGCCG
>JAFGFX010000174.1 GCA_016930855.1 Sedimentisphaerales bacterium | reverse complement strand
GACTACGTATTGCGGCGGCTGATCGCGACCCACTACGGCAACGACGTGGCCAACTGGGTGGCCGCTACGCCCACGCCGGGCCAGTAGCTGGCAGTCCATACGGCGATCCTGCACATCGGTGGAATGATGCGACACACTGAAGGCAGTCGGCCCTGTCTGGACCGATGAATGTATCTGTTACGCCATATTTGGAGTGTCATCCGTTCCGGTTACGGAACGGCCGGAATGTACGGTCAGGTTATTCTTCCAGCAGGACCGACAGTTCCGCGATAGTGGTCCAGGGCCGATTGGATATTTCCGAAAGGGTTTTTAGGCGGATATATCGCCCCTGGACGGCCTGGTCGAAGAGAACCTCACTTAGAGACGAACCCGGCCGGAACCGTCCGGCATGAACGGGCTCGCCCCACTCGTCCGCGGTTGAGCCGACGTAAAACTCATAGCCTCGGATATGGCCGTTGGTGGAACCCTGGCGGGGCAGATAGGTAAACCCTTTCAGGTGCATGACCTTGCCCAAATCGATCTGGATTTCATGCGGGTAGGGATCGTTGGCGGCGCTCCACCGGGTATGCCAGAAGGTCTGCGGGTCATCGTCGATCGCGTGGAGGGCCCAGCCCTCTCCCGGTTCCTCGCTGTCGACCAGGATAAGTTTCCAGCCTTCCTTGCTCACGTAGGTGTCGAACTGCTTCTGGGTCGGTACGCTCTGACGACCATCACGGCTGACGGCCTTCGCCTTGATGAGTCCTTTTTGGAAAAACGGAAAGGGATTCGCATACACCGGCGAATCCAGGGTGGGGTCCGAGCCGTCCGTCGTGTAATGAATCCGCGCCTCCGGATTGAGACTGCTCAGCGAGACCATGCCCTTGTCCCGCTGGATGGAAACCGGATACGCCGGGACCTTGGTTTTTAGACGCCGCCGGGCCTGCCGTTCGATGGAGCCCGATCCCGACGCCAGCGGCCGGATACTGAAGCCGAAACGGCAGGGGACCGCCTTGAGCTTGTAGGCGTCCAGCGTGCTGGGGCCGCAGCTGCCGTTGCCCAGACCGGACTGGCCGTAATCGATGTTCAGATACACCTCCGGGCGCCGCGGCACTTCATGGATGTGCCGGGCGGCGGCCAAATCCTGGGCCGAGACATGCAGCGCACACATGCTCAGCGGCGTGTCGGCGACAATCAGGAGACCCGTATTTCGATCATCCGTCAGCGCCGCAAAGCGGACCTCCTGCTTGTTGCCGGTATCCTGCGGCCTGACGTAGGGGACGTACTGCTCGGCCACGGTCTGCTCATACCACCCGATATCAGCGCATTGGCTGCGGTCCACGTAATTCTCCCAGGGCCCCCGGCCGTACCATTTCCAATGGTCGAATTCCGGCGAGACGACCAGCGTCAATCCCAGCCTCGGCAGGTCTCCCAGGGCCCCGTATGGTTCCACGTAATTTTCCAGGTGGATCATGCCGTTGCCGAAGATCGTGTACGTGCAATGGTGCTGAAAACCGTTCTGCTCGTCGCCGGCGCAGCGGGTCACCACGTGAACCTGCGCTTCGCTGCCGCTTAGGCGCTCCACCTGGAAGTGCGTCACCTGGTATTGCAGCCGGTCCAGACCGCCGCGGCGGACCGCGTCCCGCAGCCAGCCGTCGTTGGAGATCGGGGCCCGATAGGCGGTCAGCGTCGGCCCGGCCGTCGGATGGTTCTGGTCCAGCATTTCCCGTCCGTCATATTGCAGGCTGGTCAAGCGGCCAGAGGATTTGCCGAGGACCGCCCGAAAGCCACTCGACGAGAAGATCACCTCCTCGCCGGTTTGGCGGCTGTCCAGGGCGGCAAGTGTCGAGGCGTCGATGACCGCTGCATCGGGAGTCGCAAAGGGCAGCTTGAATTGCTCCCAGGCGACCTCATGGCCCCGCGGGGCCCAGAGGGCATCCTGGGTCGTATGCAGACTGACCCGCAGCCAATATTCCGCCCCCGGCTGCAGCAAAAGTTTTTGAAAGGGAATCGTCACCATACCCGTTTGCTCCGGCTCGATGTCCGGTCCATCCCGGTGTCCCTGCTCCAGCACCCGACAGCCGTCGGACAGGGTCCAGCGAAGCTCGTATTCATTGGCATTGGTGAAGAAGGACTTGTTCTTGATCCGCACCTTACCGGCGGCAGGATCCTGGCCGGCAAAGCCGAAGTTCTGGTAGATCTTTTTGACCTGCTTGATCTTGGGCGTGACGGCCCGGTCGGGCAGTACCAGGCCGTTGCAGCAGAAATCGCCGCTGTGGGGCGCATCGCCGTAATCGCCGCCGTAGGCCCAGTATTCCCGGCCGTCCTCGGACCGCTTGCGCAGGCCCTGGTCCACCCAGTCCCAGATGGATCCGCCTTGCAGGTGCTTGTAGGTTTCGATCGCATCCCAGTACTCCTTCAGGTTGCCCACCGCGTTGCCCATGGCGTGGGCGTATTCACACTGAATCAGGGGGCGGTCCTGGTCCTGCGCGCCGTAGCGGATGATCGAGTCCACGCTGGCGTACATGGGGCAGACGATATCCGTGTGCGGCCGGGTGCCGGCCCGCTCGTAATGGACCGGACGGGACGGATCCCGCTGATGGATCCAGTCGCTGGTGGCCTGGAAGTTCGGCCCGTCCCCGGCCTCGTTGCCCAGGGACCAGATGATTACGCAGGGATGATTTTTGTCGCGCTCCACCATGCGGGCCGTGCGGTCGAGGTGCGCCTGCTTCCATTCGGGGAAATTCGCCAGGGATTCCCGGCCGTACCCCATGCCGTGGGATTCGATGTTGGCCTCGTCGATGATATACAGACCGTATTCATCGCACAGATCGTACCATTGGGGGGTATCCGGATAGTGGCAGGTCCGCACGGTGTTGATGTTGTGCGTTTTCATCAGGACGATGTCCCGGATCATGGATTCCCGGCTGACGTAATGGCCGGTATCCGGATCGTGCTCGTGGCGGTTGACGCCCTTGATCAGGATCGCCCGGCCGTTGACCAGCAGTTGCCCGCCCTTAATCTCGATCCGGCGGAATCCCACGCGGCAGGAGACGGTTTCCTGGACACGCCCCCGACGATCCGCCAGTGTCAGCACCAGCGTATACAGGTTGGGTTTTTCCGCCGACCACTTGCGCGGATTTGCCAGCTTCGCCTCCAGAAGGTATTGCTGTTCGGCCGAGGCGGGTACGGATTCTACGGGTTTTTGAAGCGGCAAATCGACAATTTTCTTGCCTTGCTCATCGAACAGCGTGCCCGTGAGGGCAACATCGCCGGCCGGGACGGCGCCGTAATTCTTGACGATGGTCTCCACGCGAAGAACCGCGTCGCGGAATTGGTCGTCCAGCTCCGTCTTGACGAAAAAGTCCCGGATATGCAGCTTGGGCACGGCATACAGGTACACATCCCGATAGATGCCGCTGAGGCGCCAGAAATCCTGGTCCTCCAGATAGGACCCGTCCGACCAGCGATAGACCTCGGCGGCGAGCAGATTGGCGCCGGGTTTGAGAACCTTGGTGATCTGGAACTCGGCGGGCGTGCGGCTGCCCTCGCTGTAGCCGACGAGTTCGCCGTTGATCCAGAGATAGAAGGCGGATTCCACCCCGTCGAAATGAATGAAGACCTCCCTGTCGTTCCATTCAGCGGGAACCGTGAATTCGTATCGATAGGAGCCCACCGGATTGCGGTCCTCGTAGGCCGTGTAAGTGGACGGGGGCGTGGTCGTTACCGAGGGGGGATTCTTGGCGAAGGGATAGGTCACGTTCGTGTAGATCGGCGTGCCGTACCCGTGCATCTGCCAGTTGGAGGGCACCGGGATCCGGTCCCAGCCGCTGTCGTCGAACCGGGGCGCAAAGAAATCCCGCGGCCGCTTTTCAAAGTGGTTGACCCAATGGAATTTCCAGTCGCCGTTGAGGCTCTGGGCCCAGTCGGACCCGGCCCGATTCGCCTGGATTGCCTCGGCCGTATCCGAATACGGCATCAGCGTGCAGTGGGGCGGTTCCTTGTTGATCCCGATGACCTGGGGATCCTCCCAATCACGGGTTTCCGCCGCCGCGGCCGGGGAAGAAACAAACAGACAGGACACGGAGAGAATCACTATGTGCTTGTTCCTGGTCATTGTCATATCGCTCCTTCGGCTAAAAGGTTTACCTATCGCGTTCGGTTTCTATTTTACTGCGTCTCACATCCAAGCTCAAGCATTTTGTATGGGTCACAAAGTACCGCCGGCCGGTACTTTACGGTGCTGTAGGGCAGAGGGTGCGGGAGTTGGTCATCGAGATCTGCAAGGCCAACGAGATCGAAATATTGTCCGGACATG
>JAFGFX010000173.1 GCA_016930855.1 Sedimentisphaerales bacterium | reverse complement strand
TGCAGCCAGCCCTTCCAGGTGCCCGGCACGCCCGTTTCCAGGACGAATTCCAGCTGCCGCTGGGCCGGCTGCATCTGGGGGGCCTCCGGTCCGCGATCGCCAAAGGGGATCACCTGCCAGGATTGGCCGATCATCTCGGCGGCCGCCAGGCCGGTCAACCGCTCGCAACTGCGGTTCCAGAGGGTGATCGTTCCCTGAACATCCACGGTATAGACGGCGTCGAACAGGCTGTCCAGCAGCGCCTGATAAAATTCCACCGTCTCCCCATCCGACTGGATAGAGTCCATCCGCCACCTTTCGTCCGATAATCCGACCGTGGATATCGCGCCTGACCGGGCCTGTTTTGCGGGCCAGGGTGAATCCATCTCCATATCAACCATAACATATATTAACGTACGATGCCGGCCCCCCGGCGGCTCAAAATGACTAGCACGCCCCCGGCCCCCGACACCTGACAAAAAGCAGGCCGCCTCCTGGTTCCCAGGAGCAGCATGCCCAGCGACAACGAAACAAACGTTGTGGTCTCCGGGACCGCAACCGCGTCCGTGACGGGGCCGATAATGCCGAAGGCACACTCCCCTTTCTTTGGATTGCCGCCGCCGGGCATCGTGCATACCTTGACCTCGTGCCAATCGGACAAAACGGAAATCGAGGCGGGCAAATCGATATCCGACAAGACAGACATAACATCCGCCGGCAGCCTCCAGGCAAGCAACCTGACGGGAACAGTCGCGAAGAGAGGCAGGGTGTTTTGGAACATGACGTTGTCCGCATCACAGGCCCCGGGCGGATTGCCTGTTACTACGACAGGGAAATCCCCATGGTTCGGATCCGTCGTACAAGGCGAATCGCTGATTTCTGATGAGATGCCGTTGGATGGCGGAAAGAAATCATCCGAACCATAACCAGGCCCGGACAGCACAACGTCCGTCCACTCAACGTCATGAATATAATGTTCATATATCATATCTTCAACATCTATATCCCCTTCCCACAAATTTTCGGTTTCATCCATGGCGATCATTTCGGCGGTAATGACGATCTTGATCAAGGACGCCCGCCCGCAGCAAGGGAATGCCTCCACAATAACCATGATCACCACGATGGCGACCGTCGCCTTCATAACCTTGTCCCTTTCAACGCGCAGATGACGACCCAGCACATTGCAAACCTTCCAACCGGACTGACTTATACCACAATCCATTTCCGGCCGACAAGAATATTTATAACCCACCCAAAGTGACCGACCGACGTTTTTGGCGCGGCAACTCATTGTTATTACGCAGGTTACCAATACGCCTGTTTTGGTTGAAACAGGATGCTCCCTTGGCAGAACGATTCGTAAGTCATTAATTAACAATGAGTTGCAGGATAACAACCGCGGATTCCAGACGATATCGATCGGTTTGCGTGATCTATTTCTTCGTAAGGTGGTTCGACCCAATCATCTTACTGGATTTTCGCCGACACCTCCGATTTCGTTGTCATCATCGAAGAATTGTTGGGTACCGGGCGGATGGGCGGCCGGGCCGGAACGCAGCGCGTTTTATTCAACGTGAACACGAATCGGCGACTCATGTCAAGACTCGACACAATTGGAATTCGCCCAGACAGGCAGCATCCAAATCACCGATCTCAACTTACGGCGTCCGGCAAGGGCAAGGCAACGATCCGATCCCGCCGGCTGAATATCACGGTCGCCCGTTATCTTAAACGTCAGCAAAGCCAAAGGCCGCGACGGCTTATCGCTCCTGGTACCCCAGCAACTCCAGTTGGGTTTCGAAATCGGCGGGCAGCGCGGTCAACGGTTCGCCGGCGTCCCGCGCCGCGTCGTTGAGCATGTTTCGCAGCAGCCGCTCGGCAACCGGATTCGGCCCGAGGTTCTCGCGGATGCGAAGGGTGTTCAGGATAAACCGCCCCGCGCCGAGACGGCACACGGCGACCATCAATCCGGAAGCATAGCCCTGCGAGGCATTGATGCCGCCGGCGACGGCCTCCGCCGACGCATCCAGGCCGGACCAGACCGCATCGGGAATGATCTCACGGTAGAAGGTGTAATCCATCAGGCCGCCGGCGGGGAGGCCCTCGAAGATGGGGTGCCGCTTGCACCATTCGTCCTTGTGGTAGAGCCAGTTGGGAATGACATTCAAAGCGCCCTTGTCGACCAGGGGCGCCAACGCGGTGGGACGGGCCTCGACGGCAAAGACCGCCGGCGAAAGAAACACGACCGTCGAGCCGCGGGCAATCCGCCGGGCAAGCTCGGCGAAGGCCGCCGCGCCGCCCGGTGATTCCGCCGTGTTCGATGCCAGGATGACCTCGCGTCCGGCCGGCGGAGCGGCCGTCCAGCGCCGCGCGCGGATGCCGTGCTCGGCGAGCCACCCGGCCAGTCCGGCGTCCTCGCCCCACAGCACCACCTCGTTCTTGACCGGCGGCATTTGAGCCGCGTCAGCCAGATAAAACTCCCCCGTCCCGCCGGCGGCGGCCGCACCCCGCTCGAAGGTGGCCATAAAACGGTACCTGCCCTCAGGGCCGTCCAGGGGCACCGTCTCGGCAAAGACCGGCAGAACCATCGGCGGAACCGGCTTACTCCCGGGGTCCGGAATTGTTACGATGACTGTTCGCTCAAAGACCCGCGACGTCTGTGGCCCGACGACCTCCAGCCGGACCGGGTACTCACCCGGCGACAAGACGTCTTCGTTGGCAAGGACCGCTTCCAGCCTTACCGCCGTACCGCAATAGGCGTTGACCGGCTCGACAAACAGGCACCATCGCAGCGGCGCCCAGCCGTCAAAAACGGCATCCGTGGTGCCGGGCTTCAGCTCGCGAAACGTCGTCCAGAGCCCCTCGGCCGTCATGCCCTGGTCCACCGTGCCCGTGAGGCTATGGCCGACGACATGGGGATTGGCTCGAATCGCGTTGAGGCCCAGCAGTCGCTGGCCCGCCATCCGCGCTATGCTCTGGGAGAAGAACTCCTCCGGCCGGTCAAACACCTCGTGCAGCCGCCACCGCTCGTAGTCGGCGACAAACAAGTCACGCCAGGAGCGATACAGCCGGGCATCCTCCACCTCGTCCTTGCCCAACTGCTCATACTGCCGGACCACGCGCAGCAGGTCAATCGCACTGCCGATGCCGTACTCGGAGAGAAAGACCGGCTTGCCGTCGCCGCCGAGGGTTCGCAGCGTACGAATGATCTCGGCGGTGTGCGGCACCCGCTGGTACGGATGGATGTCGCTAAGCACATCTTCCCAGATCGGCTGGCCGGGATTGCTCAGGCAGCCGAGGCCTTCTTCCCTACCGCCCACCTCATACGGCGTGAAGGTGGCCGGCTCGGGCGCCGCCGCGGACGCCAGGTGCCCATAGCTCCACGGACGGTTGGGATCGTCGGCCAGCGAGAAGTCCGCGGCCGCATTATAGACCTTCCCGCCGGCGATCTTGATCACGACATCCAGCGCCGTCGTATCGGCCCCGTAGTCGCCGTTGCCGTAGCCGACGGCGCAATCGATGGTATCGCCCGGCCGGACCACCACCGATCCCGAGAATTGCGCTTTTGGCCCCCCGTCTCCCACGTTAATCAGGCCGTCGAACAGCGCCCGGCCATTGTGCAGAACATGGACATCGGTGGTCGCCCGCTCGGCGATGCTCTTAAAGGAGGCGGAGATTTCCACTTCCGCCTCGCGGGGCGCCCTCCAGCGGACCACGGAGTATTCGCCGTTGCGTCCCGGATGGAAGGCCAGTTGGCCCGGCTGCCAGGTGATGCCCAGTCCCTTGATCACGTGGTCCGTGCCGTTGCGGGTGACGCAGGGATCCACCCGCCCGGCAGGGTGCCAGCTCTCGATGCCGCCCAGGCTGCCCGCCTGCGCATGCCAGGAGCCGCTGTTGAGCAGCACCATCCGCGAATCGTCCTTGGCCCGCAGCGTCGGCAACAGGCCGGCCGCGTGCCGGAACACGCCGCCGTCCGGCGTCTCATTGAGCAGGCCCCAGATCACCACGCTGGGATGGTTCCGGTCGCGGCGGATCATGCCCAGCACGGATTCGTCGTACCGCCGGGCCATCTGGGGCGAATCCGCCAGGCACCAGCCGGCGTACGATTCCTCGTACACCATCAGTCCGATGTCGTCGCAGAGGTCCAGTTGATACCGTTTGGCCACCCCGGCGATAAACCGGATGGCGTTGAACCGCATCGCCTTGGCATTGATGAGGTCCCGCCTCAAGAGGTCCGGGTCGTGAGGCAGTTCCAGGCCGATGGGACAGCAATTGCCGGTATGCGAGCAGCGCAGGTAGATCCGCCGGCCGTTGAGTCGAAACGCGCCATTCTCGAAACGAAAATCGCGAAATCCACACCGGACCGAACGCTCATCAACCGAACCAACACCCTCAGCGCGCACCCTTGCGGTCACCCGATACAAAAAGGGATCGTTCAGGTCCCATAACCGCGGGCTGGGCACCTGAACCTGCGTTTCCACGCGATTCTCGCCGGCTTGCAGTTCGCACTCCCGCCAAACCGCTTGAATCGTTTCGCCGCCGGCGGCCGGCGCCACGCTGCACTCCAGCCGGGCGGCCGCCGCCCCCGGCCGCGTGTTGTGCACCGTCACCTGAACGCGGATCAGGCCGGTCGTCGGGTCGGGCCGCACAAAGAGGTCGTCGATGCGCACGGCCGGGACCACGAGCAGCTCGACGGAATCCATAATACCGCCCTGGTTCCACGCGCTGCCCGACCGGTACGGCAGGGCCTTGTTGCGATGCGGCGTCTCGTTGAGCACAATCCCGTCAATCGGCTGATGCGTGGGATTGAGCACGCGGACCGAAAGCAGATTGGACCGTTGCGGCCGGATCGCCGCGGTCGCATCCAGCACAAACGGCGACTCGCCGCCTTCGTGTCCGCCGAGGGGCACGCCGTTAAGCCACACCTCCGCCTGGTAATCCACCGCCCAAAACCGGAGCACATACCGCCCGTGCTCATGGAGGTTATCCGGCGCCGTGAACGTGCGCCAATACCAGGCCACCCCGTGATATCCCGGGAAGGCGTCCTGGATGATCCAGGGAATCCTTGTTTGTTTGGCCTCCGGTGTCGGCTTGTGGTACCACTGCTCATGGCGACCGACGTTGTCCGGATCCACGTCCAGCAGCCACTGGTCCCCGTCGAGCGGGATCACCGAAGACATCCGCGGGGCGTCGACCGGCCCGTCGCCCGCCGCCGCTGCCCCGGCGGCGCCGGCCAAGAGGACGCCGGACAATCCCAGGATCAACCCTATCCACCATTTCCCGTGTGTTGTCATCTTCAGGCTCCCTCACGATACATTCGCCGCCGTCGGGAACTTCACAAACGGCTACCGGCGTCGCCGGCCTCGGCACCGGCGACATCGGGACAAACGCCTTGCCCGGCATCATTGATTTCATTGAAGATTATTAGACACGATTCATCCGAAATGGCCGACGGTGCCCCGCGATCCGGCCCCGGCGCCGCGGTCAACCGGACGGCGGCGCCTTGCGGTCCCAGCGGCCGGGATCGGTTTCCGGATTCAGCGGCATGGTCTGGTCGATCACCAGGCGGCCCTGCCGAAAGAGCCCGGCCAAAATCCGCCGCCGCGCATCCCGCAGCGGCCGCGTCAGGGCCCGGTGCATGGCGATCCACCCGCTGATCCGCCGGGCGAGCTGCCGTTCCCGCTCGCTCAGCAAATCGCCGCGAAAACGGCGTTTGTGCTTCAGGAGATGATATCGGTCCTCCTCCTGCAGGACCGACAGCAGCCAGTCGGCCAGCCGGCGCGATCCCGCCAGCCGCTCGGGGATATGACAGGCGATCTGAAAATCGATGATCCCGGGTAGCTGATCCGGCCCCAGCAGGATATTGCCGCGCTTGTTCATGTCCACGTAGGCGATTCGCCGTTCATGGATCCGCCGGACCAGCTCCGCCAGGCGATCGAAAAAGGTATCGGGCAATTCCGGTTTCTCGTCCAGCGAGCAACCGGGAATATAGCCATACACCATGCCCCACTCGCCCCAGCCGCCCAGGACCTGCGGAATCCCCACCAGTTCCCTCAGGCGGCCCAAGAGCCTCATCTCATGCCGGATCAGCCGCCGGCCCAGCCATCCCAGGGGGATCCCCAGAAAGTCACCGCGGCGGCCCAGCTTCAAAACGACTCGTTCGGCCGGACTGGCATCTCCGCCGCCTTCACTCGCGTCCAAGGCCCTTTTATTATCTGCCGCCTCGCTTTTATCGGACGCAATTTCCTGGAACAGCAACGTCGCGGCGAAGAAATCGTGCTTGAACACCCGTACGAATTCATACCTCCGGCCGGCCACCAAAATGCCATCCGGCAGGCGAAATCGCCCCCATGCCTTAAGTTGATATCCCAGGCTCATGGCTTCAGATAATACATGCAGACAACCAACAACGCCGCACCCAAAATGAACCATCCCAACAGGAATGCCTAAGTATATTAATTTAATGTATTTATAGTCAATCCTTTTTTGCGGCCCTCCTGGTCGCTCACCAGAGTGGTCGCCGAGGAGGTCAGGGGCCTATCCTTCAAAGAAGATCTTAGACAAGTAATTACCTTATAGATACTTACAATATCACCGCCACATGACGGCCCCACCCTAACTGCCCGTCGGCCCTGATTACGGCGATGATTAGACCGTCCAAAATCCGGTAATAATCAATCTGAATTCGCAACCGTTGTACCCGGTCAACAAGAGGGAAAAAGCATCGTAATTATTTATTATAGAAGTACTTATAAAATATCACAGCCTAGGCGGCGTTGTATTTCGGCAACCAACAACACAATCACCCGCCCCCAGGCAGAGGTGAATGAATCCCAAATATCCCATAAACGATTGACAATAAGATACTTACTATATTTTCCGCCCCCTCGACTCGCCTGGAAAACCGTTCGGCATAAGGTTTGCTCCTAATACAAACCTAGGCGTTACCACCCCCCAGGAGACAAGATCGATCACGCGCAACGCCGCCAAGAAAGGCCACTGCCTCAATGGGAAATAGTGAAATCAGGTACAAATTTCATATAACCTGAAACATTTACCCTTGTTAGTATATCAAATAATCCGTTTTTCCATTGCAATAACTCATCTTCACTGCTAGAATTATGTATAAGGAAGACTCGATAAAGACATCATTGCCAAGCCAAGGGGATCTTCCTGATCCGAGGTCAAAGGGAGGAATCTACGTTCGCTTGGCAAGGGTGGGCAATATCTGCTTATGCCCGTCGGGTACCCGTTCCTGCGGGCAAGACGAACCGAAAGTCGGAGATTGACCAGGAGCGAGAAAAACCTTCGTAAGGAGAGGGAGTCCAAGCAATGAGAAAAAGTACTCTTGTTAGCAAGGTGTCCGCTCTGGGTTTGGCGGCCGTTCTGGCCTGCCTGAGTCTTCCCTGCCAGGCGGGTCTGGTGGGATTTCAGGCACTTTCATGGGACGCCGGCGCTCACCATATCTACCGCAACGGCGCGCCGATCGCGGAACCGGCGGCGGAGGTGCTGCCCGATTTCGCGGACGCGGATTACTACTTCGTCCAGGAGGTGTATGAAAACTCGGCCATCGCCCACAGCGGCTCGGCGTCGAACAACCCCAACATCTACCAGCATGTCTATACCTACACCCTGCCGGAAATGGAAATCCAATACGCGGTCAACAACACCACCGGGCATACCCGGACCTTTTCGCTCAGCGCGGAAGACCTGGGACTCGGCTCGAAAAAACGCAAGGTCAAGCTGGTCAGCGACGTGATCCTGGACGGCTCGCTCCTGCTGTACAAGAACCCCGACAATCCCGATAGCAACAAGAACCTGGAAGCGATGATGGAAGTGGTGGTCACGCGGGAGGACGGCAAGAAGATCTTCGACGGCGCCATCGCCCTGAGCATCAACAAAAACGGCGTCATAAAAATCAATACCTCCGGCAAGATCACGAAACAATACATCGATCTGATCACGGAGGACGACAATTCCCTGCGCGTGGATTTCTTCGAGGCCGAGATCCCCTTCAAGACCCGGGTGAAACTGGGCCAGGAATTCTCGCTGATCACCGAGGTCAAGAGCTCCGCGGTCAATATGGGCGACGGCACCGGCGCGGAAGTGATCTTCGGGCCGGGCTCGCCCACCCTGCCGACCCTGAAAGAGACCAACAACGTGCCGGAACCGGCGACCATGCTGCTGCTTACCATCGGTGGACTGATGGCATCCCGCTGCCGCCGCCGCAACCGGGGCTGATTAAAACAAGGCTCCCTGGCTTGCAGGTTCCAACTGGGGCGATTAAGAATACGGGGCCGATTAAGAATAAGGGTGCTTGGCTCACAGGTTCAAACGGATGCGATTAAGAATAAGTGTGCCTGACAAAGTCGGTCCACCAAGGCCAAGACACAATAACAGCCCAGGCAGGTTCGAAAACAGGGTGTTCCCTCGCAGGGACAGGGGGCATTTGGAGAATGTGCTAGTAAGAAAACGAAACCCATAATTTCGATACGACCGAACGGGTCTTAACGATTCGTTCGGTTTTTTTATGGCCCGCTGTCGGACGCCCGCGGCTCGATATCCCGCTAACGCCACGCACGCAGACGCCGCCTTTCCAGGTCGCCGCCGAATCATGGCAGAAACAAGATTGGCATACAGTGCGCAAGTATTCCTTCAACATGACAATGAATCGCATTCGCGACCGCCCCTTGAATCGCTCGTTTACTCGCTTGCATCACTCTTTTGAGATTTAACTACATGGGTAACCAGCGGCCAGGTATTTATCTCCACCCACGAATGATTGCAGCCCATCAACATCGCCCCCAGTTGGTACTGGTACCATTCCGTGGCCGCGATCCCCGGCAGGGCCTTGGCGACCAGGCTCAGGGGCTCGCTGTCCGGCCACTGCATTTGATTCGGCGGATACCCCAGCAGCTTGCAGGCCACACCCAGCCGATGATTCAGAACCTGATACATCTGTAACAGGCTGGGAGCAACCATGTTCCACTCCGGGGATTCTTCCTCCAACTGCCCGAGCAAAGCCTCCCCCTTGGGAATCTCGTCGATCAGCAGGTCTTCCAGATCCTCCGGTATCGTCTCTTTCAACATTTCCAGTGGGCTTTTCACCGTCATCACCTCCTCCACTGAATGACAAATCCTTTATGGGAATAACATTATACAGCAATTTCACAACCGGCCATATCGTTATTATAACCATACATTCACCTTTTGCCAAGGGCGAGAATCGGCCTACCACGAAAATTTGGTTCTGCCCTTGAAATTACAACCACGGAAGGCGTTTTACGGTAAGCCAAAAACACCTAAGAATACTTGACAGGATGTATTGTCATTCGCCATAATATAAATAAGCTGCTAATAGCCGGCCAAAGTGTCGTAATCACTACTAATTGCATGTGGCCAGAGAATTGAAGCTATAGAATCCACGCTACAAGCTACAAAGCAACATGAGAAGGTCTTGATACAGAACCGCTGACAGGGAAGGTACATGCAAAAGCGTCGGAGGTATTATGGAATCTCTATTCAACAAGCCTTTAAGTGAAGTTACACTTGACGATATCGAATCATTGGCAGAAAACAAAGTCCCTGAGAGTAGAACCTTGGACTATAAACGTGATTTGTATGGAGAAAACGATGCGGGCAAAAGAGAATTTCTCATAGACGTGAGTGCATTTGCTAATACTCTTGGCGGTTATCTTCTTATTGGCATTGAAGAAAGTGATGGAATCCCAAAGCATATCACAGGTATTGAGATTGACAACACTGATCAACACAGGCTGAAATTCGAGAATCTATTGAGAACAGGAGTCGATCCACCAATACGAGGAATTGATTTTCATGCAGTCAAAGTTGATTCTTCTAGAACATTGCTAATCATTGAGATCCCCAGAAGCGTATCTCGCCCACACGCCGTTACAATTAACAAATATTTCAGATTCTATGGACGTAACTCAACTGGCAACTTTCCGTTTCAAGTAGACGATATCAGAAGAGCAATAGTCGAATCAGAGACATTTTTTGACCGTATTCGCATCTTTCGAAGCGACAGAATTGCACAGATTGCTTCCGGAGAAACGCCTGTACCGTTGCCTGATAGCGGAAAATTGGTCCTACACGTTATTCCTTCATCATCCTTCGAATCAGGTAAACGCTATGAGCTAGGCGACTCCATTTCAATGGGCTTGAAGCCGATCTATGCGAGCGGCGGTCTCCATAGATATAACTTTGATGGAATCATAACGTATAGAAAACTTCAGGAACACATGGCGATTTGTTATACTCAGATCTTCCATAGCGGAATCATAGAAGCCGTCGATACGCTTTTGCTCACCCCAAAAAATGGAATGGCTGGGATTCCATCTCTTGCTTACGAGAAGGCTCTAATTAAGTCACTTAAAGATTACCTGTCAACGATTGAAGGACTGGGCGTTGGCCATCCTACATGGATTTGTTTGTCACTGCTTGGTATTCGCGGTTACCGTCTTTTAGTACCAGACTCGTTGTGTTTTGAGGAATGTAATCCCATTGACAGAGACGAGCTAATTATCCCGGAAATCCAGATAGTAGAGGGCAACCATTCTGCCGAAGATATCTTAAAACCTGCCTTTGACTCTATTTGGAATGCTTGCGGCTACAAAAGGTCTTTCAATTACAACGAGGATGGAAATTGGATGGGCGAAAGACTCTAGGGACCGTCGGCCGGCTTAAAGTGTAGAGGGGCCAAGGTCCTCGGCGCAACCAGGAGGCGGCAAATCAACCTTCAGGATGGCCCGCGTGGGCCTGGGCGAGGTGTAGTTGCCATAACGAGACCTGACGGGCGCTGTCGGAACAAGTAAATTGCTCAGGCAGGGATTTGAAAGTCCCTGCGGCTTGGTCGCCTCGGCGTCGGCTAAGACCACCCCCAAGCTCCCGCTGGTCGCTTGGCGGTGCCACCCATCGCTATGCCTGTAATATGCTCCGTAATGGATGTTGCGTTTCTCGCTAGCCGGGTAGGCACAGTACGAGCCGTCAACGCGCCAATCAAGCCCGCGTCGAACAAGGGGTGGCTATGCCACCCCACCAGGGCTACGGGGCCGACGCCGAGACCAGCGGCCAAGCAAAAGGACGTTCTTGGCGGCTTGGCAGCCGAGTACCGAGATCCTTATCATTTCGTCCAGCGCCCGTAATATCAAGCAGTGGCAATTACACCTTTGGCGGCCTCTCCTTTATCCGTAAGTGATGGTGTTTAATCATCTTCCCGGCACCATGGATGCGCCGCGTCTATTCACGTCATACGCCCCTTGCCATTAGACCACAAAAAACAACATTTCGTGTTATCACCGTGCGACTTGACAGGATGCCCCGTCATTCGTCATAATGTCCTCATGACTGAGTCATCCGGTAAGAACGCCGATACACGCCCTGCGACAAAACAGGGCAGGAGGCAGGCCATGAATACCATGTCGCGCAGGGAGTTTCTCCGGACCGGCCTGGCCGCCGGCGCCGCCGTTTCGTGGGGCACGCACGCGATGGGCGTGACAACAGCCGGCGGGCAGAACGAACCGGCACGGCCCAATATTGTGTTAATCCTGTCAGACGACCAGGGCCTCGACGGCGTGGGCTGCTACGGCTCGGACCGCCATCGCCAGCGCACGGTCCATCTGGACGAGCTGGCCCGCGGCGGCATCCGGTTCGAACGGTGCTACTCGACGCCGCTGTGCGGGCCGACCCGCTGCCAGGTCATGACCGGCCGCTACCCCTTCCGCACGGGGGGCCTGACCAACCAGACCGCCGGCCGGCCCCGCCCCCAGGAGGAATACCCGCTGGCCCGGATCCTCCGGCAGGCGGGCTACGACACCTGCTGCGCCGGCAAATGGCGGCAGATGGGCGGCACGCCGGGCGATTGGGGATTCGATGAATACATTACCGATCCCACGGCCGGCGGCTGGTACTGGAAAAAAAGCTACAT
>JAFGFX010000015.1 GCA_016930855.1 Sedimentisphaerales bacterium | reverse complement strand
CTGTAGTTGACCCGGTCCAGCCGGATATAATTGCCGGGTTCGCCCGGGATCTGCAGCTCCGTCATCTCGCCGCCGTTGCTCAGGCTGCCGGCGGTCCACTGGGCCCAGGGGACGCCCAGGGTGCTGATATCATTACCGCCCAGGAAGACCGACTCGAAGACGCTGCGGTCCTTGACCAGCAGGAAATACCCGCCGGCGGCCAGCGTGACCGGCGGCGACGCCGGGAAGAAATATTCCAGGGCCGGCGTGGCGTCGTCGGCGTTGTCCACGAACCGCCAGCGGGCGGCCTTGTCCGCATCGTACAGCGTGACCGCCGCGCCGCTGACATTGACAAACTCCACGAACTCGGCGTCGCCGTCGCTGGCGGGATTGTAGGCGATCTCGTTGATGACGACGGGGCCGACCCGGGGGATGTCGTTTTGCCCGCCGGGCGTGTTCATGCGCATGGCGACGAAGTCGTCGCCGCCCGTGCTCTTGACATAATGGCCGAAGGCCACGTCCGGCTCCGAGGCGCCAAACCGCCGCTGCGTGCTGTACACGCCGGTGAGCTGCCCGCCCGAGCCGCTGGTCAAATACACTATCTCGCCGTTCTCGCTCAAGGCGAAGGGCGTCAGCGAACCCGGATCCGCGCTGCCCGCCCCGAAGTTGGGGTCCGCCCTAAACACCGCGTAGCCGTGGCCGGCCAGGATGGCGTTCTCCTCGATGCGGTACTTCATCAGGTCGCCGTCGTTGTCGCTGATGAACCAGCCGCCGATGTGGATCGGATCGTCCGTGGTGTTGTAGAACTCCACCCAGTCGGTCGGCTCCAGCGTATCGGAGTGGGCCAGCAGTTCGTTGACGCGGATCGCGTCGGCCGGCAGGACGAATCCCGAATCGTCCTGGCCCGGCGAGCCGCCCGCGGCAAAGCTGGCCCGCCAGCCGCTCTCGGCACTCCAGTCATTCGGATCGTCGCTGGCGGCGTCGCGGATGGTCAGGGAGAATCCGCTCCCGTCGGTGATCTCATACCAGTCGTCGTAGGCGAAATCCTGGAGGGGGCCCTGGTAGTAATCGGCCAGCATGATCTGCTCGCCGCCGTTGTCCAGTTGGCCGGTATATTCACCGGCGATCTTGGCATCCAGGCCGGTGCCGTAGCGGCTGCGAAAGGCGTCGCGGTTCTTGACGATCAGAACGAATCCGCCCGGCGGCAGGCTGCTGGCAACGCCCTGGGTGAATTCAAACTGGATGCCTTCGGTAAACATTACGGAGCTCAGGTCCAGGGTCTGGGTCGCGCCGGTGTTCTGCAATTCGATGAACTCGTAGTCCTCCCGGTCGTACCCGCCGGCCGCGGCCGCGGCCGGATGGTACATGATCTCGGTGACCCGCAGGTTGCTGCGCAGGGGATGGGCCTTCGGCGGCCCGGCGCGGAACTGGATCGGATTGGACCAGTGGCTCCAGCGGCCGCTGGTATCCTTCATCCGCACCCGCACGCGGTAGGTGTGGCCGGCCTTCACGACGCTGCCTGGAATAATGATCGAGCTTTGGAACACCGTCATCTCGTCACTTTCCCAGACCGCCTGGAGCTCGTAGCAGCGGGGCTCGCCGAGCGGCGCCACCGGATGGGCGTCGTCGGTGATCTGGGCCAACCGCCACTTTATAGCGGCGAAGGTCCCGCTGCCCTGGAGATCGGAAAACGGCGAGGAAACGAACAACAGGTCGTTGAGCGGATAGCCCGCCGCGCCGTAGTAGTTGATCGAGGGGGTGTAAGGGATGTAACCGCCGTCGGTGCCATCGGCCAGATCCTGCAAAAACGCCTTCCGGCCGCCCGTGCCCACACTCCCGCCGGGCCAGGAACCCCCGACGAAGGCGAAGTTTTTCATGTCCTGCACCAGGTTGGCCAGGCCCGCCTTGCCCGCCCCGCCCAGACCGTCGTAATTGCCGGCGTCCGACGGCGCCCCCAGCCAGCGGATCCGGTCGGCTTCCACAAAGTCGGCGATCTGATCGGCGTAATAATCCACCAGCGGCTCGACCTGATCCGGCTGCCACAGCAGGTCGAGGACCTCCCGCACGGCGTTGTAATACCCCGGCTGCAGTTCGGGCGTGGACCCGGCGTCGCCGCCCCCCTCGTACGAGACAAAGATGCTGTTGTAGACGACATCGTGGCCGTTGTTCCAGGTGGGCCCCCAGGTCGCATCCGTGTCAAACGGCAGGGTCCACATCTTGCCGAGGTAACTGTTGGCGGGCGTGTAGTCCGGCTCGAAATACCAGGCCGCGTTCTTGTTGGCGCTGGGCCAATAGTCGTAATGACGAATGGCCTGGCAGAGGGCATGATAGACGTACCACTTGTCCACGCGGACATGATCCAGAATATACTGGGCCGACTTGTAGCCGGTCAGGTTGTACTCGATGTTGTCGTGGTCCGACCCGTCGGTCACCGCGTGCGGCCCCTGGTAGCGCTGCTGCTTGCCGGCGTCGGTCGTGGAATTGATCAGCTTGTAGAGATTGCCCTCGGCCAGATCGTGGGCCTCGAGGAACCGCGCGTCGTAGGTTTCCTGGGCGAAGTTCAGCCCCCAGAAATCGCCGCGCCAGGGATCGGGCGCCTCGGCGGCGCCGTCGATCACGCGGAAATGAAAGTAATGGGTTTCCGGCGAGGGGACCCCCAGCACGTTGAACAGGAAGAAGTTGATCCGCTCGTTCAGGGCGTAGGTGAGGGTCAAACGATTGTCGAATCCCTTCGCCGTGGTCAACATCTGCCAGGGTTGGGGGTAGGGATTGCCGAACTCGTCCTTCGCCTGGAAATACCGCCCGCGGTTGAACCGCAGGCGCATGCTGCGCTTGGTGTTGCCCCCCAGGTAGCGCCCGTTGGCGCCCCGCAGCCGATACCGGATATGATCGTAGACCTGGCCCTCGTAGACCAGGGTGCCCCACCAGTTCTCTACGAACCGGGCCGGATTGTACGTGCCGTTGTAGTACTGGGGGATCTGATCGGCGTAATCGAATCCCAGCACCTGGTGCATGTCTTCGCCCCGCGTGATCAGATGGTACACCGGCAGCGCCTCCAGCACGCCGGCGGGGACGCCCTGGTAGTCCGGGACGCCGTCGTAGACGAAATAGGCGAAGTTCAGGGCAGGGTCATCCTCGTAGGGCACCAGGACCGCCTGGCCGTCGCCGTCCTCGACCCGAATGCGGTAGCGGACCAGGACGCGGTGGTCCTGGCCGCCGATCACGGCGGTATAGACCCCGTCGCCGGCATGGGCATCCGCCCCCAGGCCGTCATCCACCATGGCCAGCGGCGTCCAGTTGTCCGGATTCGTGTAGTCGGGATTCGGCAGGGGCGGCGTATCGGGCTCCGTCTGCAGGGTGGCGATGGACACGGGCAGGTGGCTGGGGATGTACTGGCCCGGCCGAACGACCTGGTAGTACAAGGTCACGGCCGCGACGCCCTGCGGATCGGTCACCTTGGCGGAAATGACGGTGTCCGTCCCGGCCGATGGTTCCTGCGGGCGGTGCTGGACCTGGCGGATCGCGGGGGGCGACTGCGCCGACCAGTTGCTGTTGATGGCCCCGGGCGTCGGCGCGGCGGGCACGAATCCGGACTCCATCCCCGGCGCGTACAGGCAGGCATCGATGGAGAAATCGGTGCTGTCGGCCGTTCGGTTCAGGGCGTGGATCGCCAGGACATTCGTGCCCTGCTGGAGATAGGTGCCCGGATTGGCGATGACATGGCTTTCCCAGGCCGCCTCATGATCCTGGGCCGTATCGTCGTGCTCCAGGTCCCCCTCGTCCACATGGAAGCGCCGGACCTCCTTGCCGTTGATCCAGACGACGCAGCCGTCGTCGACGTACACCCGCAGCTCGAGCGTCTCGGGGATCGCGCCGATATCCGGTACGACAAACTCATGCCGCAGGTACACGCTGGTGTAATAGCCCTGCATGTCCGACAGGATCGTGTTGTCGTCACCGTCGCCGTAGCCGATGCCGGTCTGACCCGCGAGCCAGTCGGCGTTCTCGACGAAAGCCACCTCCCGCCAGGCGGACATCGGATCGGAGGGCTCTACCTCCCCCTTGAAATAATGCCACTCGGCGGAGGCGGCGGCCACCAGGTAGGTCGCGGGAATATCCAGGGCGTTCACGAAGCCGGAGGACCGCCAGCTGCCGCCCAGGTCGTTGTCCAGCGCCGGGTGGATCAGCTCCAGGGAACTGCCGTCCCCCCCGGCGGCGACCGGCCAGGGGAAGCGGTCCTGGTATTCCACCTGGTCGACGATGGTCCCGGCGGCGTCCCGCAGCATGACCCGTTCGCCTTCGTTGGCCAGCTTGCCCGTGAAGGGCCCCAGGGCCGCCACGCCGAATTTCGCCTGGACGGCGTCCGGATCCTGGGCGACCACGACGTACTGGTCCGGTCCCAGGCGGGTCGCGGCGGGGAAGGTGAACGCGATGCCGTCGGAAAAATACCAGCCGTCCAGGAACACCTCCTTGAGGCCCGGATTGTACAATTCGATGAACTCCACCGGCTCGGTATTCTCGTCCGGATGATAGTGGATCTCGTTGATCACCACCGGCGGCGTCTGCGAGCGCAGCCAGTTCGCCGCCAGCAGGGAAAAGTCGAGCAGGGTTAGCTGTCCGTCCTGATCCAGATCGGGACAATCGAAGCCGCTGCAATCGACGTCGGCCGGCCACTGCTGGACAAACAGGTACAGATCATTGGTATCGACGTCGCAGTCTCCGTCCAGGTCGCCCAGCAGGCAGGGTTCGGGCTTGTCCCGGGTGGTGAAGGTCCAGACCGCACCGGTCTGGACGCTGTCGTCGGGATAGAGCGTGTCGATGCGCCAGCAGTATGGCGTGGCATACGCCAGCGGCCCCGGCGCGAAATGACTGTCCGGATGGTCGGCGGCCACCAGCTCGAGGGCTCTGCTGTTGGTACCCAGGTACACGTCGAAACCCTCCGCCTCGTCGGGGGCCGTCCAGGAAAGCTCGATCCGGGTGGAGATCCCCACGGCGTGGTCCGGGGGGCCGGGATCCGAGGCCCGCAGGTTCACCGTCCGGAAATGCCAGACGGCGCCCGTGATCGTCTCGTCCTGATCGTTGACCTCGTCGATCCGCCAGTAATAGTCCGTATAGAGCTGGAGGGACGCCGGGGTGTACTCCACCTGCGAGGCCACCAGCGTATCCTGATAGATCCCCGGCGTCTGCGGGGTGGCCGCCGCCACGGCGGCCTGATCGGTGCCCAGATAGACAATATGATGCAAGAGGTTGGGATCGTCGCTGGGATCCCATCCCAGCGTGACGTTCAGCGGCACATCGACGGCGTCGTCTTGCGGATCGGGATTCGACGCCGGGCCCGCCGAGACCATGTCGGGGCCCGCCAGATAACTGGCCAGGACCTCCTCGGCGTTCATGGCATGGTCATAGATACGGAACTCGTTGTAGCTGCCGACGAACAACGGATCGGGCCACTGGGAACGTCCCAGCCAGTTGTTGTTGTCGAGCATTTCGCTCAGGTCGAAGTGGATCGCCCCCGGCTGGATCGGTTGGCCGTCGACGTACAGAATGACCACGCCGGCCGAGCCGTCCCAGGTGACCGCGACATGCTTTGGCTGATCCAGCGGCATGGTCTCGGTATGATCCAGGACCCGCTCGTTGGCCGTCGGTCCATAGCGGTAGCCGAATCGAAGCCGGTTGCCGGAGGCGCCGGACTGGGGCGTGAACATGATATAGGTGGAATTCGCACCGCTGCTGCTGGAATTCTCGCCGCCGTCGCTGGTGCCGAACGACATAAACTCCTGCCAGTTGGAATAGGAGGGCCCGCCCCAGGTCAGCCAAAACTCGAAGGTGGCCTGATTGCCGTTGGCCGAGATGATCCCGTTGGGCAAATCGACGTAATCGCCCGTCGTGCCGTTGGAATTTTGGCTGCCGTTGTTGCCCAGGATCAACTGGCCGTCGGCATAGTGCGCCAGCGCGGTGTGGTTGATCAGGGTGCCGTCGGCCCCGGCGATCGAGTCGTTCAGGTTCCCGTTGAAGCTGTAGCGGTGCGTCAACTCGGCCGGGGCGGCGGTGGCCAGCCACAGCGCCGTCGCCAACGCGGCCAGCACCCGCCGGGCGGTTGTCCGGCCGGTCGTTCTGGAATTCCCACTCATGTCATCGTATTCCTTCGCTCGCGCGGAGAGCATGGTGCGGGTGATTGTATACAGGAAAAAAGGAGCCTGCGCCCCATGCAGAGCGCAGGCCCCTGGTTTATCCCACTGCAAGGAGCCAATAGCCTAAGCGATTGGCGATTCGGCGCCCGCCGTCTACTCAAAGCACTGCGGGTACCACTTGCAGTTCAGCCATCGTTCGGCAAAGATGGCAAAGTCCTTGAGATCCACCTGGCAATCGTTGTTGAAGTCATACTCCACGTCGCCGGTGCACACCGGTTCGTTCGTGACCGTATAGACCTCATCGGCGATCTCCAGGGGTTCCATCACGTAATCCCTGAGGATCACGTCGTCAATCTGACCGATCAAGTAACCGGTTCCCGTCTGCTGCTTGCCGATCTGCAGGTTCGTGGGGGCGTTCAACGGCCCGGTCATGCCGGTGGCCTGCGCCTCCATCCGGCCGTCCACGTAGAGCTGGAACACGCCGGTGGCACTGTCGCGGGTGAAGGCGACATGGTGCCAGGCGCCGTCATTGATGTCGCTCGCCGAGGCCACCTGGGCATTCGACACGGCGGCGCTGGCCTTCGAACCCAGAAGCTGCATGCCGTAGTCATCGACGCCGCCGGGCATCTCGCCGTTGACGATGCCCGCACCGGTCCACCAGCCGGCGCCGGTGCCGGAGATGGACTGGGTGGTCTTGACCCAGGCCATGATCGTGAAGTCTTCGCGGGTTATCGCCTCCACGGGGATCTGGACGTTGTCGTCACCGTCGAAATCATAGGCGCCGCTGCCGACCTTGCCGGCCACCAGGGCGGGATCGCCCATGGCTTGACCGGTATGGTTGAAGCCGGAGCTGTCCGGTACATTCGGATCGGGAGCGGTTTCCATCTCATAGTGCGCTACGACCAGCTTCAGGTTCAGATTGGCCGTGTCGGACGTTGCCGGGCCGGCCGCGTTGGTGACCACGCAATAATAATCGGCTTCATCATCGAGGGTGGTGGTCTTGATCACCAGCGTGGCCTGCTCATCACCGCAGGTGATGTCATAATCATCGTCGTCTTCCAGATCGGTGGTCACGCTGTCCTTCACCTTCTTCCACTGACAATCGGTTACCGGGGTATCCGAATCGATGGCAACGACGAACTCCGCATCCTCACCCGGCAGGACGCGGGTATCGGCGGGCCCCGTCAGGTTCGCCAGGGTCCGCAGCGTATCGAAATGCCACAGGGGGCCCGGAACCGTGCAGGGATCATCAATGGTCCTCTGATCGACGCGCCACCAGTAGGTCGAGTTGATGTCCAGGGTTCCCGTCGGATAGGTGGTGATCGTACTGGCATACGAGCCCTTGAAGATCCCCGTCAGGTCCGCCGTCGTCGCGGCGGCGACCTGGGCCTGGTCCGTTCCCAGATAGACGTCATACTCGACCAGCGTGCCCGGCAGGACCAGCGCCGGCGCCCATTCCAGGGTCGTCGAGGTGGCGCCGATATAGGCCCCATCCGGAGTCGGAGCGACCAGGAACGGCGGCATGGCATCGGGACCGGCCACATAGTTCGCCGCCACCTCATCGGCGCTCAGGGCATGGTTGTAGATCCGGAACTCATTGTAGCTGCCGACGAACAACGTGTCGGGCCACTGGGAGCGGCCCAGCCAGTTGTTGTTGTCGATCATATGTGCCGGGTTGCTCAGGTCAAAGTGGATCGCACCCGAATCACTAAATTGGCCATCGACGTACATGGTGACCACGCCGTTCGCACCGTCCCAACTGGCGACGATATGCTTCTGCTGGCCCTCCGGCATAGTCACGCTGTGATCCAGGACCTGCTCGTTCGCCGTCAGCCCGTAGCGATAGCCGAAGCGGAGCCGGTTGGCCGGGTTGTCGGCCCCGGACCGGGGCGTGAACATGATATACGTGGAATTCCCGGCCCCGCCGCTGGAGCCCTCGCCGGCGTTGCTGGTCCCGAACGACATGAACTCCTGCCAATTGGACGTGGTCGGGCCGCCCCAGGTCAGCCAGAACTCAAAGGTGGCCTGGTTGCCGTTGGCCCTGATCATCCCGTTGGGCAGATCAACGTAGGCGCCCGTGGTGCCGTCGGAGCCTTGGCTGCCGTTGTTGCCCAGGTTCAACTGGCCGTCCACATAATACGCCAGATCCGGCGTCCGGTTGACCACGACGCCGTCGGCGGTACCGATCTTGTCGTTCGGATCACCGTTGAAGTTGTACCGGTGGGTCAAGTCCGCCAGGGCCGGCAATACGGTCAAACCGATTAGAAGTGTCAACCCCCATAAAACGTAACTTCTTTTCGCCATTTCATTTTTCCTCCAGCTAGAGTTAACGTTCGCTTTTTTCTGTTATTGTCACCTGCGACCTGTTCCCCTTACCGCATCTTCACCTCCGTTCTCCCTCCGAGAAATCTATTATTTTCGCTTTCGTGTGCCACTTTTGCCCCGGTCCGGCGTCGCGCCGGACCCGGATATCCTCAAAAGATGATTGTTTTGCTTTCGCCGCTCTTGGTACGGTCCGACATTCCACCGCACCTGCGCGTCCTCATGGGAAAGCGAAGTATCTTACCACCATTGAAACGGTCCGTTGGTATACCGGACCTGCATCTCCGAGAAGTCCCGCCAGTTCACATGGCCGTCCACAAAGGCGATATTCGTCCCCACCGGCTCGCCCTCGCGAACATGGTTGGTCTGATCGTAGATGCCCCAGCGGGCAAAACTGCCGCCGGCCACCTGGGTGAACGTCGTGGTGGGCTGGGTCGGATCATCCGAATTGCTCAAGGTGGCGTCGGTGACCATCTCCACCTCCTCCGGGAAGGCCACCGCGGTCGAACGCAGCCATTCCCGGTGGGGATTGCCCAAGATCGGCGCCGGCCTGCCGCCCATCACATCCAGCAGCCAGAAGTATCCCGTGACCCGGAAACATCCCGCCCGCACCAGCGGGTCCTCCGGCTCGGGATACGTCCCGACCTCCGTGGCGGGCGTGATGTTGCTGTCCCAGTAGGGAGGCCCCAGATGCTCCTGTCCATAGCACCAAAAAATAAACATCTCGGGCGTCTTGGTGGGATCGGAGGGGCAGTAAAACGTATTGCGATCCCCCCCGGCGGCGATAATCAGGTCGGTGGTGGTGTAGGAAACGTCCCACAACCAGCCGCCCGTCTGGTTCAGCGGGAGCTTGTCGTTGTTCCTATTATCCAGCGAATACAAGCGCAGGCCGACGCTGATGTGCCGTAAATTCGTGGCGCACAACGCGATACGCGCCTGGTCCTTCGCCCGCTGCAGCGCCGGCACCAGCAGCGTCAGCAAAATCGCCAGGATCGCAATCACCACAAGCAACTCGATCAGCGTAAAACCCCGTACCACGCAACCGATCCAACCTGTTTTTTTCGTGTTCCGCAAATGGTATCTCATGTCCTCATCCAAAAGCTTTTAAGATATGTTAAGGGCACAAACAGACGCTTTATGATTCTCACCCCCCGATGTCAACGAATATTCGCTGCCCGCTTATGGCCCTTATTCCGCGCTTCTGGCGTCGCAAATTTCCTTCGGTGATACAATACTATCGAACCTGAAGACATCGGAATTAAGGACATATTACCATATGAGTATATACCAATTATGGGAACCAATGCAATAAAAAATACGCCGTCGCTGCCGGGTTTTCCAGGTCGAAAAACCGCTTTTTAACACAGACAACGGCATCGAAAGCCCCATACGATGGTTTATCGGCGTTGCACGAACGCGGATGATCGCGGCAAACGTCGATAACCTGGGCGGCCCGCCGCCAAGGAAATTGTCCTATAGTCATCTGCCCACCGGCGTCCTAAAGCGATCACCGGCGAATGATCTTGCATCATAAATGCTTAGACTAAATTAATTTATCACCATTTTCGACGGCACGTCGGTCCGGCAGGAATCAGGATCCCACGTCCCGCGGCCGCAGGGCCAATGGATCATCCTGACATCGCGGCGTTAGCCAGAAGAAACCAGCCTACCCGGCATAAACGACATAACCGGTACAATCCGACGGGGGTCGTAAAAGTATCCCGGCTGGAAGCGTCCCGCCTCGATACAAGGCCGCCTGGCGGGCAATCCGGCTGTTCACAGCCAAGTTGTGATGTTTCCCGAGTATCTTCAGAGTTCATGCAGTGGCAACCCGCCAGCGCTCCTTGTCAGGCACAACGGTTATAGCCTGGGCGGGTAATAGCCGCAAAGCATTTTACATCAACAATTTACATCTCATCGCGTTCAGTTTCTCTTGAAAATTCCCCTGCCAGCCAATAGGGATCCTTCTCGGACCGGCCCCTGGATCATCCACTGGAAGAACCAGCGGATCGACCGTGGATGGCCCGGCAGCTTGGCCGGCAGCTTGGCCGGTGGACGGCCCGATGGATCGGCCGTTTGAACGGCTGGTGGTCCGCCCGGCGGAGGGGCGGTGCGTTATCGCCAGAGTCAGCCGGCAACAAGGAAGGCATGGTAAAAAATGTATGTTAATATCCCCGCGGAACTGAATGATAGTATCGCTCAGGGTATAACTGGATCGTTGGACATGCAGCCATGAACCACCGGAATGACCACCCCAAAATCCTCCTTCCCCTGGCGGCGGTTCTGGGCGCCGCCGCGGCGGCCCCCGGCCGACTTGACCGGATTCGCCGGCGACCCCATCGACATCCCGGGCCGAATCCGTTATGATGGACGGCGGGCAATCGAGCGGGCCAATCCGCCGGCCCGGCGAGATACACCGGCGGCGCCATGAGAAAACCAAGATCCATCAAACAGCAAACCGCCCGTCACGACAGCACCGGGAAGCTCGTGTGGATACGGGCTTGGGCGATCCCCCTGGCAGTCTGGTTCTTCCCGATCGGGACGGCCCAATCCGGGCCCGGTGAGAACCAAATCGCCGAGATCCAGCCCGCCGTGGTCGAAGCAGCCCAATCCACACCGGTTGAAGCGGTCCGGCCGGCCCCGATCGAAGCAGTCACGCCCAAACCGGTCCAAGCAATCCAGGCCGCACCAAAATCCCAGGAGGCCGCCAAGGCCGCCGTCCGGACGGATGGCCTGCTGGAGACCTTTCTGGCCGGACCCATGCGCGGCACCGAGCAGATCGTCTTCGCCTGCCGACAGGTGCACAGCGATCCCCACTGGTACGCCAATTTCGGGTATTACGCCCGGGACGAAAACGAGAAGCTCTATCGCGCCGGCGGCCGCTTGTGCAAGCTCAACCTGTCCGACAAGACCCTGACGGTCCTGCTGGACGATCCGGAGGGTTCCGTGCGCGACCCGCAGGTCCATTACGACGGCCGGACGATCCTGTTTTCCTATCGCCCCGGCGGAACCTGCTATTATCATCTCTACGAAATCCAGGCGGACGGCACCGGCCTGCGGCAAATTACCGACGGGCCGTTCGACGACATCGAGCCGACCTACCTGCCCGACGGGGACATCATCTTCGTCTCCAGCCGCTGCAAGCGCTGGGTCAACTGCTGGCTGACCCAGGTGGCGATCCTCTACCGCTGCGCCGGTGACGGCAGCCGCTTGCGACCGATCTCCAGTAACAACGAACAGGACAACACCCCCTGGCCGCTGCCCGACGGCCGGATCCTCTACCAGCGCTGGGAATACGTCGACCGCAGCCAGGTCCACTACCACCATCTCTGGAGCTGCAATCCCGACGGGACCGGCCAGATGGTCTATTACGGCAACCTGCACCCGGGCACCCTGATGATCGACGCCAAATGCATCCCCGGCACCCAAAAGGTGGTGGCGGTGTTTTCCCCCGGCCACGGCCAGCGGGAGCACAACGGCCACATCACCATCGTCAGCCCGCAACTCGGGCCCGACGACGAGCAGGCCGCCCGCCCGATCAGCCAACAGGCGAACCTGCGCGATCCCTATCCGTTTTCGGAGGATTCCTTCCTGGCGGCCCAGGGCCCTCGACTGGTCATCCTGGATGGCCACGGCCGCATCGAGGAGATCTACCGCCTGCCGGCGGAATGGATCCAGCAGGGCGTGCAGTGTCACGAGCCCCGGCCGCTGGCGGCCCGGCCGCGGGAACGTCTAATACCCGACCGGACGGATCTGGCCCAGAGCACCGGACAGCTGGTGCTGACCGATGTGAATCTCGGACGGCGGATGGAGGGGATCCGGCCGGGCCAGATCAAGAAGCTTCTCGTCCTGGAGACGCTGCCCATGCCGATCCATTACACCGGCGGGATGCAGCCGATCAGCCTGGGCGGCACCTTCACCCTGGAACGCATCCTGGGCACGGTCCCGGTGGAGGCCGACGGCTCGGCCTACATGGAGGTGCCGGCCCTGCGGAGCCTGTTCTTCGTGGCCCTGGACGAGAACAACAACTCGGTCAAGCGGATGCAGAGCTTTCTGACCGTCCAGCCCGGCGAGAGGACCGGCTGTGTGGGCTGCCACGAACAGCGGACGCAGGCGCCGGTCGATATCGGCCGCAACACCACGCTGGCCCTCAAGCACCCCCCGCGCCGCATCGAGCCGCTGGCCGGGATTCCGCCGGTGTTTGACTTCCCGCGGGACATCCAGCCGATTCTGGACAAACACTGCGTCCGCTGCCACGGCTACGACGCCGGCGATCCGGCCGGTCCCTGCGCCGGAGGCGTGATCCTGACCGGCGACCGCGGACCCGTTTTTTCCCACAGTTATTTCTGCCTGACCGTCCGCGGCCAGATCGCCGACGGCCGCAACCTGCCCGTCAGCAACCGCCCGCCGGGCACGATCGGGGCCTGCGCCAGCCCGCTGATGCAAAAGATCGACGGCAGCCATCACCAGGTGCGCCTATCGAAGCACGAGCGGGAGATGATCCGCTTCTGGATCGAATCGGGGGCGGCCTTTCCCGGCACCTACGCCGCCCTGGGCTGCGGCATGATCGGCGACTACTACAACAACGAGCAGGTCAACACCGACTTCGACTGGCCCAGCGCCCAGGCGGCCGGCGAAGCCATCCAGCGGCGCTGCGGGGGGTGTCACGATCAATCCCGGCCGCTGCCGCGAAACCTGTCCGGCCACGAAAGCCGCCATCGGGTCTGGAACCTGAGCCGGCCGGATCAATCGCTGATGCTGCTGGCGCCGCTGGCCCGTCAGGCGGGAGGCTGGCAGCGCTGCCGGCTGGGAAACCACCCGCCGTCGGCGCCGCCGGCACCGCCGGTCTTTCTGAGCCGTCAAGATGAGGATTACCAAACGATCCTTCGCCTGGCCCAGACCGGCAAACGCCACCTGGAAACCGCCGCCAAGCGCTTCGACATGCCGGATTTCCAGCCGAATCGCCCCTACCGGCGGGAGATGCAGCGATACGGCATCCTGCCGGGGACGCTGGATGCCGATACCCCAATCGACGTGTATGCCACGGACCGGGCCTACTGGCAAAGCCTCTGGTATGATCCGGCCGCCGCCGGCGGGCACGGATCGGACTGATCCTTTACGCCCAAGACAGGCACTATGGATATTATCATAATGCCCGGATCGTGGCAATTGTCTTGCGGGTGACAGATGCCAAAATAGAATACGACAAGTGTAGCACAGATATCTTAATTCCCGGATCGAGGCGTTTGCCTTCCTGTTGACAACTGCCTAAATAAAAAAGGCCAGACCCGAAGATCCGACCTGCGAAAGAAGATGCATATTTTTGTGACCGGCGGCATGCCGGAGGGCCGTGGATGCGATTGCCGGCAAGCAGGTAGTGCCCGGCAAAACAGGTTTGCCCGGTCTGTTCGAAACACGCAGTACTAGCCACAGTCGCCTGCTCGTCCCCTCGGAAACCGCATCCGCAAAGCGAACCGGCGAACCGGTCGACCGCAGCGACAGGCCGGCAAGGTTTCGCCAGAGTGTGAAGTCGAGCCCATCGCCGGCTAAGCCAGCCGCTCAGCCGAATCCACAGCGTGATTATTCTCTGCCAGAGTCGTATGTGCATGGTGTACTCCTCGCCGATTGCCGGATCGGCTGCACCCGAATCAATCCTTCTACCTACGCCGGTCCCTGCTCATCCTCCGGATGGAACCTGATCCCGCGGCATCCAGGTATGCCCGAAACACGCCGGGGGCTACGCCGGCGGACCCGCCCTGCCGGGTAGAAGTGCAAATCGACGCAAACCGTTTTTGGCGATCACAAAAACCGCGGATCGATCGCTAAAAATCAGGCCGCCGCATCCGGAAAAATGCGCCCGCCGGGTGCATAATCTGGCTTGCCAGTATTGGCAAGGCGAATTACCTAACTTCAGTTTGTCCAAAAAGTTATCGGACATTTCCCTCAAGAAGCGCCGGCGGGAGATTTATCCCTTTTGGGGAAAATCTGATAATTCGGTGGCCGGTTTATTCCGTTGGCCGCCAAAAATTTTCCCCGCGAATAAAAATTTTTTAACCCGCTGCCTACTATTCTGTCACGCCTTCGGCGGATGAGACAGAAATGATCCCCCGATTGGTCCCCGTGGTAAATCGCTTGCAGATATCATTTTAGCGTGACTATGGCGGGCGACATTTCCGGCGAAGCGCTTTTTCCTCGTGCCGATCGCCGTGGGACAAGGGTATCGACGGTGATTTTTAAGCCGTTCCAAAACCAAAAAGCCGGCCCAACCCTCGTTGGCTGTGATATAATGAAGGGTACGGAGATACCATAAGGACCTATAATAAAATAACTTGCACTCTTCTGACTTGACCAGTGATCCACCGCAAGACCTTGTCTCGCAGCAGGACGTATCAGGAGATGCAGTTCCTTTTATGCAACTTAAGAACGTAATTTTTCCTGACCTATTGGAGTAAGGAGATTATGACATGGCCTGGAGACGAAAGCATTCATTCCTGCCTGGGACCGGTCGAAAATCCAAAACGCCGGCTCGGGATACAAGACTCCGCATAGAAACCTTGGAATCCCGCGTTCTGCTGTCCGCGGCGGCCGGCGGGCCGTATTCCATTGCCGAAGGGGCCGCCCTGGTGCTGGACGCCTCCGGTTCGACGCCGCTCGCACCGGGGTTGGTGGCCTACGAATGGGACCTGAACAATGACGGGGCCATCGATCTCAACGTGGGTGATAACGCCGTCTTTTCGGTACCCTGGAGCACGCTGGAGGCGCTGGGTCTGCCGACGGATGGAACGGCGGTGCCCATCACCCTGCGGTTCACAAGCAACAATCTGTGGTTTTTGACCATAGTTGAAACCGATACCACGAATCTGACCATCACCAACGCGGCGCCCACGCCCGATGCCGACGGGCCCTATGATATTAATGAAGGCCAGTCCTTCTGGCTGGACGCCGGCGGCTCGACCGATCCG
>JAFGFX010000172.1 GCA_016930855.1 Sedimentisphaerales bacterium | reverse complement strand
TTCATAAACGCCAGCCAGGTGGGCCATAACGAGCCGACCGGTCCCTACCAGACGATCATTCCGCCGGGCGTTCTGCGGGCCGGGGAGAACGAAATCGTGCTCAAGATCGCGGGGACCCGCGGCGCGCGGCGGGCCGCCAGCGGTTACTTTCTTTTCCCGGCGGGATTCGCCAACACCCGCGGGCTGCCGTCGGTGACGGACGACATCTGGATCGATTTCGCCGACCGCGCCTACCTGAAATGGTTCCTGGCCGTCGGCGATCCGGCCGCAGGCAAGGTGACCGTGCGGGTCACGCCGAGCGGCCTGGCCAGGCTCGACGGCCTGACCGTTCGCGTTCGCGTCCGGCCGTGGCCCGACGGCGAACCGGTCGGCGCGGGCCAGGCGCCGGCACGCCTCGTGCCGGACCCCGATCCCCTGGGCGGCGAGCATTTCTTCGTCGAGGTCCCCCTGGCGTCCTGCAGGCCCTGGAGCCCCGAGGACCGCCATCTGTATCTGGCGGAGGTGATCCTGCTCCAGGGCCAAGCGGTGCTCGATGCCGTGACGTTTCGCTTCGGCATCCGCCAAATCGGCGTGGCGGACCGCAACTACAAGCTGAACGGCAGGACTCTCTGGCTGCGCGGCTCGAACCTGGTGTTCGAATGGGACTGGGGCGACACGATCACCGGCCACGAGGTCGACTACCTGGTGACGGAGGCGCGGGAAATGAGCATGAACTCCTTCCGCACCCATACGCGTCCGCCGCCGCGGCTCTGGGCGGACATCGGCGACGAGCACGGAACGATGTTCCTGGCGGAATTTCCCGTGCTCTACAACTACCAGGACTATCGGTTCACGCCCCAGGAGCTGGCGATTTGGCATCGCAACTGCCTGCGGGACGCGGCCGGATGGATGAGCCGGCTGTGGAACCATCCGTCGGTGATCATGTGGGTGCTGAGCAACGAGTCGAATCGGGACAACGCGTGGGAGGAGGGGGAGTTTCAGGATGTCGTCAATGCCCTGGATCCCACCCGTCCGACCCTGCGGACGGGCACCACGGGCACCCGCGACAACTACGACGTGCACACCTGCGGCAATATCACCGACCCCCTCGAGGGCAATCTGGCCGGCGGCATCGCCCAGTGGTTCCGGGAGGCCGGGCAGCGCCCGACGACCAACACCGAGTACATGAACTACTTCGGACACCCGAAAACGCAATGGGCCGGGCGGGACGATGAACGAGCCGACCAGATCGCCGTGGCGCAGATCGGCGCCGAGCATACCGAGGCCATGCGGCGGGCGCGGCTGGACGGGATCTGGCCGTATATGTACGCGGGCTGGACCCGCACGCGGCTGGCGGCGCGGGTGCGCGAGACGGGCAGGGGCAGCGCCGTCTGGAAGGCGAACTACGCCTCGCCGCTGTCGGCCTGCTGGCACAGTGCGCTGTCGCCGGTGCTGGCGAGTCTCGATCTGTTCGACGCAAGCTATCGGCCGGGCCAGGAGGTGGCCAGCGAACTGTATTTGATCAATGACTCATGGCACGATGCGGACATCCACGTGGACCTGATGCTGACGCGGGAGTGCCCCGAGTGGATCCCGGAGGCGTCCTGCTTCGAGCGGCCGGTGTCGAAATGGAGTTACGATTTCGCGCTGGCGGCCGACTCGCTGCGCCGGATCCCCGTCACCTGGAGGCTGCCCGGGCGGGAGGGCAGCTATTGGCTGACGGCCCGGACCACGGGCGTGCCCGGCCGGGCGATCCTGAGCCAGCGGTTCGTGCGGGCGGTGGCGCCGCCGGCGGTGCCGGCCGCCTGGCGGGGGCGGCGGTTTATCGTCCTGGGCGGCGACGGCGCGGCCGAAGCCTGGTTTCGAGAGCACGGATTGACGACGGACCGCAATCTTGACGGACTGGAGGAAGACAAAGACACGGTCGTTATCTGGAATACCGCTCATCTGACGGACCAGGAAAAACGCCGGGCCGATGCGCTGCACCGGTTTGCGGCCGCCGGCGGCAGGATCGTGGTCCTGGGTACGCGCCACTGGGATTGGAGCACGCTATGCGACGTCCGGGTCGGCCAGACGCGCGGATCGCGGGCCTTTGGCTACGAGGACGTGGACCATCCGATGCTGTCCGGCATTCAACCGGAGTGGCTGATACGATGGAATGGCCTGCCCGGCACCGTGGCGGTGGCCAGCCTGGAGGGTCCCGCGCTGGAGCGGGCCAAGAGGATTCTGTGGGTGCGCGACCCGGCGACCTGCGTGGCGGCGGAACTGCCGCTGGCCGGGGGCGGGGGGATGATGTTGTTCTCGCAGTTGGATGTCCAGCGGCACGTGAATCGCTCGGAGCCGGCCTATGATCCGGTGGCCGAAAGGATCCTGGTGAACCTGCTGGGACCGGCCAACTGAGGACCGACGATCCTTGAGAGGCCGTTTGGAAACCTGCGGATTCAACAGCTTCTCCATCTGTTGTTGACCTGTCTGAGGATTCTTATTTTCCGCACAGCCAGTCGTTCAGGAATACCAGCACATCGCGCAGGTCGATGACCCCGTCGGCCGGCTCGGACAGGTCGCAATCATTGTTCCACAGCGATTCGCCTTCCGTACTGAGCCACGCCGCCGCCAGGATGGCGAAGTCCTCGGCGTCCACCGCGTCATCGCCGTCCAGGCTGGCCACGCACGGCAGGGGCGTTATCGCCACGTCGTCAATGAGCCAACTGCAGCTACTCATAGTGCCCCCGTACCCCGTAAACCGCAGGGCAAAATAGTCACCGTAACCGTCCAGGGGCATCGGGTGCTCATGGGACGCCCAGCCCGCCTGACCGGTGGTCGCCGGTATCGACTGCAATACATGCCACGCATACAACTGCGAATCGAGGTATTCCACCTTGAGATATTGCCCGGTGGGCACATAGTTCGTGTTGACCCGGTACGAAATGGTGGCCGGCGCCGTCACCGCCATCGGTCGCGTCCGCAGCGTGCCGAAACGCATGTTGCCGCCGTAGTCCTTGCCGATGCGCAGGACGATTTTTCCGTAATAACAATCGACACGGTCCGCTGCCGTCCAGCGGGCCGGATCGGGCACGTCGTAATAGCCGCAGTAGCCAAAATCGTCAAAAAATGGCAGATAGGTGCACGGCACGCCCACCGTGCCGGGCGACAGACAGGAAGCGCCGACGGCTCCCATACGAATACGATTCGCGGAAAGAGGGCCAAACGATCGAAATCCTTCGCTGCACCCACCCAGCGTCGAACACATAATCCGACACCAGACATCCAACCCGTCACAATGACCCGCGTCAAACAGGTGACCCATCTCATGCGCTGAGAGGGCTACCCGTTCCGCGATTTCCGCGGTATATCGCGATTGCACGACGCTGTATTCCTGCCAGCACAGGCCGTCCTGATAGGCGATGCCCAGGGCGGTGCCGTCCAGGTCCTTGCCCGTGAACAATTGCGCCGCATCCCGGACGATATCACCCTGGGCCAGATCCCAGTGCCCTTTGAATTGCCCCAGCAACTGCAGCGGATTCGTCGCGGTATACGGGTCCGGTTCGGCGGTACGGACGATGATCGCCGTGATCTGAAAGGTTACTCGGCTGTCCAGCGTGTAGATGTCCGAGACGCCGTTGACGATCATCTCGATGTCCGCGACGGTATCGTCCAGCGAACCGCCGTTGAGCTGGTAAAACTCGGCGTCCGCGTCGCAGGCGAGCTCGCAGACGAGCACGTCCAGATCGGCGGTGTCGCGTGTCGGCGGCGTCCCCCCGCGCAGGGGATTCTCCTGCGGGTCGTCGGTGACCGCACAGGTCCCCCCGCTGCCCTGGGCCGCATCGGCGCGGTAGATGATGTGCTGCGGGCCCGGCTTCTCGGGCAGTATCGTCGAGACCGGCTGAATCAGCCAGGTGTCTTTGCGACCCGGTCCCAACTGCACGGTTGCCTGCAGGAGGCCGTTTCGCTGGCTGGCGGTCACGCGGCTGTGGCGGAGTCCCGCGACGTATCCGCGATAGGTCGCCGCCGGCGGCGGCTCGACCGGAACCAGTTTGCCTTCGTTCCGCTGCACCAGCAGACGAAACCCGGGGGCCCGCACTGAGCAGCGCTGCAATACCAGTTGGTGATCCTGCCCGCCGAAACGCAGGCCAACGTTCAATTCCCCTCGGTTTCCGCGCGAGGTATGCAGCATCACCGTTTCAAATTCACTGATCCGCAGCCGTTCGTGAATCGAGCGGCCAGCGGCATTGTCAAGACCCGTCGGCTCCGTCGCGGCTACCAGGCACATCGGGCCCCCGCCGGCCACGGCCACTAGCGCTGACCATAACCAGATCACGCAGGGACTGTTCCCCGGGGAGATGAGTTTGCTGGAGGAAGACACGATTATCCTCCTTTCCGGAGCCAAGAATGCTGCGAGGGGTCCGTGATTCAACATCATTCATTAATACCACAATCCAACGGCCTTGTCAATGGATACCTGCCGGCCGGTCGCGCCGGCGCCGCTAAGGCCAGGAAAATGTTGGATTTACGCTGTTAGGGATCGATGTTCACGCCGAATCATGTTGCACGGGATCTGCCGGCTAGGTAGAATGGCCGGCAAGCGGATCGCCGGAGCCGCCGAGCGAAACAGACGCAATGTTGCCCGGAACATTCGATCCGAGCGCCGCTGGCGACACGGGCGGTCGAGACGGCCCCCTGCCCGGTGCGGGCCATTTGCCTTGATGGTATGACGCCCCGGGCAAGCCCCAAGGAAGCCGAGACATGCTGACCCTGGACGAGTGCCTGGCGGACGACATATTACGCTGCCCTATCACCCATACGCCCTTACGAAAATTGTCGCCCTTACAAATAAGCGAAATCAACCGCCGCATCGACCGGGGGGATCTGGCTCATTATGACGGTTCGGCCGTCCGGGAATCCCTGGAACAAGGCCTGATCGCGCAGGACGGCGCCTATGTATACCCGGTCGTGCAGGACGTGATCGTGCTGCTGCCGAGTGCGGCCCTGGAACTCGAACCCTCCGGTCGGCCCAGGCGCGATCTCCAAAAACACAAGCGGATGGTGCGGGATCATTACGATCGGATCGGCTGGCAAGTCGGCAACCAGGGCGAGTATGCGGACGTGGAGCAATTTTCCGATACCCGCAGGCTGGTGCGCGACTATCATTCGCGATGCGGTTCACGCCTGTTCCGCTATCTAAAGCCGGAGGGCAGGTATTTGCTCGACGTCGGCTCCGGACCGGCGAAGGACCGGATTGAGCGGAATTATTCGAGGCGCATTTGCGTCGATCTGTCGTTTCGGGCCTTGCAGGAGGCCAAAAAACGCCTGGGCGAGCGAGGGGTGTACCTGTTGGCGGACGCGACCAATCTACCGCTCAGGAGCGATTCGCTCGATGCGGCGGTCTCCCTGCACGCGATCTATCACATCCCCGCCGCTGAGCAAAAGAGGGCCCTGGCGGAGATCCATCGCGTTTTAAGGCCCCATTCGTCCGCGGTTGTGATCTACAGCTGGGGTCACCAGGCCCTGTTGATGAGTCTCTTCGATGTGCCCATCCATTGTGCCTGGGCGCTGAAGCAACTGGCCAATCGAATCTGTCGGTGCGTAAGGAGAACACCGGACGAGACCGCGGCGGCGCCCCGGGCCGAGACCGGCTCCGCCGCGGCAGATCACCTCTACTTTCACGCGCATGACGTTCGGTACTTCAACCGGGCCAACTGGGATTTCGACCTGGAGATTACCGTCTGGAGCAGTCTGAGCATCCAGTTCACCCGGACCTACATTCGCGCGTATCTTTTCGGCGAGTTCGTGCTCCGCGGCATCTTTTGGCTGGAAGACCGTTTCCCCCGTTTTTTCCGGCGGTGGGGCCAGTATCCCCTGCTGGTGATCCGAAAATCGTAGGCGTAAAATAACGCGACCCGATCGCCGCAAGGGATCGACCTCCCCGGCTCTAAGCTCTGAACGAAGACGGAGACCCACGGCCGGACCGGGCTCCAATGGAAGCGGCGGCCTAGCGCCCCGGAGACCGCTGTACGGACTGCCCGGCCGGCTGGCGTTGGGGGCCTTCCCGGTACTGCAGCAACCTGCCGGCCGTTCAGACGCCGGACCGGAAGGAGCGCAAGTCCTTGAAATAGTCGAAGTTGCACAAGAGAAAGAGCGCGTCTTGCCGCAACCGGCAAACAACGGCCAAATGACCGGCACGATAGTGGCAGACAGTTGCCAAATAACCACCATGGTCTGGATGGTAGTGGTTGCAGTTGCAGGCATTTTCGGGTATGATACACCTGTCGAGCCTGGTCCGGCCGCCTGGGCCGCCGGCGTCAGTTGCGCCGTTGCGGCAAACGAATCACCATCGGGGACAAGCAGATCGAAAAAATGAATCTAACGCATGGCTCTGGGGGCAAAATAGGGTGTTGGCCAAACGATTACCATCACCATGGTTCGCATAGTCCCTGGCCGATCCCGCCCCGACGGAATTTGCCGAAGAGTGTATACCTTTGGCTTCGCCTACGGCTCCGCTCCCGGAGCAAGCCGGGATTCCATGAAGTTTTAAATTCGCATAAAGAGAGGTCCAGGAAGGGGGCGCAGGTCACGTTTTGACGGTTTCCGCTAATTCGGGAACCTCTAAAAACTCATTTTGGCTGCGAACGGCTGCGATGGCCCCTGGCGGCGTTGTCGGCCCAACATTCGTCCTCGACGGTG
>JAFGFX010000171.1 GCA_016930855.1 Sedimentisphaerales bacterium | reverse complement strand
GGCCACCGTCCGCGAGCAGGCCACCGCCCCGCCGACGCCGCCCAGGGCCTTGGAAAAGGTGACCACTACAACGTCGATCGCATCGAGCAGCCCCAACGCCGCGGCCCAGCCGGCGCCGTCCGGACCCAGACAGCCGAAGGCGTGGGCCTCGTCGACCAGCAGCAAGGCGTCGTAACGCCTCTTGATCTCGACCAGCTCGGCCAGGTCCGCCAGGTCGCCGTCCATGCTGAACAGCGAATCGGTAACGATGATTGCATTTCGAAACCCGCCCCGGTCCAGCAGCCGCCGGAGCCGGTCCGGCTGCCTATGCCCAAAGGTCCGCACCGTCGCGCCGCTGGCGCCCGCGCCGTCGATCAGGGAGGCGTGGGAAAGCTTATCAAGGATGACCAGGTCCCCGGGCCCGGCCAGGCTGGATAGGACCGCGATGTTGGTCTGGTAGCCGCTGGGAAAGACCAGCGCCGCCGGCCGATGCAGCAGGCCGGCCAGCCGATGTTGGAGCCTCTCATGCGCGGCCGTGTTGCCGCAGAGCAGGCGGGACGCGCCGGCGCCGAAGCCCCAGGCGTCCAGACCCTGCTTGATCGCCTCGATAATATGGGGGTGGTTGGCCAGGCCCAGATAGTTGTTGGAGCCGAAAACGACCGTTTCGCGGCCCTGGATAATGGCCGTGCGGCCCGCGACGGACTCGACAGTGGACAACTGCCGCCAGAGACCCCGCCGCTTGAGTTCGTTGATCCGGCGCTCGTACCCGTTCTCAGACATAAGGGGGCCTGTAAAAATTGCTTTTAGAGCGAGAACAAGCGAGATGGTCGCCGCCAAGACGGAGGCCTAAAATCGCCGCAGGCGTAGCCTTAGCTACGTCGAGGATGAATTTTGGGCCGACAATGCCGCTAAGGGAGGTAGCCCAGCCGTCCGCAGACAAAATGAATTTTAGAGGTCCCCATAATCCCCCGAATCCAAAGCGGCCCCCCGTACCGGCGGGAAGGAACTGCCGGCGGCGGCGAATCCGAAAGGGTATACCGGTCAAGTTTCCTTGCGGACGACCTTGGCCGCCTTGGGGCCCTTTTCGCCCTGGATCAATTCGTATTCGACCCAATCCCCCTCGCGCAGGACAGGGGAATCCTCTCCCAGGATCTCGGTGTAATGCACAAACACATCCGGCCCGGAATCCCTGGCGATAAAACCAAATCCCTTGGTGCGGTTATACCACCTGACTACCCCTTCGACCATGGCCTTTTCCTCACTCATACTGTTAATTTCAGACCTTCGGTCAATGACGATCCCGGCGGGATAATGCCAACGCGGCCGCCAACGAAACCGCTTGCCCTCAAATAAGCGGCAAAATCCTCCCAACGCCCGGGCAGGGCACCCATGCCTTCATTTTACCATACGCCCTCTTTACTACGGCGCTTATACCATCATATAAAAATACCACCCGGGACTGGCCAGCCACATCGTTTAGTTTAACGCCCTTTTCACTTTGGCGTTTACACCATCCTCCAAAATATCCACCCGCGGCTGGCCGGTCCCACCGTTTAATTTGCTGCCCTTTTCACTCCAGCGTTTACCCCGTCCTCCAAATAACACACCCGAGCCCAGCCGGTCAGGTTGTTTTAGTTGGCCCAGGATCATGATCCATGTGACAATGGACGGCAAGTTTCACCCAGGTTGGGTTCGTTTGGAAAAAGGAGGCTTTGTTAGATACCTACCGAAGTCAATCTCTCCCGAGCACCCCCATCGGACCGGCTGAAAAACATATCTCTCAAAGGTATGTCCAAAAGGGCGCCTCTGGCGACCTGTCGTTAGTTGATAATCCGACACCCCCCGGTCCCCCATGCAGAGCTGATTTGCATTAACGTCTTTAGAGTGTTCAAGCGGCACTCCTGGCCCAGAATCGTATAACGTTAGTTATCGGCCCGGCCCGCCGGCGCCGCCTGGCCGGGGCGCCGCCAGCCGGTCGGCATGCCGCCAGAGCTGGATCCCTTACGATTCCACCGCCACCGACCGATCATTGGGCGCTTCGTCCTGCTTCGAGAGCCGCATCTTCATCAAACGGCCCACCTTGAACTTGACGGTCCGTTTGGGCGGGACCTGTACCCGTTCAAGGGTCTTGGGATTCTGGGCGACTCGGGCAGCGCGACGCTTGCTCTCAAAAACGCCAAAATCCCGAAATTCCAACCGGTTATCGTGGCCCAGCTCGTCAATGATCTCATCCAGGAAGTACTGGACGATTCGCTTGACCACGACCCGCTTGTTGTTGGTCTTCTCGGAAATACGATCGATCAATTCTTTTTTGGTGATAGTCGCCATGACGGTCCTCTCTATGTACTACTAACCGTTAGACAACGCGCCTCCACTCGATAAGCTGAGCCGCCCAATTACCCCGCTTGCCTAGTTCCCCGGAACTGTAACTGATTGGAAAACTCAGTAACCGCACTTTCGTAATTTAGTTTATCACAAAGACTTCTCTACAGCAAGCAATTTTTTTGAAAATGAACTTACGTCAATTTTCCCCCCCTCTTTTGACATCGGAAAATTCCCTTTGTAAGCGACATATTCCCAAATTGCCCAAAGCGACCAGAGGAAGATTTTCCGCCTCACGGACAAGCAAAATGCGGGATTCCGTCGGACCGATCCGGCGGGAAGGACAGGGCAAGAGTATTTCATAAACTATTTATAATAAATAGTTTATGGTTATTTGCCCCCATAGCTCCATCCGCCGTCCACGCGATAACCTCGTGTCCGGCGGTGATAGTAGCTACGGGGCAGTTGATTGGCGGTCACATATTGATCGTCAAAAAAGAATTGATCGTATATTACTGTTTCAGAAGGACTTATAATTCTGACCGCCTCCGGGGAAACCGGCCAGGGACGCCGGCCGAACTGCTCGGAGGCCGTCAGGCCCGCTGCCTGGGATTTGCTGAATTGCCGCGAAAATAAGAATCCCGAATCAAACACGCCCGAGGTGGGCAACTGGTAGGGGTGATATTGACTGCGCCAGATCTTGGCGGGGCCATTATTTTCGTTACTGCTGCATCCCAAAGGAATTACGAATAATATCGTCACGAATATCCACCGGCCGCGCCCCCTGCGAACCGCTGTCCGCAGTGGTGATGGGGATGTTTTTGGGGCAATTTCTCGTCCGGTCGCCATCTTGGCGGCTCTCCAAATAGGCATTGACTTGTCTGTCTAGACCGCAAAGCGCGTGCCGAGAGATTCTCTGGCGGGCTCCAAGGCCGTATTTTATCATAAATACTTTCATATACTAATTTTAGGCTCAAGATATTTTTTACTCCCTTTGGTAGCGGTTATAACAATTTTCATGTTTTGTCACGGTAGCAAGCACCCGGATCGGATTATAACAAGGTCAAAGAACAGGACCGTGAGGCTTCATGGTCCACTTGGGACAGACAAAAGACTCTAAGCTTTTTCTTGACAATAAATTACGTTATTCACCTCCATCCCGACAGGTTAAAAATGCCACCAATCGATCGAAAAAGCGATTCCCAGGTAAAAGATGACCAGGATTATCCTAAGTCGTTATTTGGAAACACCATAAACCGGAGGTATTTCCAGCGGAGGCAGGCCCTTGAAAACCGGTCGGCAATACAAGGCAAACCAGTAACGCCAGGCGGATCGACCTTTAAGTCAGGTCGGCAATGAGAAATAGGCCAGAAACTCAAGTCAGGCCGACATTGAAAGGCAAACCCATAACGTAAGGCAGACAGCAGCGAGTCGAGTTCGCCCGGCTGGATCAGGATCTGCCAGGATTGGTCCGGGGGGATTTCCTATCGGCCGGGCGTGATGGGGGATTGGCATGGTTGGACTGCCTACTGGCCGGGCCGGCCGGGCCGGCCGGGCCAGCCGTGTTGGATTCCAGGGCAAAACGGTCCCGGCGGCCCCAGGCCACAATCAGCAGGACCAGGCCAACCAGGACGGCGATGATCCCCAGGTTCTGGGAGATGGTCAGGCCGTCAAACTCGATCGGTTCGGTCCGCAGGGTCTCCAGGAAAAAGCGGCTGGCCCCGTAGAGGATCAACATCACCGCGATGATTTGGCCGCCAAAGCGGTAGCGCCGAAACAGCAGGTTCAGGATAAGGCAGAGAAACAGGGCATTGAGAACCGAATAAAGCTGGGCCGGATGGATCGGGTGCATGGGGTGGCGGCCCTGGCGGAGTTCCTCGACGTGTCGGGGATCCAGATCCTGGACGGCCTTGGGCATCGGATAGAGCGTTTGGGCCTCCTGCTCGGTCAATCCCTGCTTCGACCAGATCCACCAGCCCTTGCCGTCGGTATAGCCGTTATAGAAATCCGCCGGCAGCTCCAGGACCGGCTGATCGGGCCGCTGGGGATCGGGGGTCAACTGGTACAGGTAGGGATTGCTGTAGTGGGTTTCCCGGCGGGCGTCGCAGCCGGGGGCGGAAAGGGTGTTCAGCGCCGGGTAGCGAATCGCCCAGGGCAACTCGCAGGCCTTGCCGAAACAGCAGCCGTTGAGAAAACAGCCCATCCGGCCGAACGCCAGGCCCAGCATCAAGGCCGGGGCCAGGATGTCCAGATAGCGCAACACCGGCAGCTTGGCCCATTTGAGGTAGACCATCACCACCAGCACCGCGCAGACCACGCCGCCGAGGAATTCCAGCCCCCCCGCCCAGATGGCCAGCATGCGAAAGGGATTGCCTTGGTACTCCGACCAGTTGTGCAGGATATACATCAGCCGGGCGCCGACGATGCCGGCCAGCAGGACATAGACGGCGAAATTGGTGATGTGGTAGGGATTCTCGCCGAGCTTACGGGCCCGCCAGCGCGACAGCAGCAAGGCGGCCAGAAAGCCGATCACCATCATGGTGCCGTAACTCTTGATGCTCAGATGGACAAACGGAAGTGTGAACAATTCCGGTCGCATACTGGATCAGTCCCGTCCAATCAGCCCTGCTTGACCTTACGAATCTTGTTGCTCTCATCCACCAGGACGATACGCGGATGGTGATCCGTGGCCGCCTGCGGATCCATCTGGGCAAAGGCCATGATGATGACCTTGTCCCGCGGATTGACCAGCCGGGCGGCGGCGCCCAGGACGGCGATGACGCCGCTGCCGGCCGCCCCGGGGACCACGTACGTTTCATGCCGCGTGCCGTTATTCAGATCGGCTACCAGGACCTTTTCATACGGAAAAATCCCCGCCGCCTCCATCAAATCCGTATCGATGGTGATGCTGCCGTCGTAGTCCAGCGTGGTTTCGGTGACCACGGCACGGTGAATCTTGGATTTCAACACCTGAATTTGCATTTAAGTATTTGCCTTGACCAAACTTACAATATTTCTGCCCCTTCGGTCCGCCCAGGCAGCACGGTAATTGCACAGCTCCATCAGACGGCCCCCTCTCGGATACGACGAATTTTAGGGCCTTTGGTTCGATGGGTCCACCGTAATATTGTCGATCAGGCGGGCCGTGCCGAAATAGACGGCCAGGGCGATCAGGCAGGGGGCCTCGATGACGGTAACCGGCTGAAAAAACTCCTTTTCCACGATCGAGATATAATCGATGCGGGCCTGGGGCTCGCGGGCGATGGCCGTTCGGATCGTCTCGATCAGCGCCGTAGCCTCCGTCTGGCCGGCGGCGACGAGGCGGCGGGCCTGCTCGAGGGCTCGGCTCAGGCACACCGCCGAGCGGCGCTGGGCCAGATCGAGATAGCGGTTGCGGCTGCTGAGCGCCAGACCGTCGGCATCCCGCACGATCGGACAAGCGCGAATCTCGACCGGGAAATCCAGGTCGGCGACCATCCGGGTGACCACCGCCAACTGCTGGGCGTCCTTCTCGCCGAAATAGGCGCGGTCGGGCTGGATGATGTGGAACAACTTGGCGACGACGGTGCAGACCCCGTCGAAGAACCCGGGCCGCGTGGCCCCGCAGAGGTGGTCCGTGATCCGGTTGACGTGGACCCAGGTCAGCAGGTCGCCCGGATACATCTGGCCGGCCGACGGGGCGAAAAGCAGATCCACCCCCAGCGCCGCGCAGGCGTCGCGGTCGGCCGCGAACGAACGGGGATAGCGGTCGAAATCCTCGCCGGGGGCGAACTGGGTGGGATTGACGAAGAGGCTCACCGCCGTCAGGTCGCATTCGCTCCGGCAGCGGCGAATGAGGGACAGATGCCCTTCGTGCAGGGCCCCCATGGTGGGGACCAATCCGACGGTCCGGCCCGCCCGGCGGGCGGCGGCGGTCGTTTGCCGCGCCTGGTCGATGGTTTCGGCGATGTCCATGCCCTCAAGGTAAATCGAGTCAGGGAAAATTTAAAGGTAATTTTTACGTGTACAGAACGACTGGTATTACGTATCGTAGTATGTGTGTGTCCCTGCCCCAGGCTACCCGCCCGCAAGGAAAGGATAGATCGATCATGTCAAACAACGTCAGGCACTGCATGGGCATCCTGCTGCTGCTGCTGCTG
>JAFGFX010000170.1 GCA_016930855.1 Sedimentisphaerales bacterium | reverse complement strand
GCGGGATATCGGCATGGGGATCGCGACGGACATCATCATTCTCGTGGTGGCCGCCTTTCTCTGCGGGCTGATCGCCCAACGATTGGGCCAGCCGCTGGTTCTGGGCTATATCCTGGCGGGCGTCCTGCTGGGGCCCCGCGCCGGCCACCTGGCGGTCTCCAACATCCACGAGATCGAGCTGCTGGCGGAGATCGGCGTGGCCTTGCTGTTGTTCGCCCTGGGCCTGGAGTTCTCCTTCAAGGATCTGCGGCCCGTCCGCCGGATAGCGCTAATCGGCACGCCCCTGCAGATCCTGCTGACCATGGCCCTGGGCTTTGGCGTTGGCCGTCTCTGGGGCTGGGACACGCAGCGCTGCCTGTGGCTGGGGGGGCTCATATCGCTGTCCAGCACGATGGTGCTCCTTAAGACCCTTTCGCATCAGGGCTGGCTGGGCACCCTGTCCAGCAAGGTGATGATCGGCATGCTGATCGTGCAGGACCTGGCGGTGGTTCCGCTGTTGATCATCCTGCCGCAGTTGGGCGCGCCCTCCTTCGGCCTGCCGATCCTGGGCCAGGCCGCCTTGAAGGCGGCGGGCTTCATCGCGGCGATGGTCGTGCTCGGCACCCGGCTGCTGCCGCGGCTGATGGCCTACATCGCCCGGCTCGGTTCGCGGGAGCTGTTTCTGCTGGCCGTGGCCGCCATCGCCCTGGGCGTCGGGTACGTGACCTACCTGGTGGGCCTGTCGTTTGCCTTCGGGGCGTTCGTGGCCGGCATGGTGATCAGTGAATCCGACTACGGCCACCAGGCGCTCAGCGAGATCATCCCCGTCCGGGACCTCTTCGGGATCCTGTTTTTCGCCTCGGTCGGCATGCTGTTCGATCCGGCCTATCTCTGGGGCAACCTGGGGCGGGTGGTCCTGCTGGTGCTGATCGTCAGCGTCGCCAAGGGGGGGATCTTCGCCCTGCTGGCCCGGGTGTTCCGCTACGGCAATGTCGTTCCCCTGGCGGTCGGGCTGGGCCTGTTCCAGATCGGCGAGTTCTCGTTCGTGCTGGCGCGGGTCGGCGTCTCGACGAACGGCCTGGACCACGACAGCTACAACCTGATCCTGACGGCGGCGATCCTGACGATGATCCTGACCCCGATCGTCTCCGGCCAGACGGCGCGGCTGTACGCCCTGAAGAAGCGCTGGTTTCGGCACGAGCCGCTCGAGACCATCAATCTTCCCGACGGCGGCCTGGCCCACCACGTGGTCATCGCCGGCGGCGGCCGCGTCGGCTTCCAGGTGGCGCAGGTTCTCGGCCGCCTGGGTCTGCAATTCGTGATTCTCGAACTGGACCAGCGCCGCGTGGAGCAGGCCCGCCGGGCGTCTCTGCCGGTGATTTTCGGCGACGCCGGCCAGCCGATCGTCCTGGAGGCGGCCGAGATCGAACGGGCCTGCCTGCTGATCATCACGGTCCCCGACCTCGTGGTGGCCCGCTCGATCGTGGCCCAGGCCCGCCGACAGAACGGCCGGCTTGACATCGTGGCGCGGGCCGCGGCGCCGGAATCGTTCGAGATGTTCCAGGACTTGCGGGTCCTGGAGGTGGTCCAGCCGGAGTACGAGACGGCCCTGGAGATGACCCGGCAGGCCCTCGTCCATCTGCGGATCCCCGCCGACCAGATCCAGCGCCACACCGAGAATCTGCGGCAGGAGCTTTACGGCCCCCTGTTCCATTCGAGCGGCGCCTATAAGAGCCTGACCCAGTTCCGCCGCGCCGAGGGCCAGTTCGATCTTCAGTGGGTGCTGCTGGGGGCCGACAGTCCGCTAGTAGACGTCACCATCGGTCAGGCCGAGATCCGCAAGACGACCGGGGCGTCAGTGGTCGGGGTGATCCGGGACGAACGGCTCGCGGCCAACCCGGACGGCCACTTTCGCTTCCGGGCGCAGGACAGGGTGGCGATCATGGGCACGGACGCGGCGCGGCAATCATTCTGCCGGATGGCGCGGCCGGCGGGGCCGCCCGGCGAAAACGATCCAGGCCAGTCAAAGGACGCGCCCACACCTTGACCGCCTCCCTCTCGGACCGCAGTCAATTAAGATTTCCCCCGAAACGTTGTCTGATTGTTCCGCCAGGAGATGGCATCGATCGGTTGCGGTCAGGATTCGCAGGCGGCGAACCGTTCGGCCAGCCGCCCCAGCATGTCCTGCCAGTCCTCGGTCAGGGGGCCGAATTCGTATTCCAGGATATCGCCCAGCAGGACCAGGTCCTGGGCCTCCAGGGCGGCCTTGAGTTCCTGGAGCTGATTGCTGAGCTGCGTTATCCGATCGCCGACCTGGCCCAGCGAATCGCCGCCGTCCGAATCGTCCAGCGGCAGCTCGTCCAGGTCCGTCTCCAGCAGCCGGCCGGCGCTGGCCAGGGTGAGCTGGATGGTGTTCCAGAGGTTCAGGTAGTCGGTGAGCATCTCCATCGCCGGCTGGGGCCGGGCCTGGCCGAGGTGATCGACGATCTGCCGGCGGTCATCCTGGCTGTCGCAGAGGGCCTCGGCCAGCAGCCGCATGCCCTGGGCCGCCAGGTGATGCCGCTTGGGGGCCTCGATATGGGCCTCGGCGAACTCGCAAACCGGCCGATCCTTCCAGCAGGACAGCAATTCCGCCGTCAGCGGCTCGCCGTCGATGCAGATCGCCGATATCACCGCGTCGTCGGTGACATGCCGCTTTTGGAGATTCGTGAGGGCCTCGCCAAGCGTGAGATCGTCCTCAAGGGACTCGTCCAGGGGCAGGTTGTTGAGGAATATTTTCATAGCTCGTCTCTTGAAAAAAGCTTACAGTAAAAACATCTTTTGGCAGCCTTCCGGCGGTCCCCTCCGTATCGTAGCTGCGTCGTGTTCACCGGATAGATGGCCGGATACATGAAAAGTTATCGGACATATCCGGTCCCGGGATCAGAAAAAAATGAGGTGGGGAAATTTTCCCTCGCTCCCGACTATATAGATCGCTGCTGCGTTCCGGGACAACGGCCAAAGAGATAGTGGGGATGACGCCCAGGACGACAGGCTGGCGATTTTCGCAAGTAATTAATTTGCGGGATCTTATGAGACAGGCCCCTTCGGGCAACAACCGGCCGGCCCATCATTTTCTCTTTTTGCTCAACAAAACGAACAGCACCAGGGCCACCACCACGATCACGGCGACTTCCCCGGGACTCATCAATACGGCCAGTAGTGTCTTCATAGGCGGCGTATCATATCGCCGAGGCACGGATTTGGCGAGGGTAAAGTACCTAAGACCAACCAATACCTGTTTTTATCCCTGGCCGAAGGGGGGACCTGCCATTCGCTTGG
>JAFGFX010000169.1 GCA_016930855.1 Sedimentisphaerales bacterium | reverse complement strand
TTCTCCCTGATGGAGGTGATGTTCGCGGTGGCGATCCTGGCGGTCGGCCTGGTGTTCGTGGCCTGCCAGTTCCCGGTGGGCCTGTTCGCCTCCCGCGACGTGGCGGACCAGACCCGCAACGTCATCGAGGCCCACAACGGCCGGGCGACCCTGCAAACCCGGCTCAGCACGATCAAGATGGATCTGCCCATCCCGACCGCCTCGACCACCACGCTGCGGACCCCGGCCCTGGACAACCGCCCCAACGTCTACGGTGAGACGAATTGGGACGTGACGGCCGTGCACCGCCTGATCACGCCCAACCTCCTGGCCGATCCCGTCGTGGGTAATCGCTGGCGCGTGGTCCTGGACGGGATCGTGCCGGCCGATGATTTCGATTACTTCCGGTATTTGGTGGACGTCAAGGGAATTCTGGCGCCCCAATGGCCGTTCTGGTCGGACCCGACGGTATTTCCACCATCGGTCGTGCCGTTCACTGAAGCGACTATCGATGTTATCAGTGATCTTGGTTATGTCGGCGATATCGGCTTCATGATGAGCCCGCCGGTGGATGCCGGCGATCCGGAGGTGCAACGATTGATCCGGCAGCGCGCCGGCGGTTCCTACGACCCCACGAACATGTCCGACCGGAGACGCTATCTGCACCCGGCGATCCTGGAGGTCTCCCTGCGGCGGCGGTACTGCTGGGCCGCCTTCTACCGCGAGGGCTCCGGCCGCTTTCACCGCGGCGGCGCGACGGCGGAGTACTTCCAGGAACCGGCCCGCGAATTCTACATCTTCACCCTGCGCAACGCCCCCAAAGAGGTCCGCTACGCCGTCCAGAGCCCACAGTCGTACGTCATCGAGCAGGCGAACGCCGGCGATCCCTACCGGTTCCCATCGGTCCTTCCGGAGCCCGGCCCGGCCGACCAGGATCGCCTGTTCCCAGTGCCCTGGCGGGTGTGCCTGGGGCCGTCGCACTGGCAGCGCTACCGTATCGATCCGGCCACTCACGAACCCTATGAAGATGATCCGGCGGGCCCGCGGGAGTTCGAGATCCACCCGGTCATCGCCAGCCTGCTGCGGCCGGGCTCGATCCTGATCGACGCCGATCCGGCCGATGACGGCGACGTCGGCGCCGGGGCCATGACCACGACCGAGAGCGGCCAGATCTACGAGGTCCAGGAGGTCGTGCGGATCAATGACGTCAATCAGGACCGGTTCTCGCTGCGCCTGCGCCGCGGCCTGCTGGACGACCTGCATTATTTCTGGGTGTTCCCGCCGCCGATCCTCAGCGACAGAAACGAGTTCGACGATTGGCAGCCGGTGATCAGTCTAACGAAGAAGATGATCGACTATTGAGGGCGGCGGGCAGTGCGGTGTCACCCCCGCCAAAGCGGGGGTCCAGGAACGCCTCGAAATTGCCCCTGGATTCCCGCCTTCACGGGAATGACATGGTTTGGCTGGAGCCCCTAATTTTGTTTGAGCCCCTGATAGTGACGGATGGATGATGAAGACGACAAGCTCGACATATCGGATGCGGGGCCTGACGCTGCCGGAGATGCTGGTGGCGGTGATGATCACGATAGGGATGCTCCTCATGGTCTCCAGCGTCTTTAAGAGCGCCACCGAGGCGTCCGGCTCGGCCCTGGCCCTCAACGACATCAGCGGCCAGGCGCGGGTCCTGACGCGGCAGTTGCAGCAGGATCTTGCCGGCTTCCAGAAGGGGCTTCCCTGGGCGATCGTCTTCGAGGCCCACGCCAACAACACCAGCGATCCCACCTTCAATCCCGGCGATGAGACCACCTGGCGGGGCGTGGTCGATGAGCCGGATCGCTGGGTCCGCTACGACCGGATCTGTTTTTTCGCCGGCGGGGACTTTCAGGGCGACGCCACCCCCTTCTGGCCTGCATTATCGGGGTCACTGGCCCGGATCTTCTACGGCCAGATGTTCTTCGGGCCCGGCCTGCCGGTCGCCAGCGACGTCGCGCCGCCGCGCAGCATCCTGAGCCGCCGGGAGAAGATCATCCTGGCCGACGGCGGGTTGCCCGATCCCTATCTGGGCGGCCTGACCTGGACCGCCGAGTACTATGACTGGTACCCCTACGAGCGGGCGTCAACGGCCTTCTGGGCCGCCGAGCCGTGGCAGCGCTATGTGGATTTCTATTTCAACCAGACCGCGGTGGTTTCCTTCGTCCGGCCGCCGCATTACCAGGGGATCCAGGCGGCCATCGACGACAACCTCGTAACCAGCGGGGCCCTGCAGCAGTTGTATCTCCTGCCGGACGTGACGGATTTCCGGATCCAGCTCTATATCTTCGACCGGTTTATCGGCGCGAACGGCGAGTGGCGCTGGTTCCCGGACGACCAGGACTTCCAGGCAGTCGCCGTGTCCGTGGGGGTGCCGACGATCATTCCCTTCGCGTTTTACTACAATGTCGAGCAGTTCAACGGGTTGGATCTGAACGGCGACGACTATGAAACCGGCATCGGCACCGGCGATCCGACGTGGATCAAGGATTGGACCGGTGGGAATATCCCCTGGTTTTCCCGGGAGGATGTCTTCGTGACGAGCCGTTTCGGAACGCGGGAGCGGCCCACGAACTGGCCCCGGGCGATCCGGTTCAGTTTCACCCTCTACGATCAGAACCGCCGCCGCTTCGACAAGGGGCAGACCTATGACTACGTCATGGAGATCCCCGAACGCTATTAAGTGGAAACGAAAAATGAGTCATAAAAGCTTTTGATGTCACCTGAGTGTAGGCGGACATCCTCAACGCCAAGAGAATCCTGGATTCCCGCTTTCGCGGGAATGACATAACGACTCCGAATGCGTTTCCACTTGGCACCGGAAAAAAAGAAGGCAATGCCCAAGCGATATAGAGAACTGATCATGAAGACGGATAACGGACACAACGGCAAGTCTCCCCGGCGCCGGGGCAATGTGCTGGTGCTGGCGATTTTGATGACCATGCTGCTGTTCATCCTGGGGATCGCCTTTTTGAGCACCACCATGATCGAAAAGTCCACCGTCGCCAGCCTGGGCAACGAGGAGTATCTCGACAGCGGCGTCCAGATCGTCGTGGAGCGGATCAACGAGGTGCTGGTGGACGATCTCTTCCAGGGCACGAATTACGACGCCGCCGTCCTGAACAATCCCGAACGGCTCTACGATTATCCCGACGACAACAATTTCTGGCTGGCGAGCCTGGAGCCGGAATTCGACGACGGATCGTTTACCGGCTACCCGCCGCATTATTTCTGGCGGCATATCACGGATCTGTGGCGCCGCTTCAACGATCCCCAGACCCCCGGACCGGGCAATCCCGAGATACGCTGGTACGACCCGGACGAGAAAGACGAAGCGACGGGGGCCTATGTCCAGCAGGTCCGCCAGGACGGACCGTACGGGGACTTGTTCAAGGTGTCAGGCCATCACGTGCCCATCCGGATCGTGGCGGAGGATGAGCCAATCAACGTCTTCTTCTCCGGCGGCGTTCCCGTCTATCACGGGCCGGTACTGGACGGCATCGATCCGAGGCCTTCGGGCTGGCCCACGAACCCGCCGCCGGATCCCTACAAGATCGACGGGATGCGGGCGGACGCCGACGGGGACGGCGTGGTCGATGCCCGCTGGGTGCGGCTGGGCCGCCAGGGCCCGAAGGGCGAGTATCTCTGGGCGGCGGTCCGGATCGTGGACAACGGCGGCAAGATCAATATCAATACGGCCTTTCGTAATCCGGAACACCCAGTCGAGGGCGCCGATCCGGGCATCAATCCCCGCCGCTGGGATGGCTCCCGGCTTTCCCACGTGGACCTGATCGGCATTCGGGCCGTTGGCGATGACGGCATACCGGTGGCGGCCATTGAGGGCCATCGCTACGGATCCGTAGCGTTCGATCCGGCGGACTATCTTAATGACACGCAATATGAGATGGAGGTCGCCCGGCGGATCCTGAATCCGTTCCGTCCCGGCATCGGCCTGGAGTACCAGCCGTTCGGCAAGACCGACGAGCTGGACCTGGCCAACCGCTACCTGCTGCGCAGCCCCATGACCAACGCCGGGAGTTTTCCCAGCCAATTATGGCCCGTGACGTTCAATCCACCTCCAGGCCAAGTCGGCAAGCAGTATCCGTATACGCAGGATATGCCAATCAATCCCTCCAGTTTCGACATCGCCCCCGCGCGGCCGTTGAACGCCTGGTATGATCATGTCACGCCGGACGGGGATGTGCCCGGTTTTTACAACCGCCGCCATTTGTTTACGACCTACAGCTTCGACCGGATCCTGCGGCCGGAGAGCGTCGACCCCCTGGATTCGATAACCCGGTGCGAGGATCTGCCCGGCCAGCGGAAGGTCGCCTTGCTGCTTCCCAACGAGGGCAGCGGCAACGGCATCGGCGACGGCCAGTTCAGCGGCTTTGCCGACGCCGCGAGCCGGGACGAATACTGGGAGGTTCTGGTCGGGGCCCTGTACCGCGGACTGCCGGCCAACAATACCAATCGGGTCCAGGACCGGTTCGGCAATAACACCAATTTCGGGTATGACCGGGAGAAGCTGGCCCGCTGCTGGGCGCTGAATCTGATCGACCTGCAGGATACGGATATCGATATCATCGCAACGCCGCCCGTGGACAACGACAAGCCGACGGTCCAGACGGTGGGCGATACGACGTATTACGGCCTGGAGAGCCTGGACATTCTCCAGCGCCATACACTGTTCATTTCCAAGCTGGGCTACGTCGAGATCGATCCCAATCAGCCCGGCACCTGTCCGATGGGAAAATACTATGCCATCGAGCTGTTCAATCCGGACGGCAGGCCGAACACGGCGCAGGCCCTGAGCACGTACGAGATCCGGGTGATGGATCGTTCGGACAATTTGAAGTTTAGCCTGGATCTGGGCAGCCTGACCACGGTCGTCCAG
>JAFGFX010000168.1 GCA_016930855.1 Sedimentisphaerales bacterium | reverse complement strand
GAGGAATCTCCCCCGGGGGGCATCGCCCGTTCCCTGACTCATGTGGCGATTTGACTTAGACGGTGGTGGTTCTCTGTCCGGCGGCGGCCTCTTTTTGGCTTTGGCGGCAGCGTCCCCGCAGGTTGTCCAGGACGTTCATCATGTTGATGTAGGAATCGTAGGGGCTGTCGTAGGGATTGAAGTACTTGTGGACGTCGCCGTCGGCAAACCACTTGGTGCACATGTAGTAATAATGATCGGAGGTCTGGATTTTGCGCCAGTCCGACAGGATCTGGGGATCGCCGGTCTGCTTGACCTGCTGTTCGAGATGATAGACCTCGTAGAGGGCGTTGGACTGCATGGCGTTGCCCAGCCAGGCGGACAGGTCGCGTTCGGTATCGGCCCAACTGATCATGTGGGGGGCGTCGAACTCCCCCACGGCGTCATAGGTTTCCATGGCCTCGGAGGGCGTCTTGAAGTCGTTGTCCGGGTGCTTGAGCACCTCTTCGGGCAGGTGTTCCAGGAAGCGGAAGATTCCGGTATCCTCCCACTGGTGCTCGCCCAGGGTCTCGTAATCCATGAACAGGTTGACCACGTAGCCGTTCCCGTTGACGTCCGAGACCCACTGGGCGAACTTCGGCGCCGTCAGCGGCCATTCGGCCCAGTCCTGCCGCGAGAAGCGGAAGGCGATATCGTCGCTGAGCCGGTAGTTTTTCAGCATCAGTTTGAAATCCGTCAGGCCGGGCGGATGATAGATGTAATTCGGGCTGCGGTATCCCAGGATATGGTCCGCCCCTTCGCAGAGGGTCCCGATGAAGCCCAGGTTCTTGATGAAGTGGGCCACGTCGTTGTTGTAGATCAGCTCGGTGTTGCGGAAGACCCGCGGTTCGCGGCCGAACAGGTCGGCGATCCGTTTGCGGTGATTGCACACCTGTTCGGCGAACTCGTCCCGGGAATAGAGAAACGACAGGCTGTGGTGCGAGGTTTCGCAGAGGAACTCCACGCAGCCGGTCTGAGCCAGGGCGTGAAAGGTGCTCATGACCTCCGGGGCGTACATCTCCAGCTGATCCAGCAGAACCCCGCTGATGCTGTAGGAGATGCGGAAGCGTCCCTGATGCCTGTCGATCAGGCGGAGCATGAGGCGGTTGGCCGGCAGGTAGCACTTGGAGGCCACCTTGCGGCAGATCTCCGCGTTTTTGTAGTCGTCGAAGTAATTCGGATGATAATCGAAGACGCTGTAGCGGCGCAGCCGAAACGGTTGGTGCACCTGGAAATAAAAACATACCGAAGCCATCTGTAGTTTGCCCTTCTGGAAGCTGTCCGCGTTGTTGGAAGGCCGGCCGATCCGGAAGTCGGACCTGCCGGACCGCCGGGGTTGTTCTTGATTGACGACAGTGCCGGAATATCGAGCGCGCCGGGCCGCCCGGGTTTATCTCGATGGCCGAGGGTGTCGGCAAATCGAGCGCGCCGGACCGCTTACCTTCGTCCTGCTTACCAACGGTGTCGAAACCGCAAGCAGGCTGCCGTTATATCGTATGAGCCGGACCGCCCGGGATTCTTTTGGTTGCCGACGGTGCCGGAACCTTATGCAGGCCGGACTGGCCGGGGTTGCCATGATGGTTATCGGCGCCGTTGTCGGCGACCGTTGAGTATTTTTTATACGGGCGCCATCAGCGACTGGTACACTTCCAGGCACTTCTGGGCGGAATCCATCCAGGAGAACCGGCGGACCTCGAAATTGCCGTGTTCCCGCAATGTCGACTGGAGCGGCGGATGGCGCAGCACGGCGATAATCTTGTTGGCCATCTCGTTGATGTCCCAGAAATCCACCTTGAGGGCATGGGTCAGCACCTCGGCGATGCCGCTCTGCTTGCTGATGATCACCGGGACGTCGTTGCGCAGGGCCTCGAGGGGAACCAGTCCGAAGGGCTCGGAGACCGAGGGCATCACGAACAGGTCCGCCATGCGAAAGACCTTGTCCACGTCGGAGCCGCGCAGGAATCCGGTGAACAGCACCTTGTGTCCGATCCCCATTCCCGCGGCCATCTCGATGGTCCGCTGGATCATGTCGCCCGAGCCGGCCATCACGAACTTGACGTTGTCCATCACGGCCAGGACCTTTTTGGCCGCCGCCAGGAAGTACTCCGGACCTTTCTGCATGGTGATGCGGCCCAGGAACAGCACGATCTTCTCGTCCTTGCGAATCGCAGCCTTCTGGGTGTCCAGCGAACGGCCGTTGAAATCGACGGCGTTGTAGATCACCCGGATCTTCTCGGCCGGGACGGCGTAGCGGTTGACCAGGATCTGCTGGGTCAGGTAGCTGACCGCGATGACGCGGTCCGCGGCGTGCAGGCCCCGGCGTTCGATGTCATAGACCCGCTGGTTGACGTGCTCGCCGGAGCGGTCGAACTCGGTGGAGTGGATGTGGACCACCAGCGGTTTGCCGGTCAGGGCCGAGACGGCGATCCCCGCGGGGTAGGTCATCCAGTCGTGGGCGTGAATGACGTCGAACTCCTCCTCCATGGCGATCAGGCCGGCCAGACGGGCGTAGCGATCCACTTCCTCGTAGAGGTTGGTGCCGTAGGGCTCTCCCGATTTGGACCCTTGGATCACTTCGGACCATTTCTCCAGGAATTGGGCCTGTTGGGCCCGGATCCTGGCCAGCAGGCGCTCGTACTCTTGGGACGTTTTATAAGGGCTCAGCGCCGAGGAAATGGCGCGGAACTTGACGCGTTCGAAGCCGGACAGGACAAACGCATCCGTCCCCACCCGTTGGACACTGTGGTTGGCGATCTTGACGTGCGAGGCGTATTCCGAGGACACCGGACGGGGCAGGACAAATACGACTTCAATTCCCTTCTGGCTCATGGCCCGGGTCAGACCATAGCAGGCCGTGCCCAATCCCCCGGAAATGAATGGGGGGAACTCCCATCCTAACATCAACACTTTCATTTCACCACCTGCATTTGCTTGGCCCCCTGTTGGCTGGCTGAATCCTCGACATTGGAATCAACGGCCCCGCCTGTCTTACCCCAGACAAGACTCTTAGATACCTTATGCACGGCCACAGGAAATGTCAACTCTAATCTGCTACCACCACTAATTTTATACGCCGTTATCCGCCTCCGCAAGCGGATTTCAAGGAAATTCTTTTTGTCCGGCCCCGGCGGTTTTGCGCTTCCCTGGCATCCGCGTTTTTTGCCCCCTTGCCGCCGGTGCCGCCGGTGTCGCTTGGCGGCCTTCTGGATCGTGACTTTTGCCCAATCCGGCGGCGGCGAACCGTCCCGTTGGGATCGTGGCGGCCGGCCTTGGTGCAATTCGCCCGACCTTGGTGCAATCCAGCCGGTCATGGTGCTATCCGGCCGGTCATGGTGCTCTCCGGCCGGCCATGGCGCGACTCGCCCGCCGTCGGCATCCTTTCTCCCGTTTCGAGGTGGCCGCCCTGCCGTCGAGTAAACTGTCCTGCCGCCGAGCTAACTGCCCTGAGGCAAAGCAATTTGCCCTGTCGCCGGACGATCCTGTCTTACCGATCCCCTGCTTCGGAACGAATTTACCCTGCCGACTCCCCGCTTCGTGACGAATCCGCCCTGCTAATCCCCAGCTTCGGTATGAATTCGCCCTGACGACCCCTTTCCTGGGCCGAATTTGCCCGACCGATCGCCTGGTTCGGAACAAATTTGCCCGACCGATCCGCCTTGCCGATCGGTGGTTATCGATATCCGCCTCGAATCGACGACTGCATTGGCCAGGAACGCGAACGACTCCGTCCGGTAAAAACCGCATCCCTAACGAACTCCCGGGAATAACGACCGGCCGCCTTATCCATATCGAATCGAGGCTAACGAGACTTAACTTCATTGCGACAGGGATTTTCCCTTATCTGAAAAATCGGCATGGGCCGCCCATTTTATTGAATAAATGTCGGGGCAATTCACAATTGAGTCTGTGAAACAGCCGGTCTATAATTTGTCCTTAACCAAGCAAAGGCAAATGGCAGGGGGAAAATTTGTTGGGGCCGCCTTGCACGTCGGACCGGGAATGGCACCAAAACGACAAGATGCCGGACCGCGAGGCACCGGACGGCCAGACACTGGAGGACAAGATACCGGACTACGGGATTCCGGGCCAGGGCACTTAGGACCGCGGAACGCGGGAACCGAGTGGCCGGATGGCCGGATACCAGACGGTCAGATACCAGACGACCAGACACCGGAAAGGACTCGATATGCCGGATAATATAACCTACAAGATCCTCCGCCGGCACCTGCGGGAGGGAAAATTGGAATGCGGCAGTGAGATCGGGATCCGCATCGACCAGACGCTCACCCAGGACGCCACCGGCACCACGGCGATGCTCCTGTTTGAATCCATGGGGATCGAGCGGGTAAAAACTGATATATCCGTCAGTTACGTTGATCACAACATGGCGATGTTCGGTCCGGAAAACCATGACGACCACCTCTATCTCCAGAGCATCGCCCGCAGGGCGGGCATCCACCACAGCCGGCCGGGAAACGGCATCTGCCACCAGGTGCACCTGGAACGCTTCGCCAGGCCGGCCGCCACGCAGCTCGGCAGCGACAGTCACACCCCCACCACCGGCGGGATCGGGGCGCTTTCGATTGGGGCCGGCGGGCTGGACGTGGCGGTGGCCATGGGCGGGGGATTGTTCTATCTTACGGCGCCGAAAGTAATTGGGATTCAACTGACCGGAAAACTCAATGACTGGGTGGCGGCCAAGGACATCATCCTGAAGGTGCTCGGCATCCTGACCACCAAGGGGAACGTCGGCTGCGTGGCGGAATATCTCGGAGAGGGGGTCGCCTCGCTGAGCGTGCCGCAGCGGGCCACGATCACCAATATGGGGGCGGAACTGGGGGTGACCACCAGCATCTTCCCCTCCGACGAGCGGACGCGGGTCTTTCTGGCCAGCCAGGATCGGGAGGCCGATTATGAGCCGCTGACGGCCGATCCGGACGCCCATTATGAACATATGTTCACAATCAACCTGTCGGAACTGGAGCCGCTGGCGGCGCTGCCCTCCTCGCCGGACCATGTCAAGCCGGTTGGATCCTGTGGGCAGATACCCGTCCACCAGGTCATTATCGGCAGTTGCACCAACAGCAGCTACCGCGACCTAGCGACGGTGGCGGCGATCCTGAAGGGGCGAACCGTCCATCCGCAGGTGGAATTTGCCCTGGCCCCGGGCTCGCGGCAGGTCCTGGAGATGCTCGCCGGGACGGGTGCGTTATCGGAACTGATCCGCAGCGGGGCCCGGATCCTGGAATCCGCCTGCGGGCCCTGTATCGGCCAGGGCCAATCGCCCGGCAGCGGCAAGGTGAGCGTCCGCAGCTTCAACCGGAATTTCCCGGGGCGCAGCGGCACCCCCGACGATCAAGTCTACCTGGTCAGTCCGGAAACGGCCGCGGCGACCGCCCTGACCGGCCGGCTGACCGATCCGCGGCGGCTGGCGGAGATCTATCAAATGGCCTACCCCCGGATCGCCGAGCCGGCCGCCGCCATCGTGGACGACCGTCTGATCGAAACGCCCCTGCCGCCGGAAGAGGCCGCCCGGGCCCAGGTCATCCGTTCGGCCAGCATCGTGACCCCGCCGGCGGGCGAGGCGCCGCCGGCGCATTTGAAAGGCAACGTCCTGATCCGCTGCGGCGACAAGATCACCACCGATCATATCATGCCGGCCGGGTCCTTCCTCAAATACCGCTCCAACGTGCCGGAATACGCCAAGTACGTATTTCACTGCTTCAACGAGGACGGGCAGAATTCCTTTGCCAAACGCGCCCTGGCGATCCGATCCGCCGGCCGCCACGGGGTGATCGTCGCCGGCGACAGTTACGGCCAGGGATCCAGCCGGGAGCACGCGGCGCTGTGCCCGATGTACCTGGGCATCCGACTGGTCATCGCCAAGAGTATCGAGCGGATCCACAAGGCGAACCTGGTGAATTTCGCCATTACGCCGGCGACGTTCGCCGATCCGGCCGACTACGACCGCATCGAGCAGGGCGACCGGCTGGAGGCGGCCGACTTCGCCAAGGATCTAAAAGAGGCCGATCGGATCCGCGTCAAGAACCTGACCCAGGGCTTCGAGTTCGAGTGCAATCTGGATCTGACGACCCGCGAGCGGGCAATCCTGCTGGCGGGAGGCAGGCTGCTTTACGCCAGGGGCCAGCCCGGCCACCGCCGGTAAAGTGGATTTAATCGAGGCGTTGACCATGAAATGATGGGCGCACGATGAAATAGCGAACCCGTAAGTCCCCGCAATATTCCATCGGCACCAGTCGCTCTCTACGGGCCTGATGACAAAATTGCCACAAAAATTGCGGCCGCCGTAATTGTTGCGAATAATGCCGAGCCGCTTCTTGAACGCCGGGTGCGGACCAAGCGCGCAGGCGATCAGAAAATCACGGGAGAAACAAAGGCCTTATAAAGAAACACAAGGCGAAATCCATCGCGATGACCGACGGTAATACGGGATGTCCTCATGAAGAAGGCGGGGATTTTCCCGCCGGTCAAGACTGCCGCTTCTGTCCGTTCCGGAAAGGTAAGCCGGGCCAAGTGCAGGAAACCTGTAAGAGTTCCAAGTTTTGATGGGCTGAAATTAACGGAGCATTGACATGGCACGGGACACCAATATCGTACCGGCTGCGGATGACCTGGCGGGCTGGAAGGCGGTTGAGCGCATTTTGGGAAAGCGCATCAGTGATCGGATTGACGCTTCCGGGCTTGTTACTGAAGCCTTATTCCGGCAGTATTTCGGGTCTAAGCGCGCCGAATACCTGGCGAAGGAATATGAGTGCATGTCGGTGATACATGCCTTTATGGAATGGCTTGCTTACGACTACCGGCCGGTTTTGCGAAGCGACAAGAAAAGGAGAAAAGACAAGACCAGGCGCCCTAAAGGTGTACGAAGGGGCAAGACCCTGGCGGAAAAGATGCTGGCGGCGGGATTGCCGGCCGCCGAGTCAAGGCTGCTGGAAGCGTGCATGCAGGCAAATCCCAGCCTTTTCAGGATCATTAGCGTAGAGTCCGGCTCATATGAGGTCGTGGAGGATATTCTTCTGGGCGGAGAGTACGTCATACATGATAAGATGCTTTCCGAATGCGTCCAGGCGGGCCAATTCCTGACCGGCCGGGTATTTCCGGCCGGCCAGTTCCACTTTTTCTCGCCGACGGGTCCGCCGCTGTCGCATTTGTTGGTTACGGAGGCCGCCGATTACCTGGAATCTGTGGGGATGGAGTTCAGCCGGGAAGGCCTGCGCCGGGGCGCGGACAAATTCGGCTTACTATGGAAATGGTACGACAAGCGGTCCCGCGAAAGCCATGTGCCGATCCTCCGCAACACCGATGGCGAAGACCTCATCTGGCAGACCGCCTCCTTTTCTGTCTCGGATGAAAAAACCGTCAGAGAGGCCTTGGCTCAGCGCGAAGACATTGAATACGACCAGGAGGAAGACGAATACAAGTGGCTGCGGCACCAGACCGGACGATCGATGATTGCCGGAGACATGCTTTACCTGGGGCGGATGCATTTTGTCCTTAACGAGCTGATCATCGAGGTGAATTCCGCCGAACGTTTGCAGACTGCGCGCAGGTGGCTGGAGAAAATCCCCGGCGTTAAATACCTGAATGTCAAAAGCCGGGATTTCAATCAAGGGGAATTTGATATGCCGTTGGATGACAGGATGGGCCCTAAAAAGACGGTCGAGATCACACCGGAGCTGGCTTCTTGCCTCCAGGAATTTTTTAACCGGCATTACATGGGCTGGCTCGACAGTCCCTTGCCCATGTTGGACGGGAAAACGCCGCGCCAGATGTGCCTTAGCGAGGCCGGCCGACAGAAGGTGGCGACGCTCATCCGCACCATCCCGACTCCGGTGGGAAATCCGGGCGTCAAGATAGATATCCCCCGCCAGCAGATGCTCCGGGAACTGGGCCTTGAATCCGAGTAATCCCTGTTGGGAAAGGACACATAGCGCTATATCAGGAGATCGGCATGGATGCTTCCCCTCTCGTGTCGGCACGGGACGCTCTGGTTCTTCAGCTTTGTCGTGTTTTCACCGGGCCGACGGCCCCCGCCTGGCGGCAGGTCGACGATCTGATGCCGCAGCGGCTCGTCGGGGGTTTGCTGCAAACGGCCGCCGCCGCACGTACAGGCCGGCGGAATCATTTCGATG
>JAFGFX010000167.1 GCA_016930855.1 Sedimentisphaerales bacterium | reverse complement strand
ACGGATCAGATCATCGATCTGATGGAATCCGGCGCCATCACCGGCAGGCGAAAGACCCGCGACGAGGGAAAGGTCGTCGCCAGCTTCTGCCTGGGCACCCGCAAACTGTACGACTACGTGCACAACAACCCGGCGTTTTCCTTCCACCCCACCGAATACGTCAATGACCCCTACGTCATCAGCCAGCAGAATCGCATGATCGCCATCAACATCGCGCTGGAGGTCGACCTGACCGGCCAGATCTGCGCCGACTCGCTGGGCACCCGCTTTTTCTCCGGGATCGGCGGCCAGGTGGACTTCAATCGCGGCGCCGCCCGCGCCCCCGGTGGCAAGGCGATCATCGCCCTGCCGGCCACGGCCAAGAACGGCTCGATCTCCCGCATCGTCAGCCGCCTGAGCCCCGGCGCCGGCGTGGTCACCACCCGCGGCGACGTCCACTACGTGGTGACCGAATACGGCGTGGCCTACCTGCACGGCAAGAGCGTCCAGGAACGGGCGCTGGCCCTGATCACCATCGCCCATCCGGATTTCCGCGAATCCCTCCTGGAAGAGGCCATCGAGGCCAAGTTCGTCCGGCCCGAAATGGCCGATGTGGAAAAACGCATCCGGATCCTTCCCCAGGAGCTGCGGACCGCCATGCTGCTGGACGACGGCACCATGATCAATATGCGTCCCATCCTGCCCACCGACGACGCGCTGGTGCGGGATCTGTTCTACGATCTGAGCCAGCACACCATCTATTACCGTTTCGGCCAGAACCTGACCCGCATTCCCCGCCAGCAGATCCAGGATTTCGTCTATATCGATCACCGCCACGACGTCGCGATCGTGGCCACGGTGCCCGAGGCCCACGGCGACGAGATCCTCGCCATCGGGCGCTACTACCTCGACGAGAAGACCAACCGGGCGGAGGTCGCCTTCGTGGTCCGCGACGAGTGGCAGAACCGCGGGATCGGCACCTTCCTGCTCAAGTACCTGATCACCATCGCCCGCCGCGCCGGGATCGCGGGATTCACCGCCGAGGTCCTGCGGGAAAACCGGCCCATGCAGTCCGTGCTGAACAAAAGCGGCTGCAAGGTCACCAGCGGCATGGAAGGCAGTTCCTACCATTTCACTCTCGATTTCGAATAGGGTCGCCACGCCGGCACCGTCACCTTGGCGCCGTCAGGCGGGCGCGGCAAGTCCGAAGGAGACACGGACGGGGAATGGCACGCCCCGACAAACCGGGGACCGTTCCGGAAGGGATCAAGGCCGGCTCCCGCCGGCTTTAGGCGATTCCCGCCAGGCGGCGCAACTGCTGCCGCTGGACGGCGGTGCTGATGTACTGCAGGCCCTGCGGCAGATTGCCGCCGCCTTGCTTGGCATCGCAGCAGAGAAAACCATATCGTGTTTTTCCCGACCGCATCGGACGGATGCTCATGACCGAGGCCTTGCCGAAAAATTCCCGGTCCTCGAAGGGAATCCGGATCTCCAGTTGTCTGCCGACCGGGTGCGTCTGGCTGGCGATCGAGGCCAGCCCCATCACGCTGACATCCAGCAGCGGGCAGTTGGTCTCGTCTCCCACCTGGATCATCAACTCCGCGATCAGGGTGCACACGCGGTAATACTGGCGGCTTTCCGCCGAGACCGGCAGGCTGGTGGTGACGAATTTCACCTGCGGCGGCTCCTCGTACTCGCCCGGTGCAAACTCGGCCACCCGGACGGACTGCTGCATGAATTCCCGCAGGATCTCATGGAAAACGAACACGTCGCTTTCCGGCTCGATCTGGAAATCCGGCTCGGTCATCGCCGCGGTGATCAGCTCGTTTTCCACCTGGATCACGGTGGCCGGATGCAGGATGCGCTGCTGGCTGTTATCCGGAACATGAAGAAACATGTTTGTTCCGTTGCACAGCATGTCTGTCTCCCGGGACTATCCCCGCCCCCCTTGCTTGGTACCTTGGTACCCTCTATTGCCCGCCCTGTAGGTTTTTATCGGCTTACGGCGGCGGAATCCATCGCGACAATCCAGCGACGGATGGGAAAATTTGCCCGGCGGTGGCGATAGCCTGCCTGAAAAGGCCGTTTCGGGGCGGGAATCCCCTGCCCCAGGACCCCCTAAACGGCCCGGCCCCCGCGGTTATCGGATGTCCGACCGGCCGTTTTTGGGCCCAATCGCCGGGTGGCCCCTTGGCCTGCCCTTTATCAGACGCCGGGCGAACGGGACAATCCCACCAGAAAAATCGCCTGGCGGGCCGGCAGGGAGATATCGGCCTTCCCGTTTCGGTCTATCGCGAGATTCTCGATCTGTCTTGTCCGGGGATCGGCGCGGAGCCAATCGCGGTTGGTAGTCACCGTGCTGGTGCCCTGATAGGCCGCGGCGGACACGTTGACGAGTAGAAGTATATCCACCCCCTCCCGCCGAAAACGCCCCACCACGATTTGATCGCTCGGCGGGGCCAGCGTACCGCTCGAATACACCTTGGCAATCCCATCAAGATCGATCTCCGGCCCGGGATGCCGGTCGCGATAGATGCTCGGCCCCCCCGCCTCGCACGCCTGCACGACAGTCTCGGCCGATGGCGGCAATTGCACCTCCGCCGGCAGCACCAGCGCCTCGAAGGGATGGCTCTTCACCCACAGCGAGCCCTCGCGAACCGTGGCCCCGGCAAGCAGCTCATGGTCGACCAGGGCGAACGAGATCTGGCTTTGCGTCAACTGCCGGCCGAGCAACTGGAAGGATTCGACGAGATGTTGGGCCCGCGGCGACTGGGATGCCACGGTCAATTTCTCCGCGACGGGCAGGTACTCGCCCCAGAGATCGTAGATGGGATAGTACAGCAGCACCCGTGGCGCCCAGAGCGCTTCCCGCAACAGGGCATTGAGCCGCCCGACATAATCGCCGTAGGCCCGGTAGTCCTCGACGGAGCGATCCAAGCGGCTGTAGTAGAGCGTAAACTCGGTCACGCCCAGGGCGGCCTGCCACGCCGCCGTCGCCTGCATCGCCGCCAGGTCGGCCGGTCCCCGGCCCGCCATCTTCTGGGTAAAGTCACTCACCTCGGTCATCACCCGGCGTCCCCCGGCAAACAGCGCCGCCGAGGCCGGCAGACCCGCCGTCAGCCAGCCGTCATAAATCGCCGCTTCCGGATCGGAGCTGAGCACGTCCAGGCCGGGGATATCCATCCGCTGGAGGACTTTTAAGGCATTGCCTTCCAGCGGAACGTGATGCAGCGGGGCCTCCTCCCAGAGGGTATGTCCCGACGAGGCGATCTGGTGGCTGCGGGCCCAGGTCTGGATCTGGCCGAAGTACCGCTCGGCAATGAGGTCCGAGATCAGGGCCCAAAACTGCCGCCGGATTTGTTTATCCGTCTCATCATCTCCGGCGAACAGGCTGCCCCGGGCCGCCATGATATCCTGCCCGTATCGCTGCTGGTACCGGGCCGCAAGGTCCCCAACCCAGGCGACGGAGGGCAGAGGGTTCATATTCGGATCCAGGGGATCGACCACCCGGACCGTCTTACGTACGGCGTCGCCCAGCGGGCCGATATTGACCGCCATCAGCGAGGGCTCGTCCGTGAACACGGCCTCGATGGTCTTGCCGAAGTACTTGGCCAGTCGATGCCAGTAGGCCTCGTGGGTGACCTCCAGGAAGCAGCGGTCCGCCTCGGCGTCGATCAGGTTGGGATAGCGCCGCGCCGCGTAAAAATTGTTGCTCGCATGGGTATGCTCATAGGCCGGACGTACGGCGAAGGGCTCGGGCCGGGCCGGATCGTAGGTCAGGGCCTGGGCCTCGAAACTCGGATTGCGCCGCAGGACCAACCCCCCCGCCGCCCCGCTGGGGTAACCCTCTTCGTCATAGATCCACACGCGAAGCCCCGCCTGCCGGCAGGCCTCCACGGCCCGTTCGAGCGTTTCCCAGTGCGCCTCGGAGGTGAGATAATCAGTAAACGCCACGTTGCAGACGATTCCCCCCACGCCCGCCTCCTTCCAGCGGGCCATGTTTTCCGCCGTGGCCTGGTCGGCGGGGATCCCGTGCACTATCTGCATGGGACGCATCGCGGCGGGCGGATCCAGCCAGGACTGCCTCCAGGTCGCCGGCAACTCTGCGGCCAAGGCCACGCTGCCCAGCAACACCGGCAACATCAGGAACATCGCCACTCGTTTTTGTCTCATCGATGGTGTCCTTATCTCGGTGTTATTGCCGTCCAAGATGGCACTCATCCCCCTATGGGTCTGCGTCAGCCGCCATTATACCTTCACCGGCCGTTTTCTCAACCTGGTGATATGCTCGAAGCATCGCCGACTGGCCGGTTGCGGGACAGGATCACGAATCAAGGAAGATGGTATCCTGGATGATTCGTACGATCTTGACATGACCGATATGACGTAAAGAAGGAACGAGGGGAGCACTCCTTCCCGCGATCGGGCGTGTTGCAGCGGGCGGCATTGGGCGGTCGGCCCCGGTTTCGCTCGCGGCCGCCCCCGTCGACGGGCACGACGGGCGTAATTGGCTTCCAGAGATATCGGGCAAAAAAATTGCCGGACGCCGCGCCCACGTCCGGCAAAGGGAACACCTTCCTCCCATTTCGCCCAAATGGATCGGGAAACCACCGCCGTCTTTCCAGTCGGTTTGTGCCTCCCGCCAGGGGCAAAAATTTACCTTTACTCAAAGTGACCTGCCGAGGTTTATATCACGACAACACATTGTCATTAAGTAGGTTACAAAACACTTGCTTTTGGCTGCCCCAGGATGCCGCTCGGGGAAATGTTCGTCGCCCATTAAATAACAATGGGTTGCATGATGGCAGCCGTGTATTGCCTACGAAATCGGTCAGTTTGAGTACCTCTTACTCCTTTCCTCGTTGCTGGTTGGATCCGGCCTTGCTCTGACCGCCGGCCCTTCTACTCCACAATAATGCATTTCCCGCCGTCGCCGAGCACCATCCATCCCGCCGACCGGGTCAATCCGAGAGATTCCCCGTCAACTCGGGAACGGTTTGGGCGGCCCAGGCGGGGGAATTCAACTGAAACAAGGGAATCGCGGCAAAGTTGTGCACATGGCGACAAAGCTCGTGCCAGCGGCACGATGCCTCCGGGCAATTCATTCGTCTGCCGAAGCATTCCTTCTCCCCTCGTGACCGTTGGATCGACCAGATAAAGTCGATCTCCGGCATAAGCCCCGTCGCAATCGCCATTTTTACCGCATGATACTTTACGAGATCCTTAGACAGCATTGCCTCGGTCACCTTCCTTGGCAACTCATCCGTCCCATCCCCTTCTTGGCAAGACGACCCTCTCTGGCGTCTTCGAAGACCGTTTTCGCCCGTTATAACCTCGAGGCGGACATCGCTCCCTTTTTCTTGGTCTCCCAAATTTCAATCTGAAGCGCAACGCATAGGTTTGCCCCAGAAGACCTCTGTCGGGGTCCGATAGTTTAAGCATTTACGCGGT
>JAFGFX010000166.1 GCA_016930855.1 Sedimentisphaerales bacterium | reverse complement strand
CCCTGGGTCAGGCTCAGGTAGTCGGCGGCGCGGTTCACCCCGTTGATGCGCAACTGCACGGGGATCGGGTCTTCCGCCGCCAGTCCCGCCAGGCGGAACAGCGTGTGCCCGATATACTGGATATAGGTGTAGCGGCCGTTCAGGTTGATCGCCGTGACGTCCTTCCAGGGTTCGTCGTTGCGGAAGTTCACCCGGAAATTGTTCGGGGTCAGGTCGCGCGATCCATTCCCGCGGTTGCGCACGCCGGTCGCGTAGCGCAGCTTGGTATCGACGCCGTCCACGCTGATGAACGTGGCGTTCATCTGGGCGTCGCTGTCGCTGTCGTCCTCGGAGCCGGGGCCGCCGCTGCCGTTGTGGATATCGGCGAGCCGGTCCCGTTCCGCCCGCGTCATGATGATGAAATAAATCGGCTGGCTGCCCGGCGCCCAGTCGCCGTCCGGATCGAACAGCGGATCGGGCAGGTGCACCTGATAGAGGCAATTGACCACCTGCCGCATCGAGCCGTCCACGTCCACCGGCGCCGGCCAGGTCCGCGTCACGCCGTTCTGGCCGGTCTCCACGAAGAACTCCACGATCGCCCCTGCCGCGTGCAGGGCGGCCGGGATGGTGGCGCTGTAGACGCCGTCCAGCGGGCGGCGGTCGCCGTTGGTCCCGTCGTCGGTCATCGCGATTACGGTATAGGAATCCGGATCGTACGTCGGATAGGTGTCCTGCTGGTAGGTGGATTCATCCAGGCGGTAATGGAGCCGCACCGTGCGGTCGGCCGCCACCACGTTGCGGATCCGGGCCGTCACGACGACCGGCTGGCCGGATCGGGCCAGGATTGGCCGATGACTGACCTCCAGGATCAGCGGGGCGAAGGTGGCCGCGGCGACGGAATTGGCACTGCCGGGCGTGCCGCCGTCGAGCTGGCTGGCCGTCCAGTTCTGGCCGTAGTCGTTGGAGATCAGCGGCTGGATCAGTTCCAGCGAGCGGCCGGCCCCGTCGTGGTCATCCGACCACTGCCAGCCCCGGTGATGATCGTCGAGAGGGCCCAACCGGCGGACCGACCAGTCCCCCTGGTCGGCATAATGCACCCGGTCCATCCGCAGGCCGTTCTGATCGACGATCTCGACGGTTTCCCCCGAATTGCTCAGGTGCCCCTGCCAGTTTCCGACCACTAGATCCGGATCGACCTGGGGATAGAACGATAAGAACGCCGACCGGTTCGCCGCCACCACCAGGTAATCGCCGGGATTCATGGTCCGAGCGGCAAAGGAAAAGTCCACCCCGTCGGCGATCCGCCAGCCGGCCAGACTCACCGGCTGGATGCCCCGGTTGTACAGTTCGATGAATTCGCGGCCCAGCGGCTCCGGCTGCGAGGCCGACTCGGCGTGGGCCGGATGATACATGATCTCGTTGATGACGATATTCTTGGTCGGGTCGCCCACCGGCTCGTCGGTATTGGCCCGGCCCGGCGTGGCCGGGTAAAAATACCCCTCGCCAAGCAGGTCCGCCGACAGGCCGTAGGACCAGTCATCGTACTGGGTGGGGTATTCCTCCGTATCGGGATAATCCCGGGGATATTCGAACTCCACGTTTTGACCGTCCGGCCGGACGAGCGCCAGGTATTCCCCCTCGTTGTTCAGGGAGAAGTTGGTATGCAGGTATCCCAGATCGTCCACGAACGGGAAATTGTCCGGATAATCCTCCTGGAGCTTGCTGGAGGCGAAGATGACCAGGTAGCCCCCGCCCGGCAGGATCGTTCCCGCCGGGATGGGCCATTTGGTTCTATCGGCGCTGTTGTCCGTTAGATAGCACCCTCCCAGGTCCACGGTCGCCTCCGAGGGATTGTACAGCTCGAGCCAGTCCGGATGCACCAGATGGCCGTTGACGCGGGTGGTGACCGATCCCTCGTTGTCGGCCATGAACTCGCTGATGACCACCGGAACGCCGGTCCGCTGGAAATTGCCCGCCAGGACGGCGAAATCGGCCAAGCCCACCCCCGCCGGCTCGATCAGATCGGCGGGGCAGTCCGGCCGGCTGCATCCCGGATCCAGCCAATGGTCCGCCAGGAGCCGTACATCCAGCAGATCCACCGTGCAGTCGCCATTGAGATCCCCCAGCGGACAGATCGCCGCCCGGGTCAAACTGCTTATGCAGATTATCCAGATCATGCAAAGCGTAAAAACCGGGGGCCATATGCCTCGCTTACCGTTCTTCATTCGATTCAAACTCCATCCATCAGGTGTGTCGCAGGAGGTAGATGTGTGGGTAAATCCTTTGTATCAATCCAATTATCGAGATAATCCCCCCGCCAGTTTCCCCCAAAACTTCATATGATCATCGGTTTTTGGCTGGCGGGGATTGCGGGCGTATTACTTTGGTTATCAACAAGAAGGGCCTTGCCTAAGAGGAGGTGTGACAGAAAAAAATGTGAGCAAAATCGGGCAGGATTCGTAATGTCATTGATTATAAAGCCTTACATAGAATTTGCCTTTTGTTGTCTTCTCTCCCTCGTCCTTCATGTCAAAAAGATCCAAACAGACTATAGGACCGGTACGCCGGATAATCTACCTGGTTCATTTTTTTGGGCCGGCAACGCCCCCTAGGGCGGCCCAAAAATATACGCCGTACCAATTTTCGTTGTTGATCCGATGCTCAACGGCGCCGGCGATTATCTATGGCTTGGCCCAAAGCAGCCAGGAGGTCGGGCGGTCCAACGGGGGTCGGAAGGTCCCGGCCGGCGGCTGTTTGGCGTTGGCCGATGCGAAGGATGGTCCCGGGGGACCGGAGGTTTTGTTTGCGTATATCAGCCCCGGACGGCGCTGCGGGCCATCGGATCGGCGTCCAGGCCGTACCTCTTGAGTTTCTTGTAGAGGGTGGTGCGATTGATCTGGAGCATCTCCGCCGTCGCCTGGCGGTTCCAGTTGTTCTGGCGCAGGGCGTTCTCCAGGATGCGTTTTTCCGGTTCTTCCAGGGCCTCCCTCAGGCTTTGGGGCATAAAGCCGGCCGCCTCTTCCCGGCGGGCCTCCTCCAGGATATGTTCGGGCAGGTCCTCGAGCCCGATCTGGCTGCGCCGGCCGAGCACCACGGCCCGCTCCACCACGTTTTCCAGCTCCCGCACGTTGCCCGGCCAGGGGTACTGCTCCAGACACTTGATCGCCTCGAGGGCGAAGCCGGTCTTCTCCTTGCCGTGTTTCTGGCACATCCGCCGCAGGAAGTTCTCCGCCAGCAGCGGGATGTCGCTGGCCCGCAGCGCCAGCGGCGGCAGCTCGATCGTCACCACGTTGATGCGGTAGTACAGGTCCTCGCGGAAGCGGCCGGCCTGGACCTCCTTCTTGAGGTCCTGGTTGGAGGCCAGGATGACCCGCACGTCCACCGTCTGGGTCTCGTTGCTGCCCACCGGCTCGAACTGGCGCTCCTGGAGCACCCGCAACAGCTTGAGCTGCAGCCGCGGCGTGGCCGAGTTGATCTCGTCGAGGAACAGGGTGCCCCCGTCGGCGGTGAGGAACTTGCCCTCCTTGTTGCTGACCGCCCCGGTGAACGAGCCCTTCACGTGGCCGAACAATTCGCTCTCCAGCAGGGTCTCCGGCAGCGCCCCGCAGCTGAGCTCCACGAACGGCTTGTCGCAGCGGTCGCAGCGGTTGTGGATGGATCGGGCGATCAGGCTCTTGCCGGTGCCGCTCTGGCCGGTGATCAGGACCGTCGCCTTGCTGTCCGCGACCGCCTCGACCAGGTCGAAGACCTTGAGCATCTTGAAATCATGCCCGATGATGTTGTTCAGGCCGTACTGGTTGCGCAGCTGCTCCTTCAGGTTGCGGTTTTCCTGGATGAGGGCCTGCTGCTCCAGGGCCCGCTTGACCAGGATCCGGATCTCGTCGTCCACGATCGGCTTGGTCAGGTAGTCGTAGGCCCCGATCTTGATCGCCTCCACGGCGCTTTCGATCGTGCCGTAGCCGGTGATGACGATGGTGACGACCTGCGGATACCGCTTGCGGATGACCCGCAGCAGCTCGAAGCCGTCCACCTCCGGCATGTTCACGTCGGTGAGCACCAGGTGATACGGCTGCTTTTCCAGTTCCGTCAGCGCCGGATGAAACCCGGCGGCGCCGGTGCATTCAAATCCTTCCAGGCGCAAAAACTCGCAGAGGGAATCCCGGATGATCTGATCGTCGTCCACAATGAGGATGCGCTTTTTGGCCGCCATGTTAGTCCGTTGCCTTTCTACGTCCGTTGCCCGTATCGATGTCCGAAACCGTCGGGTGACCGCTGCGCCGCGGCCGCGTTCAATCCGATTCCGGCCGCGGCGGTTCCAGCGGGATGCACACCGCAAAGCGACTGCCCCCCGTCGGGCGGTTCTCCACGAGGATCTGTCCGTTGTAGCGTTCCACGATGTCCTTGCAGATCGACAGACCCAGCCCCGTGCCCTTGCCGGCCGGCTTGGTGGTGAAGAACGGCTCGAAAAGCTTGTCGAGAACCTCCGGGGCCAGGCCCGGCCCGCTGTCGGCAAATTCGATCCGCAGGGTGTGATCGACCAGGCGGGTGGAGACCTCCAGCCGCCCGCCGCCGCTCATGGCATCCACGGCGTTCTTGATCAGGTTGCAGAACACCTGGAAGAGATTGCCGCTGCGCAGCGTGGGCAGGCCGGCGGCGTACTGCCGAACGATTTGCACCCCTTGTTCGGCGGCCTGGGTCTCCAGGGTCTTGACCGCCTCCTCCACGATCTTGTTGATGTCGGCCTCCTGGAAGGCCGAGTAGCTGCTGCGGGAGAACTCCAGCAGTTCGCTGACGATCTGCACCATCCGCTGGAGGCCCTTGCGGGATTCCCGCAGGTACCGGGCCACCTGCTGGGGCTGGCCGTCCTCGGTCAGGCGGATGGCCAGATTGATGTAGCGCAGGATCCCGTCCAGCGGATTGTTCAACTCGTGGGCCACGCTGGCGGCCAGCTTGCCGACGGCGGCCAGGCGCTCGGCGGCCGCCAGATCCTTGGCCAGCGCCGTCTGCGCCGTCATGTCCTCGATCAGCAGGATCCCCCCCTGGACCACCGGGCCGTCGTCCATGGCCAGCGGCGTGCAGATCAGCCGCAACACCAGATTCCGCTGGCGCCGGGTATAGGAAATATGGTCAAAAACCTGGATTGTTTGGGACTGGATGGCCCCTTCTATCCGCTGAGCCCAGCAGGCGGCCGATTCCGATTCCGATCCGGCCGCCAGGATCTGGGCGAGGTTGCCCTCGGCCGCCAGCAGATTTGCGGCGAAGGGATTGCTGTCGGCGATCTCCAGTTGGCGGTCGAAGATCATCACGCCCAGCGGCATGTTCTCGATGAGTTTCTGGGCAATGATGCCGAAACGCAATATGTCACCGGCGGCGGGATCACTCAAGACACTTTTCTCCCCGGATCCTTTTAGCTCTCACAAAACTACTGACCGCAGGGCAAAACCACCCTGGTTTGGTCTGGCGCATCGGTTTTGTTAGACGCCCTTAAGTCCATATCTTGGATGCAATTACGTTTTTAACGTCCGTGATGACCTGATTTTCTCTGCCTTGCACAATAAAAATACTATGTAAGGTGGCCTATGTCAAACACATTGTTTCAAAAAAACAACGGGCTGGTTCCGATAACGTTGACATTTTGCAACATCGTTTTTTTCTGCTGATGGTTTTCCCCTGCCGCGTAGTCGGGTATAATGGGCCGTCGACCAGGCGAATCGAGGCCGTAAACCAGGCCATAAATCAGGGAGCATGGGCGTTGAACACCAGCAAATCCGGTGCGGAAATACCAGGATGGAAGATTAGAACCATCCGGAGATTCCGACGGCCGATTGTCGTGCTGCCGGCCTACAACGCGGCCTCGACGCTGCGGGCGACGATTGCGGATATCCCGGCCGGCTGCTGCAGCGAGATGATCCTGGTCGATGACTGCAGCACGGACGATACCGTCGAGATCGCCGAATCGCTGGGCCTGACGGTCATCCGTCACGCCCGCAACCGCGGCTACGGGGCCAACCAGAAGACCTGCTACGACGCCGCCCGCCAACGGGGGGCGGACGCCGTGGTGATGCTGCACCCGGATTACCAGTACGACGGCCGGCTGATCCCCTTTTTTCTGGGCCTGATGGAAACCGGCGTCTGCGACGTGATGCTCGGCAACCGCATCCGCACCCGCCGCGAGACGCTTGCCTCCGGCATGCCGTTGTATAAGTACCTGTGCAATCGCATGTTAACGATCGTGGAGAACGTGGTTCTCGGCCAAAACCTCGGAGACTTCCACAGCGGCTTTCGCTGCTATACCCGCCAGGTCCTCGAGACGGTGCCCTATCACCGCAACAGCGATGATTTCGTCTTCGATTCGCAATTTCTCGCCCAGGTGACCTATTTCGGTTTCCGCCTGGGCGACGCGCCGGTTCCCTGCCGCTACTTCGCGGAGGCCTCCAGCATCGATTTCCGCCGCAGCGTGGACTACGGCCTCCAGACGATCTACACGCTGGGACAATTCTGCCTGCAGAGGCTGGACCTGGCCCATTTCGACCTGTTTAGCCGCCCGGCCGATCGGCCGGCCGAATCCATCTAAGCCGGCACCCCCCGTTCAACGATTTGTGTCCGATAACATTGCAGGCAAGGGCGTTCATCGAAACTTTTTTCCGCCGGCGCGGCAACGGGTAACGGCGTTTTAACCGCCTCAGGACGACGCCTATCGACAGTCCCCTGCCCTTCGGCATTTCGCCTACGATCCCTCCACGCGGCAATCCTTCGCCAAACCGTCCAGAATGAGAATCCCGCTTTATTCTCCCGTTCGGCTGACCGATAAGAAGTAGGACAAGGGGTATGTCTGCATCGGTTAGGGACGAACCCGAGAGGAACGGCCATGAGGGAATTCTTCGCTGATCCGGTACTGGTCAGCCTGCTGGTCCTGGCGGCCGGATGCGGCTTTCTGGCGCTGCGTCCGCGGCGGCGGACCGATGTGCTGCTGCTGATCCTGCTGGTGGGATTGTTCGCCCTGCCGCGGGCGGGCCTGGTCATCGAACGGGTCCATCTGCCGCTGCCCCTGGCGCATGTGCTGTGCGGGGCACTGATCCTGGAGTGGCTGCTGTTTCGCCGCGGCACGGCGGCGGACTCCTTCCACCTGGGCCGCTTTTTTCTGATCTACGCCGCGGTGGCCGGCATGGGGCTGGTTATCGGCCTCAGCGCCGGCGGCGGGCCGATGATGGCCTTTCTGGAGCTGTGCTTCTACCTGTTCTCCATGGGGCTGTTCTTTTACGCCCGCGACACCTTTCGCCAACAGCGCCACTTCTACACCTTCGCCCGCTGGGTGCTGATCCTCTCGGTGTGCGTCAGCGGCTACGGGATCGCCCAGCGGTACTGGGGCAGCCGGACCCTGATCGGGCATCTGACCTACAACACCGGGGGCTCGACCATCTCCCGACAATACGTCGAGGTCGACGATCCCGCCCAGCGCCGGGTGCTGAGCAGCTACGGCGACCCGAACGTGCTGGCCGGCCAGTTGCTGGTATTCGGCGGAATCGCGCTGGCCCTGTTGATCGGCAAAGGGGTGCCGTTCTCCACGCGATTGTTCTGCCTGCTAGTGCTGGGCCTGAACGGCGCGTGCCTGCTGTTTACCCGCTCGCGGGCGGGACTGATCGGGGGGGTGCTGATCGTCTGGATCCTGTTCTGCTGGCGGAGCCGCTGGGCCCTGCTGGG
>JAFGFX010000165.1 GCA_016930855.1 Sedimentisphaerales bacterium | reverse complement strand
TTTGAAAAGCCGCTGGCGGAGCTGGAAGCCCAGATCCAGGAACTGCAGAATCTACAGAATGCCAAGGGCATCGATTATTCCCCGGAGATCCGCCAGCTCCGCCAGAACCTCAACCAGTTGACGGCCAAGATCTACGGGCACCTGAGCGCCTGGGAGACCGTGCAGGTGGCCCGCCATCCCCGCCGGCCGCTCCTGCGGGACTACCTGGACCTGATGGTGAAGGATTTCCGGGAACTGCACGGGGATCGCTGCTTCGGGGACGACCGGGCCATGGTCACCGGCTTCGGCCGGATCGGGCGGGAAAAGGTAATGCTGATCGGCCACAACAAGGGCCGCACCACGACGGACAAGATCAACTGCAACTTCGGCCTGGCCCATCCGGAAGGCTACCGCAAGGCGCTGGTCAAGATGAAGCTGGCCGAGCGGTTCCAACTGCCGGTCGTCTGCCTGATCGACACGCCGGGCGCCTATCCGGGCATCGGCGCCGAGGAGCGCGGCCAGGCCCAGGCCATCGCGGTCAACCTCATGGAGATGTCGCGGCTGCGGACCCCGATCGTCTGCGTGGTGATCGGCGAGGGCGGCTCCGGCGGCGCCCTGGGCATCGGCGTGGGCGACCGGCTCGCCATGATGCAGTTCGCCTATTACTCGGTCATCTCGCCGGAAGGCTGCGCCGCGATCCTCTGGAAGAGCGGCGACCAGGCCGCCCAGGCGGCCGAGGCCCTCAAGCTGACCTCCCGCGACCTGCTGGAGCTGAAGATCGCCGATCATGTCATCCCGGAGCCGCCCGGCGGCGCCCATCGCAACCCCCACGAGGCGGCCCATCACCTGGAGGCCTACCTGGTCAAGACGCTGCGGGACCTGCGCCGTTGCAAGATGGACAATCTGCTGGAGAACCGGTACCGCAAGATCCGCGAAATCGGCCGGATCCAGACCGGCCGCAAAAAGGCCGCCCCGGTGCGCCCAGTGCGCCTGCCCGGCAGCGCCATCCAGCCGGTCGCTAAGGCCGCCGGCGTCCGCCGCAAATCGCCCACCAACTGATCCCTGAGCCCTTCGGCCGAATCCTGCCGGTACGATGTTCCAAAGCAAGGCCTATGACTGCCCCGCCGGTCTGGTGGTTGGTTTCAAATACAAACCGCCGCGGCTGTATATCACGGATTCAACTTCCAATTGCAGCAAAAATTAACAGGATATATGACAGTGGGTTGACGACGAGAAAAATCGTTCGGGACCCCAGCCGGCCAAATTGCCCCCCCGCGGCGAGCGTTTCTCACCCAGGCGCAGCGACCATCGGGAGCGTCGAAAGTCACGGCAGCCCGCGGCGATCTGAATGAACCCGTCTGCCCAAACGATTTTTCTCTGGATTCCGCCCCCAAATCAACAACAGGACCGCGACGGGTGTTGCACTTATTACTTGGATCCGCGTATTGAAAATACCAGCAATGTGGACCCAAACGACTGCGTATCACCGGAAGCGGAGGGTCCAACGCTAAAGCTCACTGGCGGGGATGGATCGCAGCGGAATCCCCGTCCAGTGCAGCGCTTTGTTGGGCAGTCTCTATTGTCGAGTTTTGCGTCCCAGGCTTAACTCGATTTCTAGCTCTCCATGAAACAAGGAATGCCAGATACCCGATAATGAACACGACACCTACGACCCGAAACACTCCACTTGAAATGCGTCTTTGAATGCCAAGCCACGTCAGTTGCCAGGACGACATTCTGATGGACTCTACTTGCAGGCTCACGCCGAAAACGTCGGTGACTTCCAGATAGATCGGGCCTTTGCGGCTGCCCGTGTCTCTGGGAAGCGTGTCATCATCTGCGTAAGAACGACGTGCTGCAATCTCCTCCAACACACACCGAAAGATAGCCTTACTTGTCGTCCATCCGTTGCGGACCCATATGCCCCCACCGCCGACAGACCAACTCGCATTGCCTGCGCAGACAAACTCCGAGGATACAATTCGATAGGCAGGTCCATAATGCTGTTCCTTTGTAAGGGTGACGTCCTGTAGTCGCTCCTGCAAAGACGGGTTGGTTTTGAAGCGACCTGTGAGGCGAAAGGAATAGATCACGAGTAGAGCGGCCACAGCTACCGGGATGACTGCGAAGGCGATAATTCTCATCAGTGATCCAGTCGATGTCTTCATGGAGATCGGTTTCCTCATTGATTCTGTCGAAACATGTCATTCAAGCTCTCAACAAGTGCGCGCGCCCTAATCTCCGTATCCCAGTATCGGTCGCCACCCATGGGCACTTTGGCAGGAACATTTGTCGTAAACCAATGAGGTTTGTTGAACCTGACGTCGAATCCTCTCAATGCGAGAGATAGAAGCAGACCACAACCCAAAGCAAGACCTGTTCGCCAGAGGGTAGGCTTTCGACGAAGCCTTTGACGGAGAAGTGCGCACGACAATGCTACGAGTATGCCTCCGCTCACGATGAAGGCACCAGCAATTGCCATTTCTTTGTCGTCCATGTATCTCTTGCCAGACCCTGGTACGCGGTTGTTCGCGTCCGCCAGACCGTCAGCAAGAAGGATCGCTCCGAAGAGGATGGCAACGGCAGCTATGATGAAGACGATTACCCGAATGTAATTCGCTTTTGCGCTTGACCCCGCCGCCGTGTTTCCTTCGGTCGGGAGCAGTTGTGCATTTGCTTCCATGATTACCTCCACTCGTTCTTAGACTACGTTACATGCGCGTCATTGTCCCTCACCGAACGTTAAGGGGATCTTGATTGGTCCCAGAAATGTTTGCCACTCGAGATCGACGAATCGTCCACGGAGAGGCGGTGCCTCTGGGTTCATAATGTACTGAATCTCGCAGTCCTTAGTCTCACTTGCGCCGAATTCAAGTATAGACGGGCCGGGTTGTTCCTTGAGAAGCCGGAAGGCATCCGCTTGTTCGGGATGATGGAGCGTGAATGCATCTGAGACATTTACACGCTGCTTCTGTGACGTGAGGTTCCTCAGCGTAATCGGCACCGTCACAAATGTGGTTTGAAGCCGCCGCCTTTTGATCTCAATGGGCCCGGTTCTGACATTGGCAGCACGTGTGAGTTCAAGGTCGGAAGTTCACTCCTTTGACGACATAGTTGGGCTGGGAGGCGGCTGTTGCCGCAGCAGGAAGGGGTGCCCAGCATGGGGCCATGGCGACCTCCCCCTCTGGAGTGATTCGGCGGACATTCTTGCCGTCCTTAGCCATCAGATATACTCCAGGTTTGTCGCCCCTTGTCGAGACGAACGCGATGCTGCTGCCGTCTGGCGATTCTGAGGGCAATACATCGTGTGCTGGGTGATCGGTCAACCGTCTTAAATCTGAACCGTCAGCGTTGATCCGCCAAATATCCAAATTGCCGTCGGTGGCGTGGTGGAAAACGATTGACTTCCCGTCTGCTGACCAGCGCGGATTGCCTCCGGTTGTTGGGAGGCGCCGGACACCTGAGCCGTCGTAGTTCATGACGTGAATGCCATCCCTCTCATCTCGCCAACTTACAAAGACAATAGACCTTCCATCTGGAGATACTGAAGGTGACAGATCCTTCGACTGGTTACTTGTCAATCTCCTCACATTCGTACCGTCTGCAAGCATTAGGTATATCTCAAAGTTGCCATCACGGTTCGAAGCGAAAACCAACTCCTTTGAGTCGGGCGACCACGAACAATCTTCGTCGGTGGCGGGATTGCGCGTTACATTTACTGGATTGCTGCCGTCCGCATTCATGACGTAGATCTCGTCATTTCCATCCCGCGTCGACTTGAACGCGATCCTCTTCCCATCGGGCGACCACTTCGGCTCTGCATCCTTTGCGGCGTCTTTCGTCAGGCGTGTCCTTCCCGAACCGTCTGGATTCATTGTGTAGATTTCCAGGTTCCCGTCAGTGTTCGATGCATACGCAATCCTCAGCGAGTGCGGGTCTTTGGATTGGCCCCAGGCCGGTTCTGACGCCAGCGCGAGTATGAGACAGACTACGGCAGTTTGAAACATTACCGGTATCTCCATCTTTCTTGCGATTTGCTCGTTCATCGGGGTGCTCCTTTCTTTTCTGCCCAACAATGGTTATATGGTTTCTTCATAACACCTTTGGGCCGCGACATCGCGGCATAAAACCCCCTCGGCCATACTCGCGTAAAGCCCGTATTTACAAAGTACTAGCTGCTTTTTGCGCGGGGTGCGGAAGGATATATGGTTTCTGTATAAGACACCGTCTTCTCTCCTCTACAAGTCGTCCCCCGGACTCTTGACGCCCTTGCCACCCCGATTGAGGACATGGGTGTAGATCATGGTGGTCTTCACGTCCTTGTGGCCCAGAAGCTCCTGAACAGTCCTGATGTCGTAACCACTTTCCAGGAGCTGCGTGGCGAAGGAATGCCGGAATGTGTGGCAAGTGGCCCGCTTGGCCAACCCCGCCTTTCTCACCGCGCCGTTGACCGCCTTCTGGATGATCGATTCGTGAACGTGATGCCGCCCTTCTTCGCCGGTTTGCGCGTTTTTCCAGCGATTCTCCTGGGGAAAGACCCACTGCCAGCGCCACTCCTTCGGGGCGTTGGGATACTTCCGGCTGAGGGCATCGGGCATCAATACCCGCCCCCAGCCGTCGGCCAAGTCGCGTTCGTGAACCGCCTTGACCTTCTTGAGATGCTCCTGGAGCGGGGCTTTGAGCGACTCCGGCAGCATCGCAATCCGATCCTTTGCGCCCGATAACGTGGCGATACAGGAACAGCAGCGCAGACAACGCCTCATTCTGCGTCGAAGCGATCACCTTCTGCTTCACGGCCAAGTAGGTAAGTAAAGTATTGTCCACCGGCGTGGCTCTGTCCAGCATGATCCCGTCTCCATTCTCAAGACCATATTGTACATTCTAGCAACTTCCCGCCAACGAAATTCCGCAATTATTTTGGCCTGCGGTCGAGACGTGGTTATTGACCCGGAGAGGGTTGTGAACCAGAGAATCTGAGAGTTCGGGCGACGATTTCTGGGGTTCAAAAGCAACCATAATGGTTGCGTTCGCCCCCGGCTCCCGAACCCGAACCGGAGAATTTCACCCGACCGGTCTCCGGTCGCCCAACGAGGTGTCGCACGTATCGTTGGATTCCGCGAACGCCTGAACCAACCGACGGAAGAGGTCGCCGCGCTGCTGGAAGTTGCGGAACATATCGTAGCTGGCACAGGCCGGCGATAGCAGCACCACCGAGCCGACCGAGGCCCGGCGGCGGGCCATCTCGACGGCCCGGGCCAGATCGTCCACCTTTTCATACTGCGGCTGCGACGAGCCGGCGGCCTGCCGGGCCCGGTCAAGCTCGGCGGCCAGGATATCGCGCACCTGGCCCAGCAGCAGGACATACGCCACCGACCGGCAGGCGACGATCCGCTCGGCCAGTTCCCGGAACGATATTTTTTTGTCGTAGCCGCCCAGGATCAGGACCTTCGGCTCGGCAAAGGAGTCCAGGGCCGCCATGACGCTTTCCGGGGTGGTGGCGATCGAATCATTGTAATAGGTCACCCCGTCCCGACGGCCCACCCGCTCCAGGCGATGGGGCAGGGCCCGGTAATCCGCCAGTGCCCGCCGGGCGGTCTGGTCGGCCACGCCGAACAGCCCCCCCACGGTCCAGGCCGCCGCCGCGTTGAGCTGGTTGTGCCGGCCGGGGACCTGCAGGGAAAAATCCACCAGATCCTCCTGCGGATAGCCATGCACCTTGGCCCGGGTGATTTCGGACCAGCCGGTGAGCATCGGGTCCTGCCGGTTCAAGACGGCATAATCTTGACTGGCCTGGAAACGCAGGATGTTCTGCTTGGCCCGGACATAGGCGTCCATGTCGCCGTGCCAGTCCAGGTGATTGGGGGCGATGTTGGTCACCACGGCGACCTGGGGACTGCGCTCGATCCGGCCCAGGTCTTCCAGTTGGAAACTGCTCAACTCGAGCACGACGACGTCGTCCGCGGCGATCCCGTCCAGCCGGCAAAGCAGATTCTCACCGCCGATATTGCCGCCCAGCCAGACGCGGCGATAGCCGCCGACGTTGCGATCTTCCCGGCGGCCCGCCGCCGGGACGCCGGTGCCATCACCGGCTCGAATATCCGCCCCCTCGCCGGAACCGGCCGCCAGGACCGCCGCGGTCATGGCCGCCGTGGTGCTCTTGCCGTTGCTGCCGGTCACGCCCACGATCGTCGCCGGACAGAGTTCAAAAAAGAGGTTCATCTCGCTGGTCAGGACCAGACCCTCGCCCCGGGCTTGGCAAAGATAGGGATTGTCCCGCTTGACGGCCGGATTAACCACCACCACATCGGTCCGCGCCCGGGTGAAATCCTGGGAATCGTGGCCGCCCAGATGATAGGCGACCGGGCAGTCGCCGAGCCGATCGAGACTCTCGGCGAGTTCCTGCCGGGATCGCTGATCCGTGACGGTGACCTGCGCTCCCCGGCCGGCCAGAAACCGGGTCACCCCGATCCCGCCGCCGAAGCTGCCCAGACCCATGACCAAGACCCGCCTTGCCTGCCAGTAATCCGCAGACGACGGGGGAAAATGCTTCATGTTGGCCTTGCCTCCCGGTGGACCTACCACCCGCAGGGCCGGATTGCCATTACGAAAGGCCAAAAAAAACGGCGCGGGATCAACCTCCCAGTGCAACGCAAAATGATAAAGGAAAGGCCCGGTCAGGTCTTTGGATTTACGTATTTATGGGCTGCTGACCGCGCCGGACGGCGATCATTTCCGCCTTCATGTCCAGGCAGGCCTGCTCGATGCACTTTTCCCAATCCGAACCGAACCGTTCCCGGTACGCTTGCTGCTCATAGGCGTAGAGGATCGAACGTGAGGCGCTGACCAGCACGCCGGAGCCGTCCGGCTTGGCGAACTGCATGCAGTCGGCCGCCGAAGCGCCCTGGGCGCCATAACCCGGGACCAGGAAAAAGATGTGCGGATACTGCTCCCGCAGGACCTTGGCCTGCTCGGCGGCGGTGCCCCCCACCACCATGCCGATATTGCTGAAGCCCTCCGCGCCGATATATTTCGCCTCGGCTGCCAGCAGGGCCACCTGCTCGGCCAGGACCTCAAAAAATCGCTTTCCATCGGCGTTGGCGAAATCATGCAGGATGGCCGCCGAGGGATTGCTGGGGCGCACCCAGACAAACACCCCCTTGCCCTGTTCACAAGCCGCGTCGGCAAAAGGCTTTATGCCGTCCAGCCCCGAAAAGCCGCTGATGGTGATCGCATCGGGGGTGACGATGTCGTCCATCTCCATGAATTCGGGATTCCTCAGGTGGGCGTCGGCATAGGCCTCGGCCGTCGAGCCGATATCGCCCCGCTTGACGTCCCCGATAACCTCTAGGCCCAGCTCATCGGCCTCCTGGATTAGCGAATAGTAGTTCTCGATCCCCTCCCAGTAGTAGCGCTCGAAAAAGGCACTGTTGAATTTCACCGCCGGGACATGGGGCGCCACGATCCGCAGGACGCGGGTGGTAAACTCGAAAATGGCGTCCACCGCCGCCTCGATGTCATTCTCGTCGTTAAGGTCCTTTCTCTCGCGTATCTGGCTGGGCAGGCGGCTGTATACGGGATCGATCCCCACACAGGCCGGGATCTGCTTGTCCTCGATGGCCTTGCTCAGTCGATCGGCAAAATGATCCGCCATGAATTCGAATCCTTTCCTGCAAGCGTTCGGGCGGTCCTTTATCCTCTATGGCAGCCCTGGTCGTCAATTCAGCAAAATCATACTATACGCAGCGAATCGCCCCCTGGCAAGACCGAAAATCAAATTAAAGCCAAGCGGCGGGCCGGCTCGGTGCGACCGCCATGGGCGGTGGCCTTGGCACTGGTCTTTGGGGCCGTTTGGCGGTATAATGCAGGCTTGGTGTCGTCGCCGGCCCGGACGCCCTTTTCACTCCAATCACAACGGGCTCACAGGCGGAGGATCGCCCGCAACAGCGTATGCCCTCGCGGGGTGCAACACACGATTTTCCCGAAGGATAAATCATGCAATTTACCATCAAACTCCTGATCACCCTGGCAATCATCATCGTCAGTACGCAACTGGCCCGGGTGCGTCCCTCCCTGGCGGGCCTGATAGCCGTGATGCCGCTGACCGGCCTGCTGGTGATGCTCTGGGTGTACACCGACTGCGGCGGCGATCCGGTCCGGATGACCCGCTATGTCCGGGGCGCCGTCTGGGGGATCGTGCCGGCCCTGCTGTTTTTCGGGGCCTGTCTTCTGGGCTTTCGCTGGCGCTGGTCCCTGGCGGGGACGCTGGGGCTGGGCTTTGCCGTGTGGCTCGCGGCGGCCGCGGTCCATCAGATCCTGCTGAGCCGGAGCGGCTGATACCCGAGGCCGCCCGCCGGCCAAAATCAGACATTGACCCGACGCCGGCGGGCTACTAGGATACCCAAGGAACCGTTTCCGAGATGGATTATCGATAACCAAAAACACCTGCATGGAGTAGCTTATCATGTCATCCTGCCACGCTAGTCTCGCGGCGCCGGGAGGGACTCATCGCGTTGTCCGCATCGCCGCGCTGGCCTGGTTTCTGGCCGCGGCGGTATCGGTCTTTGCGGCGGACGAAACCGACGGCGGCCGGGTCGATCCCAACCAGACGGCGGATCCCAACCAGCCCGAACGGACGGCCGCGCCCGCGGCGCTGGCGGTCCTGCGGATCCAGGGGCTGATCACCGAGGCACCCGGCCTGTCAATGCTCTCCCTGGCCAGTGGCGAGGGCAGCTCGAGCATCATCGACCTGCAGCAGACCCTGCAGCGCGCCGGCGAGGACGCGTCCCTGGCGGGCCTGATCGTCAGCATCGAAAATCCCTCGATCGGCTGGGCCCAGGTCAGCGAGCTTCGCTCGGCCATCGCGCAGCTGCGCCGGCAGGGCAAGAAGGCCTACGCCTATGCCGAATCGCTGGACCAGGGCACCTACCTGCTGGCGACCGCCTGCGACTCGATCTGCCTGACTCCGACCGGCTATGTGATGCTGACGGGCCTGTCCGGCCAATCGATCTATTTCAAGGGCCTGTTCGACATGCTGGGCCTGAAGGCCGACTTCATCCAGATGGGCGATTACAAGGGCGCCGCCGAGCCGTTCACCCGCACCGAACCATCCGAGTTCGAACGGCGGCAAATGGACGAGATCTTCGATTCCCTCTTCGACGAGTTCATCCAGACTATCTGCCGCGGGCGCGACCTAAACCGCCCGCGCGTCGAGGAACTCATCGACAACGGCCCCTACACGGCCCGCGCCGCCCGCGAGGCCGGCTTGATCGACCGGGTGCTCTATCGCGATGACTTTTTGGACTATCTGGCCGAGCAGAACGGCGCCCCCGTGGATCTGCGGACCGATTACAACCAACCCCGGCAGATCCCCGCCAAGCTGGACAATCCCTTCGCCCTGATGGGCATCCTCCAGGAGATGCTGACCGGTCCGCCCGAGCCGCCCGGCGACGCCATCGCCATCTGTTACATCAACGGCCCCATCATGGACGGCGACAGCGTCGAGGATCTCTTCGGCAGCGTCATCGGCAGCCGCACGATTCGCCTGGCCCTGGACCGCGCCCAAAACAATCCGGACATCAAGGCTCTCGTCCTGCGGATCGACTCGCCCGGCGGCAGCGCCACCGCCAGCGACATCATCTACCGCGCCATCGGCAAGCTGGCCGAGACCAAGCCCGTCATCGTGAGCATGGGCGACGTGGCGGCGTCCGGCGGGTATTACATCGCCTGCGGCGCACCGATGATCCTGGCCGAGCCCACCACGATCACCGGCTCGATCGGCGTGGTGGGCGGCAAATTCGTCTTCGGCGGCCTGCTGGACAAAATCGGCATCAGCTCCTACGCCTACCGCCGCGGCCAAAACGCCGGCTTGTTCTCCCTGACCGAGCCGTTCAGTCCCCAGCAGCGCCTCAGGATCACGCGGATGATGCGCGAAACCTACGACATCTTCCTGCAGCGGGTGGACCAGTCCCGCGGCGAGAAACTCCAGGAGCCGCTCGCCGACCTGGCCCAGGGAAGGATCTACACCGGCGCCCGGGCCCTGGAACTCGGCCTGATCGACCAGCTCGGCGGCCTGCAGGACGCCATTCGACTGGCGGCCCGGCAGGCAAACATCGAAACCTATAACCTCCGCACGGTGCCCCGCCCCAAAGGCCTGCTCGAGATATTGGAGACCCTGCTGGCCCAGTCGGAAGCACCGGAGCCGACGTATGCTTTTCTGCAGCGCCAGGCGCCGACCGGGGCGGTCACGCCCTGGCTGGCGGCGGCCGGTCCGCGCTCCCTGCAGCGGATCCTATTTCACGGCTGGCAGTTGATGCAATTGTTGCAGCGCCAGGAACCGGTGTTGTTTATGCCCTGGGAACTGCACATCGAATGGTAAAGCGACATGGCTGATACGTTGCCGACAATCCCGCCGCAAACGGCCGGTGAACCGGCCGGCCCGGTCCTATCCCCCTTGTGGGTGGTCATGGTCGCCGACGAGCGGGCCCTGCGCTGTTACGGGCCGGTCCTGCGGCGCCTGGCGGTCGGCCTGATCGACGAGGTCGCCGAGCTGAGCCTGCTGAGCCTGGGCCGCAGCAAGCTGCTCCGCTACGTCCCCAGTCCGCCGATCCGCCTGATCACCGAGACCCGCGGCTACCGCACCCCCATCCGCCGGATCAACATGACCGACCGCCAGACCACGATCCACTCGCCCTATTGGTATTATATCGACCGGCTGTTTCCCCAGCGGCGCGTCCGGCGGCTGACGGACACCCTGCGCCCCTTCAAGCCGAACCTGCTGCACGCCCTGAGCGAGCAGCAGATCGACCTCGTCCGCCAGATCAGCCGCCAGCTGCAGGTCCGCTACGTCGTGTCGCTGCTGGACGCGGACCCGGCCCGCGCGTTACTTTCCGATCCGCTCTGCGCGGGCGTGTTCTGCTGCTACAGCTCCATCTGCCGCCAACTGCGCCGGCGATACCCCCGGCGCAAACGGCGCATCCAGTTCCTGCCGATCGGCACCCATCTCGGCAAGGAGGTGACCTGCTTTTCCCGGCCCGCCGCGGCGCCGGTGCTGATGTACTGCGGGCCCCTGACCGAGGGACGCGGCCTGAGCGAACTGCTCCAGGCCGTCCAACTGATCAGTGAATCCGGACCGCTGCCGCAGCTGCTGCTCAGCGGAAACGGCCCCTATCAACACCAGCTCTGGCGGCAGGCCAAGGAGCTGGCCATCCAGCAGCAGGTCCACTTTCTCCCGCCCGTCGAGTCGATGCTGTCCATCAGCGATGCCTATAAAGTGGTGTTTCGGGAGGTGGATATCTTCGTGCAGCCCTGGCCGGTGAAGCGCTGGCGGCCCGAGCTGCTCGAGGCGATGAGCATCGGCAACGCCGTCGTGGCGGTGGACAGCATCAACCACGACCTGATCGTCAAGGACAAGACGGCTCTAACGGTCGACTTCGGCCAGGTCGATCAACTTGCCGAGGCGCTGCAGGAACTCATCCACCATCCCGAGCGGGCCCGCGCGCTGGCCGCCAACGCCCAGCAGCACCTGCGCCGGCATTTTTTGACCAGCCGCATGATCGACCGCCTGGTCCGCGTCTATCGCCAGGCCGTGCAGGAGGCCGCCACGGTGCCCGCGCCGAAAGAGGCCGTCTGAACGGCGCAACCAGAGCGACAAGGCCAGAGCGGCGGGGCTAACGTGGCGGGATCAGGGCGTTTTCAACGCGGATTCATCCTTTTCTGACCAGTTCTCCGGGGAGAAATGTCCCCGCACCAGCGACAGCGCCGGCAACAGGTACTTGATCATGTCGTAGTGATCGGCCGGAAACCAGCAGATCCGGGCGCCGGCCGCCTCGGCCAGCTTGGTGGCACAGGCCGGCGGCACGATCGTGTCGGTCGAACCATTGATCATCAGCACGTTGCAGCTTCGCAGCCGATCGGCAAAACGCAGCGGCTCGATTGGGGCCAAAATCTCCTCCAGCGCCTCGCCGGTCAGGCCGTGCTCGACGAGAACCTCCTGGATCGATTCCACTTCCCGGGCATTGGTGGTCAGCGCCCCCGCCAGATCGCCCCCGGCCAGCAGGACCGCCACCCGATCGAATCCGCCGTCGATGCCGGCGGCCAGGGCCGCGACGAATCCGCCCATGCTCACTCCGCACAGACCGATCCGCCGGGAATCCACCAACTCCAAATTCGCCAGGCACCGCGCCGTGCGGCGGATGTCCAGCACGGCCTGCCGCACCGAGTCGATCAACCGGGCCGGACTGGACAGCAGACCCTGCAACTGCCGTTCATCGGCCGAACGGCGGGCCCCGTAATGCGGCATGATCATGATGCAGGCGTCGATTCCCGCATCGGCCAGGGCATGGGCCAGGACCCGCGGCACCTTCAGGGACCCATCCAGAATATCCAGCAGGATTACGACCGGATGCCGCTGGCTGTCCTCTTTATGATAGTATTCGCAATAGACGGTGTTGTTCTCGGCGACGGTTCCGAGAACCGGCGAGGGAAAGCGGATCTCGTAGACGTCGTAGCCGAGGGTGTTTCGCCGCCAGAGCACCTGATAGGAGAAGGCCTCGTTCGAGATCGGATAGGTTTGCAGCAGCTCTTGTTGCCGGGGATCGCCGGCCGGCGGCAGCGGCCGGATCGATGCGGCCGGCACCATGCCGCTCCAGCGGCGTTTTTTCCCAGCCGGTTCGCCGGCGATGCCGTTGGGCTCGCCGGCCGGCGCATCGGATGGCTCGCCGGCCGCCGGATTGGCCGGCCGGGCCGGAATCGACTCGACACCTGCCGGCGTCTCTTGCGGGATCATCGCCAGCAACTGCCCTAGATCGTAGGGATAATAGGGCTGATAGCAGGCGGCATACCTCTCGCCGGTCGCCTCGGCGGCATCCGCCGCCAGCAGTTTTCCCTCCGCCGGCACAAACAGCACCCGATGCAGGCAGCTTTCCATCGCCACCGGCCGATTCATCAGATCCAGCGCCGCGTCCAGGTCGATCGAGCCGTATTGCTGGCGCACCAGCCGCGCCAGATGCTCGTAGCGGTCATCGCCACTGACCAGCACCGTATCCGGCATGCCGTGCGGCAGGAGCGGATGGCTCTGGCCGGGCTTGAGCAGCTCGAACTGGTCCGGCGTACAGGCCAGGGCCCGGGCGTCGGGGATCTTGCCGTCCGAGATCACGTAGTAATATTCGCAGGTCCGCGGCGTGCGGCGAAAGATCTCCACCGCCTCCGAAAGGGTATCGGCCTGCTCCAGGGCCAGGCGGACCAGAAAGCTCATCGGCATGCCGTCCCAGTGCCCCTCGCCGCGACCGCCCATCTCGCCGATGGCGATTTGTTTTTCGTTCATCCCGGTCACGGAACCGAGAAATCCGGCGTACCCGACGCTGATAAATCCGTGGCGGCCTTGCGGCCGGGCCACGGTGATCACCGCCTGGTTTTGCAGGCCCGCCTCGGTCATGTAGTCGAGGATCCGCCCGTGCAGCAGGCGGCCCTGTTGGGTGGCCCGGCCGAAGAGGGCGAATCCGCTGCAATGAAACAGCTCCGGAAACACGTTGGCCCGCTGCACCTTCACCAGCTCGATGCCGGCCCCGTCGGCCAGCCCCTCCATCTCCTGGAGATGGCGCGGCTCGATAAAGGGCCGGCAGCGCCGCCAGGCGCCTTCCAGGCCGCCCGTCGCCGGATCGAAGCCGGCCTGGGACACGGTCAGCACCGTCTGGACCAAGGTCTTGATCTCGTCCGAGAGCAGCCGGCCCTGCTGGTAGCCCATCTGATAGGGCGTCCCCGCCAGCAGCAAAACGCGGCGGCCCGCCACGTCCAGGAGCATGCCCCGGCCGCACCGGGCCTGGATTGCCGGTGCCGCGGTCGTCGCCACCGGCGCCGCCGACAGCGGAACCGGGGCGAACGCCGCCAGGACACACAGCCAGAGGAACAGTAACAATCGTTTCCCGATACGTCGAGTGGGCCTCATCGTCGCAACTCCCGGAATGTTTGCCTTCGCGGCGGATTCCTACCGGCGCAGACAGGACTGCCTAACCTATACTATCGCAACGAAAAAAATCGCCGTCGTTGCTACGCCAGCAAACCGTATTCGGTCAGGATGTTCGCCAGAATCTCCTTCTTGGCGGCCGCCAGCGGCACCAGCGGCAGGCGCACCTCCTCGGAGGCCATATGCAGCTGGGCCATCGCCGCCTTGATGGGGATCGGATTGGTCGCCAGACTTAAGAGGGCCTTGCCGAGGGCGAACAGCTTGTTATGCCACTGCCGCGCCGTGGCGAAATCCCCGACGAGGATCGCGTCGGTGAACGCCTTGACGTCGGTCGGCACGATATTGGCCACCACGGAGATGACGCCCTGGCCGCCCACCGAGGCGATCGGCAGGGTCAGACTGTCGTCGCCGGACAGGATGGTCAGGTTCGTGCGGGTGGCGATCTCGGAGACCTGGTCCAACTGGCCGGAGGCCTCCTTGACGGCGACGATGTTCTCGATCTTGGCCAGTTCCACCAGGGTTCGCGGCTCGATGTTCACCACGCAGCGGCCGGGGATGTTGTAGATGATCATCGGCAGGTCCACCTCGGCGGCGATCGTGGCGAAATGCTGATAGAGCCCCTCCTGGGTGGGCTTGTTGTAATAGGGCGCCACTTGCAGCGTGGCATCGGCGCCCACCTCCTTGGCGAAGCGCGTCAGCTTCAAGGCCTCGGCCGTGCTGTTGGAACCCGCCCCGGCGATGACCGGCACGCGGCCGTCCACTTCCTCGACCACCACGCGGATCACCTCCTGGTGCTCCTCGTGGCTCAAGGTGGGCGATTCCCCGGTCGTGCCCACGGGGACGATCCCATCGATGCCGCTGTTGATCTGGAAATCGACCAACTCGCGCAGGGTCTCGTAATCCACCTGCCCCTCTGCAAACGGCGTGATCAACGCCACCAGGCTGCCGCTAAACATGGTCATCTCCTCAAAAAACGTTCCCTTGGTCCGGACGCCTCCCGCCGGTCTCCGGCCGGTTGCGCCGCGCTACTCGATGCCGGACGGCCCGCCGTAGGCGCCCAGCAACTCGATCATCTGGCGGGTGGCCTGGCGGAGCCCGACAAAGACCGAACGGGCGATGATGCTGTGGCCGATGTTGAAGTCCGCCAGGGCCTCGATCTGGGCGACCGGACCGATATTGCGATAGTTCAATCCGTGTCCGGCGTGGACGATCAGGTTGCGCTGCCAGGCGGCATCGCGTCCGGTCTCCAGGGCCCGCAGGCAGCGGGCGATTGCCGCCGGCCCCCGGGCGTTGGCGTACGCGCCGGTATGCAGCTCGACGGCCTGGCAGCCGGCATCCGCCGCCGCCGCCGCCTGATCCGCCGTCGGGGCGATAAAGGCGGAAACCTCGATGCCGGCCTTCCGCAGACGGCGCACGGCGGCGGCCAGGCGCCGCTGCTGCCGGACGCAGTCGAGTCCGCCCTCGGTGGTCAATTCCCGGCGTTTCTCCGGCACCAGCGTGACCTGGTCCGGCTTGAGCTGGACGGCGAAGCGGATCATCGCCTCGGTCATCGCCATCTCCAGGTTGACCTTCACGGCGGCCGTCTGGCGCACCAGCCGGACGTCCCGTGGCTGGATGTGGCGGCGATCCTCCCGCAGGTGCATGGTGATGCCGGCGGCGCCGCCCAGCTCGCATTCCACGGCGGCCCAAACCGGGTCCGGCTCCTCGACGAGCCGCGCCTGGCGCAGCGTCGCCACGTGATCGATATTAACATTCAACTGGGACATGTCACCTTCCTCAAATCGATTCCCGCACGGCCGGGCGCCTCAATCGCCCGGGGTATACTGCCGGCGCCAACCCCTACGGACATCCACCGCAACGGCGCGACAGGTCAGGGCGAAACGTTGCATCACCCCACCGGCGGCGGCCGTCACAGCGCCTGACGCTGCCAGGGATGGCTGCGGATTTCCCGCACGATCCACTCGGCCAGCTCCATGGCGGCGATGGCGTCTTCGGCCGAGACCTGGGGCGGCGAGCCGTCCCGCACCGACTGCACGAAGGCCTCCTGCTCCAGTTCCAGCGGTTCGCGGTCGTCGATGTTCAACATCTCGACCCGCACCAGGTCCTGCCAGGCGGCGTTTTCCAGGTGGATCTGGCCGTTCTCGTCCTGCTGCTGGCGCAGCCACTGCACCATGTCGATATTGGCCGCCTTGCTGATCATCAGGCCGCTCTTTTGGAGGTAATCCAGCGAGAGATAGGCCTCCTCGCTGAAGATCCGCACCTTGCGCTCGGTTTTCAGGGCCAGGCGCGAGGCGGTCAAGTTGGCCACGCAGCCGTTGTCGAACTCCAGCCGCACGTTGGCGATATCCTCGTGTTCGCCTAGGACGTTCACGCCGACGGCCTGCACCTGCCGCACGGGGTTGCGGGCCAGCGACAGCATGATGTCGATGTCGTGGATCATCAGGTCCAGCACCACGCCGACATCGGTGGAGCGGAACGTGTAGGGCGAGATCCGCTGGGCCTCCATGAATCGCGGCTCGATCTGCAGGCGTTTCATCGCCTGCACCACCGGATTGAAGCGTTCGGAATAGCCCACCTGCAGCGTGCAGTCGCCCTGGCGGGCCAATTCCAGCATCCGCTGGGCCTCCTCCAGGGAGAAGGCCAGCGGTTTTTCCACCAACACCGGGATCGAGCGCCGCAAAAACGGCTCGGCCACCTGCCCGTGCGCCTCGGTGGGGACCGCGACGGTCACGGCATCGACCCGATCCAGGATCTGTCCGATATCGGCATAGGCCGTAGTGGCGTATTCCCGGGCGAGGGCCTCGGCCTTGGCCGCATCCTTGTCGACGATGGCCACCAGGTCCACCGTTTCCATGCGGCTGTAGATGCGGCTGTGCAGCCGCCCCATCTTGCCGGCGCCGATCACGGCCGTGCGCAGTCGTTTGTCCATGGTCATCCTTCGGAGGTTGGGTTGTCGCGCAGTTCGGCCGGTTGGCGAAACCGCCGATGGCGGCGCTGATCGCGCCGCTGGCCTTCCAGGTGGCGGCCGTAGCGGCCCTGGAAACTGCAGCGCAGAAACCGGCAAAGATAGTCCACGTGCTCGCCGTGGGGGCCCTCGGCCTCCAGGGCGTCGAGGCTGTTGGTCAGGGGCAATCCGGTGCGAAACAGCCGGCGGAAGGCCTGCTTCAAGTCGGCGATATCCGCCTCGCTGAAGTCATGCCGCTTGAGCCCCTCGGCGTTGAGCGCCCGCACCTCGTTGGGGTCCCCGGAGAACTTCACGAAGGGCGGCACATCCCGCCGGACCGGCGTCAGGCCGCCGATGTAGCTGTAGCGGCCCACCGTCACGAAGTGGTGGATGCCGACCAGCGCGGAGACCACCGCGCCCTGCTCGATCTTGACGTGGCCGGCCAGGAGGGATTCGTTGCCCAGCAGGATCTTGTCTTCCAGGATGCAGTCGTGGGCGATATGGCAGCCCACCATGATCAGGTTGTTGCTGCCGATCACCGTTTGGCCGAGGCCCAGTTCCGTGCCCCGATGCACCGTGACGTTCTCGCGAAACACATTGTGCGCGCCGATCAGGGTCTCGGTGGGCCCTCCTTCGTACTTGAGATCCTGGGGGGCCACCCCGATCACCACGTTCTGATAAAACACGTTGTTCGCGCCGACGCGGGTATGGCCCCGGATCGTCACATGATTCATCAGCTCACAGCCGTCCGCGATCTGCACGTGCGGCCCGACCACGCAGAAGGGCCCGACGCGCACGTTCGCGGCCAGTTCGGCCGACGGATCGACCACTGCCCATTTCGATATGTCCGTCATGTGGACTCCGTTGTCCTGTTTGTACGGCAGCCGTCTTAGCGAAACAGCTCCAGGTAACGCCCCATGCGATGCTGGTGACTGCGGCGGAGGAAATTCACCAGATGCCGCACGTTCTCATCCAGCTCGTCCTGGCCGGCCAGCTCCTCGACGGCCCGGGAAAACGGCTCGCCGGTCGGGCGGCGAAACAACCGCCGATAGGCCTCCATCAGCTTGGCGATGGCCTCGGGGGTGAATCCGGCCCGACGCAATCCGACGACGTTGAGCCCCCGGACCGTGCAGGGATAGGCGCCCGCCGCCCGGACAAAGGGCGGCAGATCGTGGAATACGGCGCTGAATCCCCCGGTGTAGGCGAAGCGCCCCATGGTGACAAACTGCTGGAGGCCCGTCCAAGGGCTCAACCAGACATGGTTCTCCAGCTTGCAGTGTCCGGCCACCTGGGCGTAGTTGCCGATCATGGCGTGATCGCCCACGTCGCAGTCATGGCCGATGTGCGAACCGATCATGAAGTAGTTGTGATGGCCAATGACGGTCCGGCCGTTGCCCCGGGCCGAGCCGGGGCTGATGGTGACGTTCTCCCGGAAGGTGTTGTGATCGCCGATGACCAGCCGGGTATCGCCCACGGATCCGCCCAGGATCTGCGGCTCCTCGCCCAGGACGCAGTTGGCAAAACAGCGATTGTGTCTGCCCAGCTCGACGCCGGCGGCCAGATACACGTTCGCCCGCAGCTCGCAGCCGTCTCCGATAATCACGCCGGCCGCCACGACGCAGCCGGGGCCGATCGTCACGTCCTGACCCACCTGGGCGGTCGGATCCACCACCGCTGTCGGGGCAATCGTGCTCATGGATTTTCAATGCTCCTGCCGGCGGCGCCGGTCGGGAATACCCCAGCGTCTGCCTCCAGCGAAAACATATAACTTCGAATTCCGCCAACGCCATATCGGCCGCGGCGGCGAACGACCATTCGCGCGTAAAACAGACTGTTCAGGTCGCCAATCAAGTAAAAAAGTGCGTAACGCATTTGGATACTGTAGTTATATTCCCATTCGCCAAAACCACATGAAATATCCGGGCTAGACCGGATCGGCGTCGACCAGCATAAAGCGGATCTGGGCCTCCGCGGCCACCTGGCTGCCGACCAGGGCCCGGCAGCGACAATCGCCGGTGCGGCTCTTGACCCGCACCGCCTCGACCTCCAGGATCAACTGATCGCCCGGCACCACCGCCCGGCGCATCTTGACCTTGTCCATGCTCAGCAGCACCGCCAACTGGCCGGTATGCTCGAGGCGCTGGGCGAACAGCAGGCCGGACATCTGGGCCAGCGCCTCGACGATCAGCACCCCCGGCATGATGGGAATGCCGGGAAAGTGCCCCTGAAAGAACTGCTCGTTCATTGTCACGTTCTTGATCCCCACCGCCCGGCGGTCCCCGTCCATCTCCACCACCCGGTCCACCAGCAGGAAGGGGTAGCGATGGGGCAGGATCTTCTGGATCTTGCGGATGTCCAGGATGGCCTCCAGGTTCGTCTGCCGGCGGCGCTGCTGCTTGTCCAGCGACTCCAGCAGTTTTTTCGCCAGCAGGTGGTTGCAGCTGTGCCCGCTGCGATAGGCCACCAGCCGGCCGCGCAGATGCCGGCCGACCAGGCTGAGGTCGCCGAGCAGATCCCCGATCTTGTGACGGACGCACTCGTCGGCGAAGCGCAGCTCGTTTTGGATGGGCCCGTCGCGGCCCAGCACCAGGATATCGCCGGCCGAGAGGTGGGCGCCGATGCCGCGTTTTTGAAATTCCCGCGCCTCCGGCTCGGTCAGGAAGGTGCGGGCCGCGGAGATCTCCCGGAGGAAGTTGTCCGGACTGGCGCGATAATGATAGCATTGCCTGCCGATCGACGGCACATCGGCGTAATCCAGATCGTACAGGATATTCAACTCGTCCGGCCGGCCGGGCAGGGCGTACACCCGGGCGGCGCCCTCCTGGGCCATCACCGGCTCCTCGATTACCAGCGGGCGGCGCGGGCGATCCTGCTCGATCGTCCCGGCCTGCTGGAGCGCCTGGGCGTAAGGCCGGCAACTGCCGTCGGTATTGGGCAGCTCCTCGCCCCGGATCTCGATCTCGATGTTGTCGATCTCCAGGCCGCAGACGGCCGCCAGGCAGTGCTCAACGGTCTCGATCACGACCTTGCCGTTGCGCAGGGTGGTGCGGCGCGACCGGGGGGCCAGGCAATGAATCCGGGCCGGGATCCGGATGGGCCCGGCCAGATCCGTGCGGACAAACACGACCCCGGTATCCGGCTCGGCCGGTTTGAAGGTCACCCGGGCGGTCCGTCCGCTGAAGAGTCCCTTGCCCTCCAGGTCAATCGGTTTGGCTATGGTTCGCTGCGCTTCCACCTTGGTCCATTTGCCTGCGTAACTGTTTGACTTGCTTGGCCAGCTCCGGCAGCTTCTGCAAGCTGGCCACCTCCCGGAAAAACACCCGCGCGGGCCGGGCCGGCGTGCCGACCATGTCCTGGCCGGACGGGACATCCTGCATAATGCCGCATTGGGCGCCGATGCGGGCGCCGTCGCCGAGGTGTACGTGGTCCCGCACGCCCGACTGGCCGCCCAACACCACGTAACGTCCCAGCGTGGCGCTGCCGGCGACGCCCGCCTGGGCCACCACGATGCAGTGCTCGCCCACCTGCACATTATGGGCGATCTGCACCAGATTATCAATCTTGGTCCCTCTTCCGATCCGCGTCAGGCCGAACTTGGCCCGATCCACGCAGCTGTTGGCCCCGATCTCCACGTCGTCCTCGATGAGAACCGAGCCGATATGGGGGATCTTGCGATGGCGCCCCTCGACCAGCCGGTAGCCGAAGCCGTCCGTCCCAATGGTGCTGTTGGCATGGATAATGACTCGATCCTGGATCCGGCAGCCGTAGCGCACCACCACATTGGGTCCCAGCCGGCAGGACCGGCCCACCTGCACGTCCGCCTCCAGGACGCAGCCCGCCGCGATGATGCTGTCATCACCGACAGTGACCCGCTCGGAGATCACCGCGCCGGGTCCCACGGCCGCCCGGCGGCCCAGGCGGGCGGATGGAGCGACCACCGCCGTCGGATGCACGCCCGGCGCCGGATCATCCGCCGCCGGGGCGAACCACTCCAGCACCTGCTCCAGGGCGGCGTTCACGTCGCCAACCCGCACAAGCGCGGCGGGGCCCGCCGGGCCTTCCAGGCATAAATCCTGCGGCACCAGGACGGCCGCCGCCCGGCTTTCGGCCAACTGCGCCGCATAGCGGTCGTCCGTGACGAACGACAGATCCTCCGGTCCGGCCTCGGCCAGGGAGGCCACCGACCGGATCTGCCTGCCGCCGTCCCCCGTCAGGCGTGCCCCCAGCCGTTGTGCCAGATCGGCCAATTTCATTGTCCGGCCCTTTCCAGGATGTCCCTTTTTGCCCGGCCACACGGACACCGCCCGCCTTGTTTACCTATACACACGGCGATAGGATGAATAGCCTATACCAATCTCGCCAGCCTTATTCGCCCCCGTGGTGCCGGTTAGGGAGTGGTCGGGGTGGTC